>NZ_JBLUPX010000017.1:0-94823 GCF_048068235.1 Pseudomonas sp. NY15364 | reverse complement strand
TACAACCTCAAACGTGCTATTTCGGTACTCGGGGCACGCCGCATGATCGAGCTGCTGACCTGAGCGCTGCACTTTGCATCATTGCACTAGTAAAAACACAAACGCCCCGAATCAATCGAGGCGTTTGTATTGAACCGGTTCAGTTCAGAACGTTTTCACACAGTCTGCTCGGGCGCCGATTTTGTTTATAGGCGGGATTACACGCCGAGCTTGTCACGCAGCGTGTAGTACCAGGCGCCGAGGGCGCTGAAGGGTACCTGGAACATCCGTCCGCCAGGGAAGGGGTAGTGCGGCAATCCGGCGAAGGCATCGAAGCGTTCGGCCTGGCCGCGCAGTGCTTCGGCCAGGACCTTGCCCGCCAGGTGCGTGTAGGTCACGCCATGGCCGCTGCAACCTTGCGAGTAGTAGATGTTGTCGCCGATACGACCGACCTGCGGCAGGCGCGACAGCGTCAGCAGGAAGTTGCCGGTCCAGGCGAAGTCGATCTTCACGTTCTTCAACTGTGGGAAGGTTTTGAGCATCTTCGGGCGGATGATCGCTTCGATGTTGGCTGGATCGCGTGCGCCATACACCACGCCACCGCCGTAGATCAGGCGCTTGTCGCCAGTGAGGCGGTAGTAGTCGAGCAGGTAGTTGCAGTCTTCTACACAGTAATCCTGCGGCAACAGGCTGGCAGCGACTTCATCGGACAGTGGCTCGGTAGTGATCACCTGAGTGCCGCACGGCATCGATTTGGACGCCAGCTCCGGCACCAGATTGCCCAGGTAGGCGTTGCCGGCGACCACCACGAATTTGGCTTTGATACGGCCTTCCGGAGTGTGCACCACCGGGGTGGCGCCGCGCTCGATGCGCGTGGCCGGGGACTGTTCATGGATCACCCCGCCCAGCGATTCCACTGCAGCGGCTTCACCCAAAGCCAGGTTTAGCGGATGAATATGCCCACCGCTCATGTCCAGCATGCCGCCGACATAGTTCTCGGTAGCAACCACTTCGCGAATACGCTTGGCGTCCATCAGCTCCAGCTGGGTATGGCCGTAGCGCTCCCACAGCTTCTTCTGCGATTCCAGATGGCCCATCTGCTTGCCGGTCAGCGCGGCGAATACGCCGCCATCCTTCAGGTCGCACTGGATGTCGTACTTGGCGATGCGTTCACGAATGATGCGGCCGCCCTCGAACGCCATCTGCCCGAGCAGTTGCGCCTGCTTGGGGCCGACCGTACGTTCGATCACGTCGATGTCGCGGCTGTAGCTGTTGACGATCTGTCCGCCGTTGCGGCCGGAAGCGCCAAAGCCAACCTTGGCCGCCTCGACGATGCTCACCTTGAAACCGTTCTCCAGCAGAAACAGCGCAGTGGACAGACCGGTGTAACCCGCGCCGATGATGCACACATCGGTTTCCACCTCGCCTTGCAGGGCAGGCCGTTGCGGCACGGGGTTGGCTGAAGCGGCGTAATAGGATTGTGGATATGCCATGTGCGCCATCTTGAACCTCTGTTCTTTATTTTTTACGAATGATCCGATGCTACCTGAGTTGAAAATAGCCGGCTAGTGCCCGTGCAAAATATTCAACGATCCGATTTCGATAAAAAATTGGCCTATTTCAGTGAGTTAGCGAAAAAATCTGTTGACGGCCAAAAAGATCTGCGTAGAATGCGCACCCATCGAAGGCACATAGCTCAGTTGGTTAGAGCACCACCTTGACATGGTGGGGGTCGTTGGTTCGAGTCCAATTGTGCCTACCAAATCGATAAAAAGGGGTCGCTAAGCGACCCCTTTTTTATTGCTCGAATTTTTCGAGCAGGCTTTGCGTGTTTGTTGCAGGCTGCTGCTTGTCAGAGCTCAGGCTTTCTGAAAGCATCCGCACTCTTTACTTCCAGTGACTTGGTTCGGTCTGGTTGGCCCTTGGGCTCCTGCCATTGTTAGGCGGGTATACCGCCGAATCGCTTCCTGGCTCATCCCAACCCACGTGACCTTTGGTAGGGGTCACCACTAGGAGAGGAGGCGCCATGCCCATCATTACTCTTCCCGACGGCAGTCAACGTTCGTTCGATCATCCGGTATCCGTGCTGGAGGTCGCTCAATCCATTGGTGCGGGTCTGGCCAAGGCCACCCTGGCTGGCAAGGTAAACGGCAAGCAGGTCGATGCCTGTGACGTGATCGATGCCGATGCCACCTTGCAGATCATCACGCCGAAGGACGAAGAGGGGCTGGAAATCATCCGCCACTCCTGCGCTCACCTGGTTGGGCATGCAGTCAAGCAGCTGTATCCGAACGCCAAGATGGTGATCGGCCCGGTTATCGATGAAGGCTTCTATTACGACATCGCCATCGATCGTCCTTTCACGCCGGAAGACATGGCAGCCATCGAAAAGCGCATGGCCGAGTTGATCGAGAAGGACTACGACGTCATCAAGAAGATGACCCCGCGCGCCGAGGTCATTGAGCTGTTCAAAGCTCGTGGCGAGGAATACAAGCTGCGCCTGATCGACGATATGCCGGACGAAACGGTCATGGGTCTGTACTTCCATGAAGAGTACGTCGACATGTGCCGCGGCCCGCACGTGCCGAACACGCGCTTCCTCAAGGCGTTCAAGCTGACTCGTATTTCCGGTGCTTACTGGCGCGGTGACTCGAAGAACGAGCAACTGCAGCGTGTTTACGGCACTGCCTGGGCTGACAAGAAGCAGCTGGCTGCCTATATCCAGCGCATCGAAGAGGCTGAAAAACGCGATCACCGTCGCATCGGCAAGCAGCTGGATCTGTTTCACCTGCAGGAAGAAGCGCCGGGCATGGTGTTCTGGCACCCCAATGGCTGGACTGTCTACCAGGTGCTGGAGCAGTACATGCGCCAGGTGCAGCGTGAGAACGGCTATGTTGAGGTGCGCACGCCGCAGGTGGTCGATCGTATTCTCTGGGAGCGTTCTGGCCACTGGTCCAACTACGCCGAGAACATGTTCACCACGGCCTCGGAAAACCGTGATTACGCAGTGAAGCCGATGAACTGCCCGTGCCACGTGCAGATCTTCAATCAGGGCCTGAAGTCCTATCGCGACCTGCCGCTGCGTCTGGCCGAGTTCGGTGCTTGCCACCGTAACGAGCCGTCCGGTGCGCTGCACGGCATCATGCGCGTGCGTGGCTTCGTGCAGGACGATGCGCACATCTTCTGCACTGAAGAGCAGGTGAAGAAGGAGGCGGCCGATTTCATCAAGCTGACCCTGCAGGTCTATTCGGACTTCGGCTTCACCGATATCGCCATGAAGCTCTCGACCCGTCCTGCCAAGCGCGTGGGCTCCGATGAGTTGTGGGATCGCGCCGAGGGTGCGTTGGCTGAGGCGCTGAATGAATCCGGCCTGGCCTGGGAATATCAGCCGGGTGAGGGCGCCTTCTACGGTCCGAAGATCGAATTCACCCTGCGTGACTGCCTGGGGCGTAACTGGCAGTGCGGTACGCTGCAGTACGATCCGAACCTGCCTGAGCGCCTGGATGCCAGCTATATCGCCGAAGACAACAACCGCAAGCGCCCGGTCATGCTGCACCGCGCGATCCTCGGTTCGTTCGAGCGTTTCATTGGTATGCTGATCGAGCACTACGCCGGATCTTTCCCGGCTTGGCTCGCTCCGACCCAGGCGGTGATCATGAATATCACCGACAAGCAGGCCGATTTTGCCCGTGAAGTCGAGAAAACTCTCAATCAAAGCGGTTTTCGTGCCAAGGTTGACTTGAGAAACGAAAAGATCGGCTTTAAAATCCGCGAGCATACCTTGCTCAAGGTTCCCTATCTCTTGGTTATTGGAGATCGGGAGGTCGAGACTCGATCCGTTGCTGTCCGTACCCGTGAAGGCGTCGATCTGGGCTCTCTGCCCATCGAGCAGTTCGCCGCACAGTTGCAGCAAGCGGTTTCCCGGCGTGGTCGCCAAGATTTGGAGTAATAACTATTAAGCGTGAAATGAGACAGGACAAGCGGGCCGCCCCTAAGGCGCCGATCAACGAAAACATCACCGCTCGTGAAGTCCGCCTAATCGGCGCTGACGGCGAGCAGGTCGGTATTGTTTCGATCGATGAGGCATTGCGCGTGGCTGAAGAAGCCAAGCTGGATCTGGTAGAGATCTCGGCTGATGCAGTGCCACCCGTCTGCCGCATCATGGACTACGGCAAGCACCTGTTCGAGAAGAAGAAGCAGGCTGCTATCGCCAAGAAGAATCAGCACCAGCAACAGATCAAAGAAATCAAGTTTCGTCCAGGGACGGAAGAAGGGGATTACCAGGTAAAACTACGCAACCTGGTACGTTTCCTTGAAGATGGGGACAAGGCCAAGGTATCTCTGAGATTCCGCGGTCGTGAGATGGCTCACCAGGAGCTGGGTATGGAGCTGCTCAAGCGGGTCGAAGCCGACCTCGCCGAACTCGGCACCGTAGAACAGCATCCTAAGCTGGAAGGACGCCAGCTGATGATGGTCATCGCTCCCAAGAAGCGTAAATAACCTCCCGGGCACTGGCAGGCCTGATGGTTATCAGTTGTTAATGAATGCGGAGTACTAAACATGCCAAAAATGAAAACCAAGAGCGGTGCTGCAAAGCGCTTCCTGAAGACTGCTACAGGCTTCAAGCACAAGCATGCGTTCAAGAGCCACATCCTGACCAAAATGTCCACCAAGCGTAAGCGCCAGCTGCGTGGCAGCTCGCTGATCGGCCCGTCGGACAAAGCTAAAGTCGAGCGCATGCTGCGCGTTCGTTAATCGGTCAAGATACTTAGAGGTAATTACTCATGGCTCGTGTTAAGCGTGGCGTTATCGCTCGTGCTCGTCACAAAAAAATTCTGAAACTGGCTAAAGGTTACTACGGCGCTCGTTCGCGTGTGTTCCGTGTTGCCAAGCAGGCTGTCATCAAGGCTGGTCAATATGCCTACCGTGACCGTCGTCAGAGAAAACGTCAATTCCGCGCTCTGTGGATCGCTCGTATCAACGCTGGTGCTCGCGTCAACGGTCTGTCCTACAGCCGTCTGATCGCTGGCCTGAAGAAAGCGTCGATCGAAATCGACCGTAAGGTTCTGGCTGATCTGGCAGTGAACGAAAAAGCGGCGTTTGCTGCGATTGTCGAGAAAGCTAAGGCCGTTCTGGCTTAAGTCCCCCGACAATCACCGGGTTCGCCCGGTGGCAACGTCAAAGATAGGGGAAGAGCCTTAACAGCTCTTCCCCTATTTCGTATCTGGAGTCTGTAAATGGAAAATCTGGATGCATTGGTCTCGCAAGCGCTTGAGGCCGTGCAACGAAGTGAAGATGTCAATGCCCTGGAACAGCTCCGGGTTCAGTACCTTGGCAAGAAAGGCGAACTGACCGCCCTGATGCAGACTCTGGGCAAGCTGTCGGCTGAAGAGCGCCCACAGGCTGGCGCCCTGATCAACACTGCCAAGAATCAAGTGCAAGACGCCCTGAATGCCCGCAAATCCGTGCTTGAGCAGGCCTTGCTCGCCGAGAAGCTGGCTTCCGAGCGGATTGACGTGACCCTACCAGGTCGTGGCCAGGCATCCGGTGGTCTGCACCCGGTCACTCGCACGCTCGAGCGTGTCGAGCAGTTCTTCACCCATATCGGCTACAACGTGGCCGAGGGTCCGGAAGTCGAAGACGACTACCACAACTTCGAGGCGCTCAACATCCCTGGCCACCACCCGGCGCGGGCGATGCACGACACCTTCTATTTCAACGCGAACATGCTGCTACGCACCCACACCTCGCCGGTGCAGGTGCGCACCATGGAATCGCAGCAGCCGCCGATCCGTATCGTTTGCCCTGGTCGTGTGTATCGCTGCGACTCCGATATCACCCACTCGCCGATGTTCCACCAGGTCGAAGGCCTGCTGGTCGACGAGGACATCAGCTTCGCTGACCTCAAGGGCACCATCGAGGAATTCCTTCGTGTGTTCTTCGAAAAACCACTGGGTGTGCGTTTCCGTCCTTCCTTCTTCCCCTTCACCGAGCCGTCGGCCGAAGTCGACATGCAGTGCGTTATGTGCAGTGGCAAGGGCTGTCGCGTGTGCAAGCAGACCGGTTGGCTGGAAGTGATGGGCTGCGGCATGGTCCACCCGAACGTGCTGCGCATGAGCGGCATCGACCCGGAAAAATACTCCGGTTTCGCCTTCGGTATGGGTGTCGAGCGCCTGGCCATGCTGCGCTACGGCGTCAATGACTTGCGCCTGTTCTTCGATAACGACCTGCGGTTCCTGGCGCAATTTCGCTAGCAGCCGCCCCTCGTGATCGAATTCGTTTAAGGAGAACAGACAACATGAAATTCAGTGAACAATGGCTGCGCAGCTGGGTGAATCCCGACGTTTCTCGCGAGGATCTGGTCGCACGCCTGTCCATGGTCGGCCTTGAAGTCGACGCGGTGCAACCGGTGGCCGGCGCCTTCAGTGGCATCGTGGTCGGTGAGATCCTCAGCGCCGAACAACACCCGGACGCTGACAAGTTGCGCGTATGCCAGGTGAGCAATGGCAGCGAGACTTTCCAGGTCGTTTGCGGCGCGCCCAATGCCCGCGCCGGCATCAAGATTCCGTTTGCCATGATCGGCGCCGAGCTGCCGGGCGACTTCAAGATCAAGAAGGCCAAGCTACGCGGTGTAGAATCCCAAGGCATGCTGTGCTCGGCTTCCGAATTGCAGATCAGTGACGACAACAGCGGCCTGATGGAGCTGGCGGCTGATGCGCCGGTAGGTAGTGACATTCGCGCCTACCTGCAACTGGACGACGCCAGCATCGAGATCGGCCTGACCCCTAACCGTGGTGACTGCCTGTCGCTCGCCGGCCTGGCTCGGGAAGTCGGCGCCATGTACAGCGCTTCCGTTTCGCCAGTCGCTATCGACGCCGTTGCGCCTGCGCATGACGAAGTGCGCCCTGTCGAGGTGCTCGCGCCCAAGGCTTGCCCGCGTTACCTCGGTCGCGTGGTGCGTAACGTTGACCTGTCTCGCCCGACCCCGCTGTGGATTGTCGAGCGCCTGCGTCGTTCCGATATTCGCAGCATCGATGCGGCGGTGGACATCACCAACTACGTGATGCTCGAGCTCGGCCAGCCGATGCACGCCTTCGACCTCGCCGAAATCAATGGCGGCATTCGCGTGCGCATGGCTGAAGAGGGCGAGAAGCTGGTGTTGCTCGACGGCCAGGAAGTCAGCCTGCGTGCCGATACTCTGGTCATCGCTGATCATGGCCGCGCGCTGGCCATCGCCGGCGTGATGGGCGGTGAGCACAGCGGTGTGAGCGACAATACCCGCGATCTGTTCCTGGAAAGCGCTTTCTTCGACAACATCGCTGTCGCTGGTAAGGCTCGTTCCTATGGCCTGCACACCGACGCGTCGCACCGCTTTGAGCGCGGTGTCGACTCGCAGCTGGCACGTAAGGCAATGGAGCGTGCTACTGCGCTGCTGCTGGAAATCGTCGGCGGCGAAGCAGGCCCGATCATCGAAGCGAGTAGCGAGGCGGACCTGCCTAGCGTGGCGCCGATCACCCTGCGTGCCGAGCGTATCAGCCAGATGCTGGGTATGGATATGGACGGTGTCGAGGTCGAGCGTCTGCTCACTGCACTGGGGCTGGGCGTCAGCGCTCAGGGTGCCGGCCAGTGGCTGGTCAGCGTGCCGAGTCATCGCTTCGACATCAGTCTGGAAGTGGACCTGATCGAAGAACTGGGTCGCCTGTATGGCTACAACCGTCTGCCGGTACGCTACCCGCAAGCTCGCCTGGCGCCGCAGACCAAAGCCGAAGCGCGTGCGGAACTGCCGGCACTGCGTCGTCTGCTGGTCGCCCGTGGTTATCAGGAAGCGATCACCTACAGCTTCATCGACCCGAAGCTCTTCGAGCTGTTCACTCCAGGCGTAGAGCCGCTGCAACTGGCCAATCCGATCTCTGCCGATATGGCCGCCATGCGTTCCTCGCTGTGGCCGGGTCTGGTCAAGGCACTACAGCACAACCTCAATCGCCAGCAGTCGCGCGTGCGTCTGTTCGAGAGCGGCCTGCGTTTTGTTGGTCAGCTGGAAGGTCTGCAGCAAGAGGCCATGCTCGCTGGCGTGATCACCGGCACCCGCCTGCCCGAAGGTTGGGCCAACAGTCGTGATAGCGTCGACTTCTATGATCTGAAGGCCGATGTCGAGGCGCTGCTGGGTTATGCCGGTGCAGCTGATGCTTTCAGCTTCGTGCCGGGCGAGCATCCTGCTCTGCATCCAGGCCAGACTGCTCGCATCGAACGGGAAGGGCGCCCAGTTGGTTTCATGGGGGCTCTGCATCCTGAGTTGGCCAAGACATTGGGCCTGGATCAGTCGGTGTTCCTCTTCGAGCTGGTCCTGGCTGAAGTGGCTGCTGGCCGCATGCCGGCGTTCAGCGAACTATCGCGCTTCCCTGAAGTGCGTCGTGACCTGGCGCTGCTGGTCGATCGCGAGCAGCCGGCCGAGGCTGTGCTGGGGGCAATTCGTGAAATGGCGGGAGAATGGCTGACAGACCTCAAGCTATTTGACGTCTATCACGGTAAAGGCATTGATCCGCTTAGAAAAAGCCTTGCCGTCGGCTTGACCTGGCAACATCCATCGCGCACTCTTAATGACGATGAGGTGAGTACTACTACGCAAAATATCCTCACCTGCCTCGAACAAAGGTTCAACGCCACGTTAAGGAAGTAGCGTATGGGGGCTCTGACGAAAGCTGAAATGGCGGAACGTCTGTATGAAGAGCTCGGCCTGAACAAACGGGAAGCCAAGGAACTGGTGGAGCTGTTTTTTGAAGAGATCCGCCAGGCTCTTGAGCTGAACGAACAGGTCAAGCTGTCCGGGTTCGGCAACTTCGACTTGCGCGATAAGCGCCAGCGACCCGGCCGTAACCCGAAAACAGGGGAAGAGATTCCAATCACGGCTCGCCGTGTGGTCACTTTTCGTCCAGGGCAAAAATTGAAAGCCAGGGTCGAGGCCTATGCTGGAACCAAGTCATAACGACGAACTACCGGCAATTCCCGGCAAACGCTACTTCACCATTGGTGAGGTCAGTGAACTCTGCGCGGTCAAGCCCCACGTTCTACGTTACTGGGAACAAGAATTCCCACAACTGAACCCGGTAAAGCGGCGGGGCAACCGTCGCTATTACCAGCGTCAGGATGTGCTGATGATTCGGCAGATTCGTGCGCTTCTGTACGATCAAGGCTTCACTATCGGCGGCGCACGCCAGCGCCTTTCTGGTGACGAAGCCAAAGACGACACCACTCAGTATCGTCAGCTGATCAAGCAGATGATCGCCGAGCTTGAAGACGTTTTGCACGTGCTGAAGAAGTAGGCCCAAGAAAAAGTTGCCTTATTTCAAAAGCTTAATGTATAGTTCCTCCCGCTTTCGGTCATTCGGAAGCATTGTCGGGGCGTAGCGCAGCCCGGTAGCGCACTTGCATGGGGTGCAAGGGGTCGAGTGTTCGAATCACTCCGTCCCGACCAAAAAACCCTAGAAAATCCAGTCACTTAGCGGTGACTGGATTTTTTTATGGGCGCATTTTTTTATCTTAGTCCCTAGAGACTACTTGTGGTGACCGTTTGGTGACCGTTTGTGCTGGGCTTGGTTCCTTAACCCTGGGTTCCCCTTAGTCTTTTTGACGGTCATCGGCCAAAACCGGTCTGTCTTCAGCTCCCTATTTGTAAGGGGCAAGGTGCATGGTTTCTTACCTCCGCGATCGAGCGAAGGGGCAGCCAATGACTGCTACAAGCAGAAGCTTCTTGGTAGCCCGAGGGCTAAATACCCTTGCTAGCTTCCTTGCCGGCGAAATTTCCAAGGAGCAGTTCAACCAGCAGGCGCAGGCTGAGCGGGATGGACGCATTGCTTTGGCGCAACAAGCGCAGTTGGAGTTGGAGGCGAAGAAAATAGCGGAACAGAATGCGGCTGAGACTCGGGAAGCTGCAATGTGGGCTCGTATTGAGGCTGAGCGTATTCAGCGCGAAAGCGATCCCAGATTCATTGCAAGGAAAAAGAACCAGGAGCTACGCCTGAAGTACGGGGTGGAGGTGTTCGTGGAAGAGCATCACTTCAAGCGACTGATGAGTATCCTGCGCAAGCTTGACTCGAAATCGCGGCTGCCAGAGTTCGACACGTTATGGTTGAAGAGCGAGGGGCGTGACTACGAAACCGAAGAAATTCGGCACGCTCACCACCGTTTCGAAGCGGATTTCTGCATCGCTGAGTACAAGCGCACCAGTGACCCGTGGCAAGCCGTGAATGCCAGCGCACACCTTCGCAAGTGCGCAGCATCCAACCAGGCGATCGAGCTCCTGGCAGCTATTCCGGCCGTGCGCCAGGAGCAGCCGAAGCTCAAGTCGGCGATTCGAACGACGCACGGCGGAGCTTTGCGCGACCTTGGTCACTTCACTGCGGCTCTGACGCTAGGGGAAGAAGCCCATGCACTGCAACCAAACAATTTCAGACCATGCACGCTTCTAGGTGCTCTCAATATTGAGTTGGGAAAGTTCGAAATCGGGCATGAGTGGTATCGCCTGGCTGAGGCGCGTGGTGCGAAGTCGGACAACATCGAACACGAGATACGTTCTCTTCTAGCGCACATGTCAGCGGAGAAGCGTGATGAGGCCATACGCGAGTTACTTCGGATAGACCCGGTGCAGTATCGCTGGCTACGAAAGGGAAAGCCCAAGGCCTGAATGGCAGGAGTCGCGCGGCCAGTCCTATCTGATTGCCAACCAGCCGAGCATTGAATCTGCGGCTTTCACGGCATCCGGACTGCCTAAATTTGACCCATAGCCGCCGGTCACGGGCAACAACCGGCCAAAAGCAGCCGTTAGCTAGGTGCTACTTCCGGCCCGAAGCATCCTATCCAAGATGATTCAAAACACCTGTGCAGCCAGTCAGAGCGAAAGCGGCCAGCCCCACTCACAGCAACATGGGGCTTAAGTCTAACTATCGAGGACTCTACGATAGCTGGACCTATTTGCGGGTACGGCCAAGCCCGCCACTCTGTCTCGGCGCAATTGGTTGGCGTAGTCCAAATACTACCGCGTGACAATGGGGAAGCGTCCGTCTGGCTGATCCAGTAGGCTGAAGAAGCGCCCAAGGGCCAGGGGGTTGCCGTCGATCGACACCTGATCGGAGCTGAGCAGGGCAGCGGCGCCGGCTTGCCCACTGATCATCTGCAAGAAGAAGTCCTTACTCAGGTTGAGGCTGGCGTCGGCCTCGGCGACTTCGTCTTCATTCATGCGGCGGTGATGCAGCACGGCGTTCTCGATCCACAGGTGATAGCGCGCGCCGCTGTCGGTGAAGTTGAGGTTGATACGCAGCGCGCTGTCGGCTGCCGCCGTGCCATCGAGCTTGGTGGCCATCACGTCCAGGAACCGCTCGGGCGCGGTGTGTTTGAGCATGTCGAGCATCATCACCGGGGTGAAACCCTCTTCCGGCAGGCCGTGGCGCAGCTCATAGGCGCCACTCAGGTAGAAGTTGCGCCAGGGCCCCGACTCGGCCTGATAGCCCAGTTGCTCGAAGCTGCGTGCCTGCAGATCGCGGGCGCCCTGGTCGTCCGGATCGGCATAGAGCAGATGTTTGCCCAGCTCCGCGGCCCAGCGGTAATCGCCCTCGGCATAGGCCTGCTCGGCGGCTGCCAGCAGCGGCTCACGGCCGCCGGCCAGGGCCACGTACTTGGCGGCGGCGGCCACCGGCGGCAGTGGGTCGAGGTTGGCCGGGTTGGCGTCGAACCAGCCCAGGTAGAACTGATAGATGCCGCGCACGTTGTGCTTGAGGGTTCCGTAGTAGCCGTGCACGTTCAGATGGCGGTCGAGGCTGGGCGGCAGGTGCAGTTGCTCGGCGATCTCCGGCGCGGTGAGGCCGGCATTCATCAGGCGAACAGTTTGATCGTGCAGGTAGCGGTAGACATCACGCTGGGTGGTGAGGAAGGTCTGGATGTTGTCCTGCCCCCACACTGGCCAGTGGTGCTGGTTGAACAGTACCTCGGCGCCAGCGGCTTGCGCGCGGCTGGCGTCGATGTAGTTGGCCCACTGCAAGGCATCGCGCACCTTGGCGCCGCGTAGGGTGTACAGGTTGTGCAGGGTTTGCGAGAGTAGCTCGGCGCCGCCAAAGGCGTTCAGCTCCGGCAGGCTGAAGGTCATTTCCGCCGGGGCTTCACTCCCGGGTACGTTGTAGAAGACGAAGCGCACCCCATCCACGTCCAGCGTCTGTTCGCGGCCGTCGATCAGTTGGGTGGGCGGCAGAATGCCCATGTGCCCGAAGGCCACCGCCTTGCCCAGGCCGTTGTCCACCAGGCCCTCGGCGCTGCGCGGCAGACGCTTGCCATACATGAAGGTGGCACGGCGGGACATGGCGATGCCCATCATCAGGTTTTCGCTGGTGGCCTCTTCCATAAACCCAGCCGGGGCAATCACCGGCAGCTGACGAACCTTGGCGTCTTCGGCGCTGATCACGCCGAGGGCGCCGCCAAAGTGATCGACATGGCTGTGGCTGAAGATCATCGCGCTTACCGGGCGCGGGCCCAGATGTTGCGCAACGAAGTCCATGGCGAAGGCGGCGGTTTCCCGGCTGGTTAGCGGGTCGATGACAATCCAGCCGCTGTCGCCTTCGATCAGCGTCATGTTGGCTAGGTCGAAGCCGCGTAGCTGATAGATTTTGTCGCTGACTTTGAACAGCCCAACCTGGTTATTCAGCAGCGCTTGCCGCCACAGGCTGGGGTTGACGGTAGTGGGGGCCTCGCCTTGGATAAACGCAAAGCTATCGAAGTCCCAGATCACTTCGCCTTCGGCATCGCGCACCTGGCCCTGAGGCGTGGCAATCAGGCCGCGGCGTGCCTGGGCCAGGCCCTCGACATGGCTCAGGTCATAGCTCTGCGCCACCTCGGCCTGGGCAGCTTGCGTGCGTGGCGTGGCGGCGCTGTGGCTGGGCGCAGGGCTGTCGCTGCATGCACTGAGTAGCAACAAGGTGCTGGTTAGCATCCAGCGAAAGGGCAGATTCATCGGCGTTCTCCAGAGAGTGTCTGGTCAGAGCATGGCGTGCGCCCTATTATGCGTCCAATGCAATCAAATCATCTCCTTGATGCGCGAAAGACATGAATATAGAGCTCCGTCACCTGCGTCATGCCTTGGCCCTGGCCGAACATGGCAACTTTGCCCGCGCCGCAGAGGCGCTGCACCTCTCCCAACCGGCGCTGACCCGCAGCCTGCAAGCGCTGGAAGCGCAGGTTGGCGAGCAGTTGTTTGATCGCAGCCACCGCGAAGTGACCCCCACTACGATGGGCGAGCTGCTATTGCAGCATGCCCGGCAACTGCTGCTGCACGCCCAGGACTTGCAGCGTGACCTGCAATTGGCGCGCGGCCTGGAGCAAGGTGAGTTGCGTGTGGGAGTAGGTCCGTTTGCCGGCGCCGCGCTTGTCGCCCCGGTGCTGGCCATCTTGAACCGCGCGCACCCCGGCGTGCATTTGGAGGTGGTGCTGGCACCCTGGCAAGAACTGCCCGCGCGTTTGCAACGCCGGGAAATAGATCTGCTGGTGGCCGACTTGCACGAGATCGAAGACGACCCCAGCTATACGATACAAGCCCTTGGTGAGCACCACACGCTGCCAATGTGCCGCGCCGGTCATCCCTTGCTTGAGCACCCCGAGCCTAGTCTGGAGATGCTGTTGAAGTATCCACTGGCCGGACCCAACCTTCCCGAGGATATTCGCGAGCAGCTGCTCAAGCGCCTACCTAGAGCCTTGCAGAACACCTGGCGTGAGCAGTGGAAGCTGGCCATCACCTGCGATAGCTCGGCCATTCTCAAGCAGCTCCTGCAGGGCTGTGAGGCGCTGGCGATATTGCCTTGGTTTATGGTGGAAGACGAACTGCGGCGCGGCGACTTGCAGGCTTTACGCAGCCTTGACCCTGGCCTGCGTGGGCGTTTCGGGATTGCTCGTCTGCGCGGCAGGCGCCTATCACTGGCTGCGCAATGCTTCATCGAGGTGCTTCTGGCCCATGATGCCACCGTGCGCCAGCGCCAAGATGCTTGGTTGGCCCGTTAGGGAAGGGCATGGCAAGGCGGTCAACCTGCAGCAGATCGTCGTCCGACGCCGAATGGCTGACTCGCCGAAGACCGATCCTTCAGTTCTTCCCACCCAAGCGGCGCAAGGCATCTGGCTTGAAGTCTTGGCGCAGAGCCTCATGGCCGAAGCTGGCTTCGCGCTTGACTTCGTTGCTCAGACCGCTCAGCAGGTAGCGGCGCGACTGCAGGTCATGTGTGGCCTCAGCGGTCATCCATGGCACCAGGTCGTTGTAGAAGTTCATCTGGTAGGCGGTCGATACTCTCCAGAGCTCTCCGCGAGCATCATAGTGATCCGCCAGGGCAATTTGCCAGGTGTCTTCATCGATGAAGAAGGTGCGCTTCTGATAGATGTGGCGCTGGCCAGGTTTGAGCTCACCTTCAATCTCCCAGACCCGATGCCGCTCGTAACGTATATAGCCGCTGTTGATGTGGGCGGGCTGGATGATCTGAGCGTATTTCAGGCCTTTGTCGTGCAGGTGGTAATTGTTGTAGGGAATCAACAGCTCCCGTTTGCCTTTGAGGGTCCAGTTGTAGCGGTCGAACGCACCGTTGTACATATCCATGTTGTCTGAAGTTGCCAGGCCTTCCGCGCTGTTCTGTGGGGAGTCGTAGGCCAGTGTCGGAGCGCGGCGCACACGCCGCTGTCCGGCGTTGTAGGACCAGGCCTGACGGGGCGTACGTAACTGATCAAGGGGCTCGTGAATCAGGGCGATATTGCCGGCCAGGCGGGCAGGAGCCAGGGTCTGGCCGATGAAGTAGAAGAGGATATTGCTGTCCGGGGTGTTGTCTTTGACATGGGTGGCAAAGACCTGGGTCTGGCGGATGAGACTGGCCTGATAACTGCCGTCAGTTTGCACTGGCATACGATGCGTCTCGCGCATGACAGCGCCGCCGCGGTAGCGGGTGACATGGTTCCAGATGACCTCTTCGGCCCGCTGCGGAATCGGAAATGGCACGCCACTGGCGTAGCCGCCCTCCAGGCCACTACCACTGGCATTGAGGCTGATCTGGGTAGCATTCTGACGGCTCTGCTGCAGGATGGACTCGGGGTAGGCCGCGCTACGGTGTGTGGGATACAGCTGCAGGTAAAAGCTCTGCGGATACTGGTGGAGCATCGCTTGGGTGCCGGGGCTCAGCCATTTGGCGAACGGCGCCATATTGCTGGAGTCGATGCGTTGCAGCATCTGTTCGGTGCTATAGGGGTCAGCCAGCGTTCGGTCCATGCTCGATGTCTTGAAACCTCCGTCCCAGGAGGGAATGCTTCCGTCGGCATTCCCGGCGCGTTCGGCCCCCATGGGGGTCAGCTGTAGATCAAGCTGTGCAGCCAGCTCGGGTGAAACTGCACAGAGTACGGGTTGACTGAGCGCCAGCCCCAATGCAAAGAGGACGTGGCGGGTGGCAGAGTGATTGAACATGCGTGGTTCCTCAGAACTTGGCGCCAAGGGTGAATGAGATGAAGTCCCGGTCAGTCTGTGGGTTGAAGTCGCCCCCAAAGAAGTCGGTGTAACTGAGCGCCGCGTTGTACCGATTTTGATAATCGAAGTTCACGGCTAGCGTGACGGCCTGGCGACCCTCGATGAACTGTGGTGCCGGAGAGGGCGCGTAGCCTTTGACATCATGGCGCCAGGCCAGCGACGGGGTGACCACGGTGCCTGGTAGCAGGTTGCTGTAGGTCAGGTTGGCCCGAGCGGCATAGCCCCAGGACCACGGCGTGGTGTAGCCATCAAGCCGGCAATAGTCTTTGTTCAGCGCCGGGTTCTTGCAGGCGATGGCGGTGCCTTCCACGCCAGAGCCGTAGACCGCATCGCGCCCGTAGGCAATGGTTTGCACCGGTTCCAGGTCAGCCACATGCACGGCCCCGACCTCGGCCATCAGCAGCAGGTTCTCCGCGCCCCAGATGTCGCTGAAGGTTTGCATGGCGGTCAATTGCAGCTGGCTCACAGGTTTGCGCTGGTAACCCTGTACTTGCTTTCCATAGAGACCTGCGGCTTTAGCAAGGATGGGACCGGTGCCCGGGGTCACGATGTCCAGGCCGAATAGTTCATCGACGATGGGCGACTCGGTATCGAGAAAACCGCTGGCATAGAGAAAGTCCTGGCCGTTGATGGCAATCGGCTGGTTGGGCCTGTGGCTTATCTCACCGGCTAAGGAAATTCCCCAGGGACCCGAGGTGTTGAAGCTCAGCCCGTACAGGCGGATATCTTCTGGGAAGGCCATCTGATAGAGCGGTGCCTGGGTCAAGGGATTGGCGATGCTGCCTCCATAAGCCGGGTTGTTGGTGACCCCGGGCAGGAAGAATCCGCTTCCGGGCCGTTTCGAATAGTCGGCAGTGGCGGCGTTGGTATAGGGCAGACGGCTGTGATAGTTCATCACGTAGAAGGCGAATTCGGTGCTGTTCAGCGCTTCGGCGAAGTAGTCCAGCCTTAGGCCCCACTGCCCGCTATCTGAAGGCTTATCGTCACTGAGACGAGGAATTCGCATGTTGGCCCCAGCTGGCAGCCGCGGGTAGACCAACTGCAGGTTGTCCTGCTGCGCTTCGGTGAGCGCGGCCACTGCGTGCAGCGGGCCGCAGCCCGGTTGGCTGGCATCCGACTGAGCGAAGAAGGTGCCGCAGCCCGGTTGTACCGTGGCACGCCATTCCAGCTGATAGAAGGCGCTGGCCGAGAGGTTGTCGCTGAGTCCCAACGACAGATTGAACAGGTTGACTGGAATCAAGGCTTCCTTGATCTCGACCCCTGGGCTGGTGAGGGCATTTGCGTCGATGGGATTGATCACATTGATACCGCCCTGGATGAAGGTGCTTTCCCCCCAGCTCAGGACCTGCTGACCAAGGCGGATATCCAGCGCTCGGTCATTCAGCTGGAACTCACCCCAGACGTAGGCATCCATCAACTCGGCCCCGGAAAACGTGGCCAGTGAATCAAAACCCGAATCGTCGAAGTCTTTGAAGCGGGCGTCCCCGTTTTTCAGCAGGTCGTCATACCAGAACTTGCCACTGATCTGCAGGCCGAGGTTGTCTCGGCTCAGAGCCAGCTCGGAGATGGCTTTGACCCGTCGGGAGAAGGTGTCGCCAGCCTTGAAGTTCTGGCGCCCATCGTTGCCGTTGATGCCGGCTGCAGACCCGCCGTAGGCAATGGGCAGTAGCGGCTTGTCCGGATTGCTGGTGCTGATGCTGAGGCCGGCTGACAGGCTGGTGTCCCAACGGCCGCTGATGCCGTTGTCCAGCTCGAAGGTAGCGGCCTGGCAGAGCGCACCATTGAGGGCTAGCAGCGGGTACAGGATTGCACCGCGGCCTCTGCGAAATTTGTGCATGAGAATCCTCGAGGATTGTTTTTGTTGTTGTGAGCGCAAACGGTTGTTCCGCATGGCTGGAGGCTTAAGATATGAAGAAGCGTCTTATCTTTCTTGGCGTGCATTGCCGCTTTTTTGGCATTTTCAGACAGGAATACAGATGAGCAGCGCCCCCCACGAACTGGTCCACACCACCATCGCTACATGGACTCTGGCTATTCAGCGTGCCCTGCAGGGCTATGGCATAGAGGCTGAGCCTCTAATGTTGGAGGCGGGCATCGATCCGGCGTCGGTACTCGATCCGGAGTTTCGGGTCGCGGTGGTCAATATGTGGAAACTCTGGCGGCTCAGCGTGGAGCGGACTGGCAACGATGCCTTCGGACTGCAGGTGGCGGCCAACCTCTACCCCACACACCTCAATGCCATGGTCTTTGCCCTGCAGGCCAGCGCCACTTTGCGCGAAGCTCTGCAGCGTCTTCAGCGTTACGTCCAGGTGGTGACGACCATCGCCGAGATCGAGGTGAACGAGGGGCCGCAGGGAGTCGCGCTGATCCTCGGGTCCGACAGTTCCACCTCTGCGCAACGGCCTTATTTTCCGATCGATGCCTTCATGGGGGTGTTGTTCCGCACCTTCCGCGAGTTGCTCGGCGCCTGTGCGGCGGATGGCCTGCTGGAGGTGCATCTGCGCCGCCCGGTTCCGCAGCAGCGGGATGCGTTCGAGCAGTTCTTCGGGGTGCCCCTGCACTTCGGCGCGGAGGCGAATGTACTGCTGATGGCCTCCGGCATGCTGGACCGTGAGCTGCCGGCGGCCAACGCCATGATTGCTGGCATGAATGAGCAGCTGCTACGCGATTACCTGGGGCGCATGCGCCATGAGCAGGTCAGCCTGCAGGTGCGCAAGGAAATCATTGCCCTGCTGAGCACCGACCAGTTCGGGCTTGAGCAGATTGCCGAGCGCCTGAACATGAGTGGACGCAATTTGCACCGCAAGCTGGCCGAGGAAGGCACCTCGTTCAAGGAGCTGCAGGACGAGATCCGCCATGACTTGGCGCTGCGCTATCTGGGCATGCCCGGCATGAGTCTGAATGAGATCGCATTCAGCCTTGGTTTCATTGATCAGAGCAGCTTTAACCGGGCCTTCAAACGCTGGACAGGTGGCAGTCCTGGGCAGTACCGGCGTGAACGGAAGGCGCGCTAGTTTGCAGAGTTCAGGCTGGGGCATAAGGCGGACCCAGCCTGGCCGCTATCAGCTCTGGTCCTGAGGCTGAATGGCGGGAATAAATTGCTGCAGTGTTTGCGGATTGCGTGTTTGCTCATTGGGCAGATAGATGCGGTAGTTCAAGCGGAATAGACCCGTTTGTGGAGTCGGTAGCCAGTTGCTCTCCTGCCCTGCCGGCGGCTGGTGCTGGATGTAGAGGGTCAGGGAACCATCCGGGTTGTATTTCAGGCCCGGGGTGCGGTCGCCGATCGAGTAGCGGTCGATGGCATTGTCCACCAACTGGAAATTCGTGCCGTACAGGGTGATGGACCAGAAGCCCTTGTTCTGCAGTTGAGGCAGTGCGTCGCGCTCGAAGTGCAGGACATAGCGGCTCTGGCCGTCGAGCAACTGGCCGGTGCCGTCCTCGTAGGTGCTGAAATACACCCCTTCCTCGCGATCATGCACCATCAGCCCTTCGAGCGCGCCTTCTGCCCGGTTGATGAAGTGGAAGCCGTAGGTGCCCTCGTGCAGGTTGTTCCAGCGAGCCGGATAGGGCGTACCGCGGTACTTCACCTTCCAGGTCATCAGGTCCTGGCTGTCCTGCAGGGCGCGTTTAAGGCCAGCCACCGTGGCAGGGTGCAGCTTGCTGGCATCGAAGGGCTTGCCGAGCTCGATGCCGATGCTCTGGAACATAGCTACGGCGGCCTGTTGCCCAGGGCGTGGAGGGTTCTCATTAAGCAGGTCGACCATGCGTTCGAAGACGGCTAGGTCGCCACTGTATTCCTTGCGGTTCATCTTCACCGCGACCACCTTGCCGAAGCCATCGGGTCTGCTCCAGTTGCTCAGCGACGTGGTATGCACCTGTTTCTGCAGCTCCAGCACGCGCGGCAGATCCTGAGGGTCTTCCTTGCTCACCCCGTAGCGCAGGGCGAGGGCGCCGGAGTTGGTCGGCAAGCGACGCAGTTCGACGCCGGGCGGTACCTCGCCCTGCCAATCCGGGCCGGTGAACAGATAGTGGCCGCCCTTGCCCAGGGTCGCACGGGTGCCGATATAGGGCAGATTTTCAAGATAGGCATCGACGACCTGCACGCTCCAGTAGCGGTCGTGGACTTCCGGCAGGCTGAGGATCACCGGATCATCCTTGAGCTCCAGCATGACGCCGCTGTAGACGGTGTCATTGTTCGGGGTGTAGGGCAGTTCATCATCCGAGGTGGCGAGTTTGGTCATGTGGCCAATCTGGTTGATGGGCGCGCAGGGACAGATCTGGCGTTCCGTGACGAACCGCAGTTTGCGTTCGTTAAGCCGCAGCAGGCGCTCGCGGTCGGTGATGGTCAGCGGCAACCCCCAGATATATGCCTGCAAGCCCAGTGAGTAGGCCCAGTTTTCTTGCGCACGCTCATCGCGGCTGCGAAGCTCGTCGCGACTGAGGCCTGCATCCGGATCTTTCTTCTGCAGGTCGGGGACGGCAAGGTACTGATACCCGGCGGTCAGAGCGACGCCCACTAGAACCGTCGCCAAGAGTTTGAGTTTCATACGCATTCCCTGTTATTGAAAGTATCGGGAATGCCACTCTAGGTTTGGTTGGCTGGTGGGTCTCAACTCTGGTTGCCAGTTTTTTGACCTGCGCAGACAAGCCTAAGCAAGCCACAGCGCCCAAGCCTCTCATCAAGGCAGCTGCATTGGTGAGGTTCGCGCAGCTGCAGGCTAACCGATTCAATCCTGAGCCAAGGGTCGCTTCAGACCTATTGCAACCAACTGCCATGGACGGAGACATTGTTCGGTGGCCGTCAGCTCCTGACCTTTTACGCTGCCTGCTACAGGCCGCTTTTGGCCGGAGGCAGCCCTTGGGA
The DNA here is from genome assembly GCF_048068235.1 of Pseudomonas sp. NY15364. Classification (NCBI taxonomy): domain Bacteria; kingdom Pseudomonadati; phylum Pseudomonadota; class Gammaproteobacteria; order Pseudomonadales; family Pseudomonadaceae; genus Pseudomonas; species Pseudomonas sp. NY15364. Next base: position 74,451 of record NZ_JBLUPX010000017.1, on the reverse strand, counting down.
GCTTCCTCTATCGGTCTTGAATACTTGGCGCGGCCGAGTCGGGCTAAGGCTGCTTCAATCATTTGGCTAGCTTTAGATGATTTCGAAGTTCATCGATACGGCCGGGTTGGGCCAAACCATGCTGACCATCGCAACAAACCAGATAACCCAATTTCGCCTCCGGCCATCGATCTGAGTCATCGTCAACCGACACCCAATTTGTTAGATGGGCGCGATCAACATACCGACAGATTTGTTCGTATCGCGAAGCCATATCCCACCAGTTCTGCTCAAGCCAGCCCTTACCGATCGAGCTATGCCAAGTCGCACCGATTACCCGTGTTTTTAGCGGGGCGGGTAAGTAGCTTCGCGCTCGCGAAAATCCCAAGTGGCGCACCCAACTTGTGCTCAGCACAATTTGGACGTGGGGGAATTCCTCTAGCGCTTCCATCAATAGATCCGCCCACATGAAGAGCGAGCCTTCAGCCCGTAGTGTCGGCCCTTTCTTGGTCATAAAAACGGCGTCTGGATGCAATACGCCATCGAAGTCGAGGTAAAGCACTTTGGGGGAAATAATTGTCTTCGCCATTGTGAGGAAACCTGGTTCTGTCTAGAGAGACTAACCGGCGAGTAGGCGTCGTGCGACGGGTGGCTAGGGAGAAATCAGCTCCCCAGCCGAGCTTAGGAAGGCCCTAGCCGGCGATAGTGGTGAGCAATGGCCACCGATCATGAATCCACGTGTACTCCGCAGGAGGCTCGGTGGTCACCACATAGACCCGCCGCTTTTCCCCCTCACCGATTACCAGGCATTCCAGGGCCTGGCCTTCTGGGACGTCGAACCAGTGTGAGGGCCGATTCTTGTCGCCAGGCTGGCCTTCTTTCTCCATAAAGCGCTGAACTATGCCGAGACCTCGGTGCGGCTGGTACTTGACCCAGCCGCCAGCCTCCACCGTGCTGAGCCGTGCCCAGCCGCCCTGAGGCCCGGCGCCAAGCTCGCCCTCGCGTCGCCCCCACTGAATCCAATCAAGCTGGTCGCTGCCCTCTAGCAGCACCGGAAGCGCAGCCGTTGGACTGGGAAAGTAAATCTTCCAAACCTTGTCCGCTTCGCGGGCTTCTACTCCGCCGCACATATTCAACTCCATTAGTTTGGGTGCTTTCAGCGAGTATTGGGTCGCCTGTTCGTTGGTGGTCTAGACTGAGGCTGGCAGGACGCACTCACTACGAAAGGAATTCGACCATGGGTTATCTCACCCTTACCCGCACTGTCGGCGAGCACATTCGCCTGACCATAGACCCCGGCGTAGATGCCGAAAAGCTGCTGCAGCAACTGCTGCGGGACGGCATCACCGTGCATGTAGAGGCCGTGCAAAGTGACAGGTTTCGGGTGGCTATCGAGGCGCCCAAGCAGATCGGAATTTACCGCTCGGAGCTGCTGGACGGGCAACCCTTGGTCGGCGCCTGCTGAGTTCGATTTGACCTTTGCCGGGCCTTGCCCGAATACTGTATCCGTATACAGTATTGTTCGGAAGTGCCCGATGTCTCTTTCCATCCTTGCTCGCGGTGAGCGCCTGCTCACCGATGTCGCTGACCTGCGCATCACCGGCTTCCAATCGCCTGCCGAGGACGAAAAGGAAGAAGGGCTTTCTCTGGATCGCCTGACGGGCTTGGGCACGCCGCATATCTGGGGTGTGCAGGTGCTGGATGACACGCTGCTTGGCTTCGGCATCTTCCCTGGTGATCGTTTGATTGTGAATCGTGCGGCGTGCCAGCTGGATAACCGCTTTGTAGTGGTCGACCTAGGCGGCGAGGGTTACCGGGTGCGCCTGGTCGCAAGTGATCTATTTGGCGGGCGCTGGCTCAAGGCCGCGGATCCGGTAGTGCCAGATGTGCAATTGGATGGTGAAGTGCCGATCGAGGTGTGGGGCGTGGTGAGCTGGGTGGTCAGCCACGTTGAGCCATGAACACCAGTGGGCGCGTGTTCGTGCTGATTGATGGCAATTCCTTCTACTGCAGCTGCGAGCGTAGGCCTGCAGGCATGCCTGATGGTCGACTGGGGCCTGGGTTCAAATCCCTGAAAAGAATTTGAACCCAGCGCTGTGACTAATTCTATGCCCTTGGATGGCTGCTTCCGGCCAGCGTCTAAGAAGTCTGGGGGATTGGGTTTGAGTTCTCGATGCTGCTTGAGCGCCAGCGTGAAGGTATTCAACTGGCCAGAGAAGCAAGTACCGTTTTCCCCTTTTCAACGACATGGCTATCAGCCATTATCAGCGCAGGATATCAATAAGCTTGGAGATAGGACTCATGCAACACTCAGTTATTCCTTGCGGCGCTTGCAGTTCAGAGGTGTCACACCTTGCAGAAACCTGCCCGAAATGTGGCCACCCGAACGACTGGGTACACCCGCAGATAAAGAAGTTTCTATCGATTAAGGATAATGCTGGGACGAAGGGCTACTTCAACTATACCCACGACAAACTGCGCTTACAGTGCAAAGCAGATGGAAGTTTGCCTTGGTGGTATTGGGTGGGGCTTGTTGGGCTCGTAGTGTTTATCAATGCGTCAATTGTAGTTGCGTTTATTGCGGGGCTTGTATGGACGTGCATTGGCTTTGCTTGCAAGAGACACAAAATATTAAACATTGATTTTTCGCAAGAAAAGCCAGTTATTGAAAATAACGACAAAGCCTTCTGGGATGGCTTGCTGATTCAGTTGGACGTTAAATAGATAGCATTAGAACTTAGGGATGGTCTGAAGTAGTCATGTATTTATAGCCGGCTTCAGCCTCAGCCGATTTTGAAAGCGTTTATCCATCTCGATCAGGAACAACTCCTTGTGGGTCTGCGTTGCCGGCGTACTCGGCGTCGGCAAAGGCCATCTGCTTCATCGGGAAACTCGTGCGACGGGGCGGCGTATTTCACCAGGTTCAGGAACTCTTCTTCAGGTTTCCCTAGCGAAGTAAACCTTACGTTCCGGGAGATTTTCTAGATTTAGGGCCTTTGGCCCAGGTATAAATGGTCAAAAACCAAAACTCTACGAAAGGAGTCGTTGATGAGTCGCTTCGCTCGAGTTCTTGTTTCTGTTTTCGCGGTTATGGCGTCTGGTTTTGCTGGTGCATTGGAGCTCCCAGACATAAAGGGGAAGGCTTACCACGATGCCAGAAAGGAGGTTTTGGCTGCTGGTTGGCAGCCAGTGCCTTTCACAGGAGAGGTTGCCCCATTCGACCCTGCTATAGACTTCCGAAAAGCTGGATATGCCGAAGTCGAGGGGTGCGGTGGAGCTGCTTCTTTTTGCTCGTTCTACTTTACCGATGGCAAGGATCAGAAGCTCCAGATTGTGACAGCTGGAGAGGAGGGCAAGCGTCCTGACGGTAGTAGCGCCTTCGCTGTCGTAGACAACTATCGCGTCACATCAGACAGCTTCGGCCTCCAGGTCGTTCTCAAGGAGGTTGTGTCTGACTCCATATTGGAGGAGAGGGATAAAGACGCAAGGCAGAAAGAGATCTGGGCAGGTATCGTCGAAAATTCCAAGCGCGAGATGCAGGAGTGGTGCACTCCAATGAGTGCTACCTACCGCAATCTAGCCAATTCGAGAGATTCCGGGCTTTCGAAAGAGCAGATGCTTGCAGAGATCACTAGGAATGCGGCTGGCAACCTTGAAGCAGAAAGGCTGCTTGGCTTTTATGTTGAGCGAGTTTACGGGGAGTTTCGACTCTACAAGCCGAATGAAGTCGATGTCCTTGTTTACCAAGAATGCTTGAATGCCAACCAGTCTGATTTTCAGGAGCGGGCAGAAAAGGAATACGAGGAAGCCATCAAGAACTTGTGATGATATGCCCTGATGCTTTCCTAGTTTCAGGGGTTCCTTAGGCGAGTGAGTAGGCCCTGATTTGTAGATGACCAACGACCGCTATTGGCCGTCTCCTGCCTGATGTGAAAGGCTTAGAGTGGCCACTTCTAGCCGTGTCCTAAATAACGTTTAGGATAGTTCGGTGATACCGCCTAGCTCAGAAGAGTAGGAAGTGTCTCTTACTCTCCACCAGCATTCGATTTTCTTGGCCCACTCGGAGATCATTTTCCCGCCAGCCCCACGATGAAGCGCGTCATTGACCTCTTCTGCCCATATCGCAATCTGCCGATTTAGCTGGGGAGAGATCGATTGCTCCTGCCAGATGCGGTTCAGATTGAGGGTCGCTCCTAGCTTCAGCGCTAGAATCGAAACTGTGTAGGATGTGATGTTGGCTTGGAATGCCGGGAACATGGGGCGGATGATCTTGTGAGCTGACTTGAACAGGATCGCCTTCGCGATCATCTGTTTGTACTGCTCCTGATCCGGTATCACGTTCTCGCCCGCACTTTCCCTTTCCATCAGCTCATCCATGAATGCTTGGAAGTTTTTCTGACTGCCGAGGCTGACGATATGGGGCTTCTGATCCCAAGCAAAAAGGAACTTGGCCAGGTCGGGCTTGGTGAGTTTGCGGTAAGGGGGAATTGTCGCCTGGAGTTTTTTCTTCTGTGCTGGGGTAGTTGCCTCCTTCTCCAGCATCACCTTGTAACTGCCTGCTGAGCGCTCGTAGAACCAGCGTCCAACGCCATCGGGGCAGTAGGTGCGCATGGACAGTTTTTCCAGCTCTCGATGGAAGGGCTTGTTGGCGGACAGGTCGGACTGTTTGACAACGTTCTGACTGTTCGCATACCGCGAAATATTGGCAATCAGTTCCTCATCATCAGCCTGCCCGGAGCGTAGCACGATGATCTTGGCTGGAACCCGGACACTCGTAAGATCGATGTCCGGATGCTTTTTCTTGGCGAAGTAGATGGATGCAGTAGTCTGGCCGCCATTGACGATCTGCATGCCCTGGAGCCAGAGAATGCCAGTCGAGCCATCGGCCGCGGTGTCGAGTTTGGCTTGGTCGGCAACAACGACGATGCCGTTGTTGTAGGCCATGAAACGGTCGGGGTGGTCACGCAGGCTGTCACGGATTCCCTTGTTGACTCCCTTGCTGCTAACTCCCAGAAAGGAGCGCACGTTTGCCTCGAGGATACGGGGGCCATACTTCTCATAGAGGAATCGCAGGGCTTCGCCTGGTACGGCTGTCAGGGCGTAGTCGTACTCATCGTCTCCCGATCCTGGTACCCACACGCTAGGAAGGGCAGTCCCGCAGATGTCCCTGAAGTTGACTACCAGCTCATCCCGTGGACGGCCCTGTTGCCAGTGGTTGAAGAGGCGCTGTATGTCCATGACTTCAAGGCGGACCTGCTTGCCCTCGACATCCTGCGGTGCATAGTTTCTGGTCTTGGCTACAGCATCCGTGATGACGAAAATGCGGATGCTATCCAGCGTCTTGAAGATGCGCTCGACTTCGGTAACAAGAGCATAGGCATCGTTGGTTTCATCGAGCTTGCCGGATAGCTGGCCGGTTGCGCAGAACCTCAGGAACTGCAGTCCTTCTTTGGCGGCTTTTCCGATCTCTGGATCCGGTAGCGGCTCAACCTCATCGAGCCCTTTGTAAAGGCTGACGAAAAGATCTAGACGGTCAGGGTTGCCCGTTTCGTCAGTAGTGTCTGATACGGCATACCCACTGATCTTTACCTTGTAGTTCGATCCTCTGCCTCCAAAACTTCCGGGCACGAGTGCTTCATAGTGGCAAACCGTAGGTTCAAAGGTGATTCCCTCGTCAGCCATATGTGTCATGACATGCTCGGTGAATACGGCCTCAGGAGGAATAGGGGCTTCCCCTGGGCCTATATCTTTTTCAACTTCATCGCGGATCGCGGCCTGCGTCTCACGCAGAAAGTCGACGAGCTCCATCAAACGACTCCTAACTGTTCGAGTACATCATCCAGTGTGTGGTTGTTTGCCGTAACGAGAGAAAGATCCAGCTCATATGCGGCATGGCGAATTGCCGACGAAACGTTGAAGGGGGTTAGCCTGGGAAACTCCCCGTCTACCAGATGCAACCTTGTGTCGGCCAGCAGAAATCGACGTGTATAGACTGCCGCGTGCATGTCCAGATATCCGGCCTTATGGAGAGCCAGCTCAAAAAGGCGCATTGCGGCGGGGTCAGCGTCAAGGCGCTGCCGAGTTGCATCAACGAGCTCAGTGAGCGTTTTACCCGCCTCCTGAGTGCTGAATCGAAGCCCGGCCAGAAAGAGAGGCGGGCAGTTAGTGTCATCCAGCTGCTCAAGTGAGCCAATCCGAACAGGGAAGCCGTCCGGAATCATTGTCGACTTGATTTCCACGCTGCCAAGGCCGATCTGGAAGTCGTGCAATCCGTCATGCGGACCTTTCCATGCATCCACTGCCGTAAACTGAAGGATCCCCGCATCCAGCAGAAGATTCAGAAATCGCAGCTCCCCGACCAGCCCCAGCTCCTTCTCTGGGCCCAAGCCTTCTCGTCCCTGACGCATGAACTCCTGCCAGCCCCGCACCCGCCCGAGGAAGCGCTGATAAAGCGTTTCCTCTGGAGAATCGCTGAATGACTGAAGGAGGTGCACGATATCGGAGACTACCTTGGCAAACAGTTCAAGACTGCCCGCGGGCTGACGAACAATGGCGAGCCAACTGTGGTTGCCGCCAGTTTCGCCGAGCGTGGCTCGCTCCATACGGAAGCCCTGCCCTTGGGGAAGCTGAGTCGCTGGTGCGATTTTTGTAGTAGCAAATCCAACCAGAACCGCTTCCTCGTTACCTGGTGAGTGTCGGGCGGCCTTGATTCGGCAGGAGCCCGTCTGCTGAACCAGATCTATTGCACGCCAGCCGGGAGTGGCGGCGTTGCCAGGTAGTGCTCTCCAGACTCCCAGAATTTCGAGGTCACTCACTTGAGCCATACTGCTGCTCCCAAAGCACATTAGTGACTAGATAGGGCACGGATTTACCGGCATTGCTGGAAGGGAAGCTGATGGCAAATGCCACGACAGGTGTAGTTACACCGGTGACGTTTGATTCCTCGGGATCCAGTAATGAAATGATCAGGAGCCCTTTATCCGGTCGAGGTTCTATCCCATCTGCACCTAGGCCTTTTACATGCCTGATTGCAGGGCCGTTGGGGGTCTCGGGGGGCTCTTTGCGTCTGGATCGTCCCGGATCCTTCACCCAGGCCCGTTTGGTTAACTCAAGCGCTGCGTTCCATCCGGCCTCATCAAGATCCATGGCCTCGTCTTGGGGGGATAAAAGTCTACCTATGGAGTATTTGCCCTCTCCTTCGGTTGCCTTGTTCTGTCGCTGCATCATTCTGACTGGGCTGCCTACGATATCGACTGTCCTCTTTGTCCCTCCGCCGATAACAGCCACCGTCCAGGATGTCAGTTCCCCGGAAAAACTCATTTCTTCAATGAAGTCTGCCAGAAGATCACTTTTTACCTTTCTAGAGTCGGGATGGGTCTGATAACCACGTAGGAAGCGCGTAACCGATTGCGCTGTTGCGTCGGTCCACTGAATCCCGCTCCAGCTGTCCTTCTTGCCATTGCGCTGCTGCGGGGGGATTGAGGAGGGACTTCCAAGCTCATCGGCAAGGGCCATGAGAGTAGACAGATTCTTTTCCAGCACACCCTTGTCGGTGTAAAAGCTGACAGTCTCGACGACATCGCCACTGAAAGAGAGATACAGGGTTTTGGCCGTACGCATCTTCAGTGGCGAAGTGACCATAAGAACCGGGTGAGAGCGCACCTTGAGGCCATATTCTCTGGGCGTCAGTCTGCTCTCCATCATGAAGTCGAACTCAGCCCGTAACTCCTCGGCGGCGTCGGCAATATGTTCGAACCACTCAACCAGATCATTGGTCGTGTAAAGGCGGCACAAATCGAGGTAGCCGGGCCGGTAGCCAAACCAGCGCCCCATCTGCATCAGTGTGTCGTACATCTTGGATGCGCGTAGGAAGTAGCTGGTGCAGAGCCCTTCGAGGGTCAGCCCCCGGGCAAGCTTGTCGCCTCCGATAGCAATGACTTTCAGTCCCGTTGCGCTGTCGGCATAGTCAAGAAGATCCGTGGCCTTGCCATTGATCATGCGCACATCTATTTCATCAAGCACATCCAGCAGCACGGCCTCGATGCTCTGCCAGGAGGTAGCAGGGTGGCGGGACTCTTCGTCAATCTGGGCTTCGATCTCGAGGCTGGTGCTGACAAAGTCTCTTTCCCAGAGGCTCCTCAATTCGGCCAGTACGCTCAGATGGTCGGTACGTCTCCGGAATCGCTGCTTCAGGCCGTGAACATAGCCCAGAACCTGGCGGTGAACATGCTGCTGAACCTGGTTGAATCTGGTTACGTGGATCAGCATTGAGCTGTGTTGGGAGCCCTGTCCGCGGAGGCCTCTGATCGCGCATGAAAGAATGAATGCGTGTATGGCCTCGGTCAGCGAGGCAGGCATTGCGTCCCGGCCTTCGAGAAGTGGGACATGACTGCTTTTGTGGCTGACCGGCATCCAGCCACTCTTGCCGTCTTGGGAGCACTGATCCTTAACTATTCGGACCAGGTTCAGTGCGCCTGTGCGCCCGCTCTCACCAGCTAGCCCGAATACCCTCGACGGCCCCACATAGCTGGACGGCGCCGAGAGATTGGTGATGAAGGCGGAGGGGAATAGATCCGGCCCCTCATTGGCGGTTTCACCATGCTCGTGAATGTAGATGTTGGCGAAGGGGGTAGCGGTATAGCCGACATACGCCTTTCTTGAGAACGCGTGGAGGATCTGACGGATCAGGCTGTTGATGGCCGTAGGTTCATGATCCAGATCGGGGTTGCCGTCCTCGTCGACAACCTTCTCGCCAGTGTCGACAGATGCGTGATCGGCCTCGTCATCAATTATCAGCAACGGCAGATGTGTAACGAGTGGGCGACCGCTTTCCGGATCCTTGGTTTCGGCTACATGGGACTGGATCCAGGTCAGCAGTCGTGTCAGAACCGTTTTGTTCTTCTTGACGACAAACAGCCACGGGCGCTGCTCGGGCGAGACACCCAGATTCTTGGCAAACTTGGTGTTGAAGTCGCCGGTTTCCGTTCTGTTGGTCACATACTGGGGCCGGAGTGCCGGCGAGGGGTCGATTTTGCCGACTCCAATGAGCTTGTTTCCACTGCCTTCGATGGCGCTTGTTTCGTAGCCCAGAAACCCCTCGTCCAGACGCATCTGGGTCTGTGCTCGCAGGTTGTTGTGCAGCCCCGCAAGCACGATGATGATCTTGTATCCGGCATCCGCTGCCTTGCAGATCAGGCCAGTGTAGTTGCCGGTCTTGCCTGATTGTACGTGGCCAACCACCATCCCTCGTCGATCCCAGGCGCCATCTCGCTTCGGGTCCTCAAGCATCGACAGAACGTTGTCTGTGGTTTTGTCCAGAGCCTCCATCGCACTCAGGGGTAGTTTCAGCTCCTGCCATTCGCGGTAGCGTTGCCAGTATCGCCAGTCCTTCTTGCGCTCGCTTGTGAGCCATGGCTCATGGCCGTTCAGGTCTACCAATGAAGAGTCATCACCTACCCATACGCTGAAGCGTCTGATCAGCTCCTCAGTAACGGACTCCCTATCTAGGTCCTCGCCCTTACCCGGCATGATCTTCAGCACCATGTCGATCTTCTGCGAAATGAGCTGAGGGGTGATAGCCGACTTGTCCTTTTCGTCAGCCAGCATTTCCTGAACGAACTTGACCACACTCCATTTATTTTCATCAGACATGAGGCGTCACTCCTTAAAGACTGTCTGGCAAAGCGCTAATGAGGGCAGGGTACGCGTGGAACGGCTCCATGTTCTTCAGCTGCTCCTTTGCGGCGGCGGCGGAATAGCCTTTTCTTTCGATCATGCTGCGATACATCACCATCATGATCTCGCTGACCTCTTGCGGCGGTGTCCTGTCAAATCCCGTGCAGGGGGTATCCTTGTTCTCGGCGGTATCTATCCAGATTCGCTGAACCGGAACCGTCTCCTCGATCACGCGGAGCATTGCCTTGAGCTGGGGTAGAAGGCTGCCGGCATCATCCAGAACCGCTCTTATTGCCGGATGTTCCGTGTCGATCCGATATCGCATACCGTCCGCAAGTCTTTCGACCTTCCAGGCCTCTGCAATCTGTCTGTTGCCCAGCATGGTCGGCTTGCCTCGATGGGCAAAGGCTCTTCTTGCGCGGCCGCGAGTCTCTTCGGCAAGCCTTGTCAGCCAGTCCCGTAGATACACTGGTGGCCGTGCAGTTGATTTCCTGATGTCGATCTTCCAGTCCGCATCTGCGGAGTTGGGGATGTCGAGACGAATTCGGGCAAGGCGATGAGCTTCATCCTTAGTCCATGAACGTCCTGTACCAAGTCCTAGCCAGCTGCCTGCCACCAGCAGTCTTTCGTTTCGATAGATGTAGAAGCCCTGCTGTGCGGTCCAGCCTTCCGGGCCGGCCAGGCGCTCGAAGTCTGCGGGGGAGAGCATGTCCTTGTGCGGCAGAACGTGGCACTCGGCCTCGATATCCTTGCGGCTGGGGTGTTTGAATACCGGAGGGTTATATGGCTTTCCGGGATGATCCGTCATGAAGGGGTCCCAGGGTTTGATCGGCTGGCCATTCAGCAGAATTCGCAGTCGAGGCCTGGTACCTTCCAGGTATCTGTGAAACACCATTCCCAAGTGCTGCTCGACTTTGTCGACCAGATTGAGAAAGTCCTGCACTGTTGTCCCAGGCGTGACGATGCGATCCAGCTCTTCCCAGAGAACCAAGGTGCCTGTTGCGCTGGTGAGGCGTTCCAGAAATCCTTCCGAACCGGGATGGGGTCCCTCCAGCAAATGCCAGCCGTCGTCGGCACTGCTGGCCAGGAAGTCGAGATCCCAGCGGAGAGTCTGTAGGCCATCGGGGCCACGTGTGGCAACGGTCATCCTTCGGCACTGGGAAAAGGACGCAGTCTTTAGGCCGAGACCGAAACGGCCCAGATCGCCTGCCGATCTCTCCTCGAGAGGACTCCGATCGCCTAGGCGCATGGCCCGATCGAGTCCGTCTGCGGTCATCCCCGAACCGTTGTCCAGGCAAAGCACACGGCTTTCCTGCTCAGCCCAGATGAATTCGATGCGCACTTCGTTCGCGCCGGCAGCAATGCTGTTGTCGATGATGTCTGCCAGAGCTGTCTGGGTGTTGTATCCCAGCCCACGCAGTGCTTCAACCATGGCGCTGGCCTTGGGAGGAGCACTGCGGCTTTTGAAGGAGGATTGCATGGCTGGACTCCCTGTCTGCACAGCTCTTCTATTGAGCTGCCTTTCCCATGTTGATGATACGGGCGACCACGCCGGCGATTTGATTTGCCAGAAGCGGGGGAACCGCGTTGCCAACCTGGTGGAACTGTTGGGTTCGGTTCCCCAGAAAGAAATAGTTGTCCGGGAAGGTCTGTAGCCGGGCTGCTTCGCGAACGGTCAGGCTGCGGCACTGCCTTGGGTCGTAGTGAATGAAATAGTGACCGTCCTTTGCAATGTGGCTGGTGATCGTCGTGGACGGAATCCCCCTGCGCTGAACGCGAAAACGATCGCTGAACTTGCCGGTTTTCCAGTTCTTGTGGTCCGGTTCCAGCCCCGGGAGATTGAAGTCGTGGTGGCCTTTGGGAGAGTCTTCATAAAGCTCGGCATACTCAGCCGCGTATACGTATCTGCGCAGGTCGGACTCCATGTGTCCGCGAGCCTCGTGGTTTAGCCAGTATCTGAGCCGATCATCAAGGAGCCAACCATCCAGATGTGTGCCTGTCAGCCCATCCCATTCGCTCTTGCGGTGAACGCGGAGTGCGCCATTGCTCATCCCCTCGCCCGAGAATGTGCTTGCAAGTATTTCTAGGCGCTTCGCGAGTGTGAGTCTGCGGGGGACATCAGTCAGCTTGCTGCACTCGTGACTCAGCATCTCCAGGTTCTGGCGAATTAACTCTGCCCATGCCTCTGGAGAGTCCTTCATTCGTGTGAGTGTGCTTCGCAGAGGTGGGAGGCGGCCAATTACCTGGTCGATTGAGGGCCCAGTCGAGGGGGCAAGTTTGTGGTCGCCCAAGGCGCCGAAATATTCCTCCGAAACCCCGAGGAGAATAACTCGGTGTCTTGCCTGCGGGATCCCGTAGTTCTCTGCTCGGATGATGTAGTTTGCCGGATCGATGCTATCCGGAGACGCACCATCCTCGAAAATGTCGTCTGCCACGAGCGAGCAGATTCTGTACTTGGGGCCGTTGCCGTTTTCTCCGAATGCCGCATCCGGATCTGAAAGATCCTGCAGGATCTTCGGGAACATCTGCTCGCCAGCGACACGTGACGAAAGGATGCCTTTGACGTTTTCCATTACGAAGACGGCGGGGCGTTTCTTCTGGATGATGCGCAGGTACTCCCGATACAGGAAATGGCGATGGTCGTCCTCTGCCCTGTAGTTTTGCTTGCCGCGATTTCTCGCCCGGCCAACGATAGAGTAAGCCTGGCAGGGTGGGCCGCCGATCAGAACCCATGGTTTGGTCTCGTCCAAGCGGGACTTGAGAATGCGATCGAGACGTTCGTTGCCCTCTGCGGTACCCAGTTCGAGCTGTTGCGCCTCTTGTTCGGCGTGCCTCCAAGCATCCCGAGTTCTGCTGGTGTATGGGGGAGCGGCATCAGCGGCTTCGCAGAAACTGTAGTATTCCTCTAGGTCTTCAGGCTGGTTGCGCTTGAGAAGCCTGTAAAACGCTCTCAGTTGAAGGGTGGAGTGCGCAGACTTTTCCATTTCGGCTGAGACTTTGATTTCAAAGGCTTCGCCTTGGCTGCCCGCATAGGATGAAAACCCTTCTCCCAGGCCACCTGGGCCTGCGAAGAGATCAACGACCTGAATGGGTTGGGTACGACTCATGAAACCACGCTGTCTAGAAACGGTTCGTAGTGGACATCGTTGACCCAGCCCAGAGATCCAGAATGATGTCTGGAATCCGAGGCAAGGACACGAAGCCTGAAATGCTGGTGCGCAGGTTTCTGCATGCCCACGGCTATCGTTACCGGCTGCACCGCAAGGATCTGCCGGGAAAACCCGATATTGTACTGTCTCGGTTGAGGGTCTGTATCTTTGTACATGGATGCTTCTGGCATCATCATCCGGGGTGCCGATTCGCGGTATTGCCCAAGTCGCGTCCGGAGTTCTGGGAGGCCAAGCTCCTGGCAAATGCTGCTAGAGACCAACGAGTGCTCAAGTCTCTGAATGAAGCCGGGTGGAGGACGTTTGTCGTTTGGGAGTGCGAGCTTCGCAGGTCTGAAGAGGTACTGCTGAGGCTGCTGGAGCAACTGCAAGAGCGGAGAGCTTGAGTCAGCGCTCATTGGATGCCCTGTCGAGTGCTTCAAGTAACCCGATCACCCACGAGTGACATACGCATCCTGCAACACCGACTCTCCTCATGTAGGGGCTTAGAGGTCCCAAAAGGAGACGGTTGATATCGGAGACCGGATATCCAAGGATGGCTTTGGCATGCACGGCCTTGTCGCCAGGGTTGTCTGCAAAATACCGTAGAAGCTCCAGTGCGGTCTCCCCTAGAGCAGCTGTACGTTCGAGAAGAATCCTTTCTCTTTCTTCTTGGCTCTGACTGCTTGAGGGCGGGGGGGCTTGCCACTGCGAGCTTTCTTGGGTCATCTCTCCAAGTTCAGGAATTATCGCGCCCGACTCTTTGGCTTGATAAGCGCCAATTCTTTCCTGAATGTCTGCAGCAGCTGCTTTGAGCGAGTGGTCGTCGACATTAGGGGCTTCAAGTTCTTCTATTGCTGGTGTCCACTCCCAGCTCATATCTGTTTCGGATTGAGTGTCTACTTCTGTGCACTGATTGGCCACAGGGGTTGCAGTAATGCTGCGGATCTCTTTGGCTTTTCCTGATCTCTCGCGGAAGAGCAGCTGCATTTGAAGCAGTCGATATAGGCGGTCAGCATCCCGGTGCTCTTTGAGAACACTGACTAGAAGGGCTCTTGCTTGCTGCTCAAGCCTAAATGCAGTCAGCGAAGCTGCAGCGGTAATGATCGCGGGAGCCAGGCTTTCCCGAAGGCACGTTTGTAGAACTCTTGCACAGGTATCTACTTGGTCGGGCAGGGTGGCGGGCAGTAGATTCTGAAGGAGCAAATCCCACTCTGGCGGATTCTCGTCATGGGCCTTGAGTGTGTCATCTATGTCGATGCTGCCATCGACAACCCGCCATAGTTTTTTGCGGTAGGTGACGACAGGCATGCCACCCTCCATCCGGACAGGACGGATGATGCGATCAATTTCGTCGCCATCCTTCATTACTCGTACGGTTACTTCCATTGCCTGATCCGTGCCGCTCAGCTCCATTTGCTACTTGGCCTTCCGTAGAGGCCTTGTGCCACATAATGCCTTCAATGAGGTCGGTGTCCAAGGTCTTGAGTGGATTGATTTCCTTTGCTCTCTCGCTCCCTTGCTACCGCGAGCTGATGAGCAACTCGCTCGAGTTAGGCCTGATAAACCTTGCCGCCTATAGCTACCTCTGATTCACCGTTATGAGTCAGTTAGGGTGACCGTTGTCGGGCTGTTAATGGGCGTCGTCTCCCCCTTTGCCATAGAACATCTCTTCGATTTCCCTAGAAAAAGGTGTGTCAATGTCGTCCGGCACGGGAGGGCAAGCCCCAACCAGCAAGCCAACTCGGGATTTTCGGGCCGGAAGAACTCGGGCGATAGGTTTACCATCCTTGGTGATTAGGATCTCTTCTCCACCTGCAGCTAGCTCGACGATCTCCGTAAAGGCTGCTTGGGCTTCAGCAATGTCGAACTGTTTCATTGAAGGGACTCGTAGCTCAGGTATCTGATTGGGTGGATGCCAATGCTTCTGCTCCGGAACTCCGCACTCTGTTGGCAGAGGCTAGCCCCGCGAGCTTCTTTTCAAGAAGCCTCCTGCGCTCGCTCACCCAGTCTGGCAGCCTGTCCATGCGGTAAAGATCGAGATCTTCCGGCAGGCAATGCATATCCATGGTGGCCGGGGAAAGCGTCTGTGCCCACTGTTCGAAGGACAGCGCAAAGTAGTCCTCCTGCTCCCTGGAGTCCAAGGCTACCGACAGTATCAGTCTGCCTGCGAAGCCCTGAATCACGGGAGCCAAAGCTTCGCTGACGCCTGCCCGACGCATTTCCTCAGGAAGGAAGAAGCGGTTCTGCACCGCCGGCATGGCTCGTCTTTGCAGGTTCGGAAGATCGTCGGCGTAGATCAGGGAGAGCAACAGCTCGGCCTGGGGCTGGTTGTCCAGAGAGGTATTGCACCAGCGAGCTAAGGATTCCCGATTGAAGTCCATCGGGCGCCCTATGCCTCGAAACGCCTCGGCAACCGCTTCCCAGGGAAAGCTATTCTCTTGCTTGACGGCCCGGCGCACGGCATTTCGATAGGTCTTGAACGTATTGTTGGTCTGCAGGCCCAGCAACCCCTGGAACCCGAGTACGATGATCCAGCGTCGGATCAATTGACTATCTTCGGGGGCGATCTTCAGCTCTATGCATCCGAGGTTGCGCCTGTGGATGTAGTACGCAACCAGCATCAGCACATTGGTGCCGCTCAATCGATCACCGCATAGTCCGAGGCTGCGAAGGAGACGGGCAGAGAAAAGCAGCACCGCCTTTACCCTCTCCCAGCTCTGTTCGAGCAGACGAATGTTGTTCGGCACAAAGTTCTGCACCTTGATGGAAAAATCCAGATCGTTGAGGAAGAGTGCTGTACGCAGCACGAACTCGCGATTGAGTGCTCTCTTCGGGGACAACAGTTCGGTGAGGTCTTCGATTAGTCGCTCGGTTTCGTCTCTTGCATTGAATTGTTCCCAGCGCAGAGTGATGACCGACATGAGTAGGTCGCTACGACTCAGTGGCGATCCGCCGCTGTTGGCGCGGATGAAGATATCCAGAACGCGGTCATAGGAGGCGCTGTGCTCGGTGAAGTAGGACAGTGCATCGTCTCTCCAGATGGCCATCCAGAGGCGAGTCAGGTTTGCCCTGGCGACGGCGCGGCGACTTTCATCAAGCACCACGTTTGCATCCACCCAGTTGTGGAGCATGTGCTCCAGTTCGGTTTCATCCTCTGCCGCGAGGACGAGCCCGACCTCGAACCAGAGTTCACCTGCACTGTTCTGGGGGCGCTGGTCGTGGTCAAAGAAGGCGAGCCGATAGTGTTCGGCAACGGGGCTGGCATCCTCATCATCTGCCTCGTCTTTGACTGGCGAGGCTGCAAGGTCAATGAAGAGAATCTTTTCGTTCCACGCGTCGTCCGATTTCTTGCGCTTGTGCTTTTGCTTGATGGTATAGGAGCCCTTCAGGCCAATGATCAGGGATGTGAGGCGCTGCTGCCCATCGAGCACCAGCGTTACGGGCTGGCCTTCAGTGAGAGTGGCCCTGTCGTTGTGGGTTGATTCGTGCCGGAAGTTGTAGATGAAGTTGTAGATCTCCCAGTCTTCCTGGCTACCCTGTGGCAGGTCCCAGAACATCAGCGCGCCTATGGGATAGCCACGCATGAGGGAGTCGAACAGGCCGGTGATCTGTTCTGGTGACCAGACATATGGGCGCTGAATGGCTGGAATGAAGAGCTCCCGGTTTATGCGGTTGAGGGTTTCGGCGATGGTGGTGACCCGATATCCCATGATGTTCTCGTACCTGTTGTGTGTGATTGGGATGCCAGCCGCATGGCGATCAGCCAGGCTGAGCGCCAGTCTCTCTCTGTGCTTTCTCGGATATGTGGGGCGTGCGTGCGATTGCAGAGGGTCCCACTCGGATGGATTCCAGGGGGCCGACTGATCGCTGCAGGAGCAGATCCAGATCGAGGTTCCTGCTGGTTTCGGCCCAGTCGGGCTTCTGCTCGAACGGGTTTCGGATGTAGTAGGGGCCGTCGATCCGGTCGTCCGGGGCGATCAGTGCTACTGCGAGGATGAAGTGTTCCGGGTGATCAAGCGCCTGGCTGATTTCGTTCCGGGTTACCGTGATGGTGTTCTGCCCCTTGGCGCGCCCTTTGACTTCGATACGACGCTCGATGCAAGCCGGATGACCATGGCAATGACAAATGGCGGTAATGTCCCAGCCGCACTTTTCGGCAGACACGTCGTGAACTGTGTGCCCGAGCGCGCGTTCTGCCTCGATTACCGCCTGCATCGCCATACGCTCGATACGCCCACGTGCGACGGCATCGGCGCAGAAGGAGTGCTCGCTATCCTTAGGCAGCAGTTCTGGTGAGGCGATCATGGCGATGCCAAGTACCCTCGGCGTACCGGCCGCTACATGGCGTGTTGCTGCCGCTTCCTCCTCTCTTGCCTGCAGGCGCTGAGATATGGTCTCGGCCAGACTGCGTGCATTCTCTTCCTGCATGGCCGGCTGCCGGTTGCCAGCAGGTCGGAGTCGCAAATCCAGATACCGACGTGACCACAGATCAATCTCTTCAAGCATCTGCCTGCGCAGCGTTGCCGTCCTGCTTTCGGCCTGGCGTGTGAGACTGTCCTCGATGTCCTTGAGATGCTCCTTGGCCAGGTGCTCTGCGGTCCGAACAGAAAGCTCCTCGATCTCCTGCGGTTGCCAGGAGTCCGTGGGATGCGTGCCGGATTGAGGGGCTGCCCGTAATTCCAGAGCGTCGCCCCAGGACAGCTCGACAACGCTACCGTCCCGATCGCATCTGATGAGTTGAATCCGCCGGGAGATCGGGGGCTGCTGAAGGTCGCGATGGATATTGTGCTCCAGAACCATGAGCACGCCGGGTATTCCTCCGGCCTGATCAGTGTCGACAAGAACCGAGCCTCGCTCCAGGCAGGGGCGGAGCCTTTCGAGCAGCATGTTGGCGCATGTCCGAACCAGCGGATGGCTGGGGTTGGCGATTTCCGCGGTCTGTGCACTCCCTCCGGATGCAGGCTGTCTATCGAAGCGAATGCGCTCGTATCTGCGCAACACGGGCGGTTGCCTTTCGCCGCTGAGTCGGTCGTGCTCGCGTATCGCTGCAGGTACTGTGGGGATCCGGAAGTAACCATCGTCTAGGGCCGTCATTTCGCCGCCAAGATGGGTCAGAGCTCTGCCGAGGAAGGAGCATAAGAATTCCGGGCTCGGCACATTGCGGGCTGCTGCCGTCAGCTTGTCTTTCAGGGTTTCGATATCCGGTTCGTTGGCTGGCGAGATTCGCTCAAGCATGCCCTGGAGACGTCCCGTATCCAGCGCCTGCGCCACGGCCTGTTCCAGTCGGCCTTTGGTTGCGTGCTGATTGCCCTCGCGGATGGTTTCCCGCAACAGGCTTTCGAGAGGTCTGTTCTCGAAGGCCTGGCCAAGCACGTCGAAGATCCGGCCACCCAGGCTTGAGCGTGCGACCTCGAGCTTCGCAAAGAGCGTCTCGAACACCCTGCCTTCAAGTGTCCCTCTGGCGACGAGATTCCAGAGATGGCACGGTTCGGTCTGTCCGATGCGATGAATCCTTCCAAAGCGCTGCTCAAGACGATTGGGATTCCAGGGCAGGTCGAAGTTGACCATCACATTGGCACACTGAAGGTTCACGCCCTCACCAGCAGCATCGGTGGCAACCAGTACCTGAACTTCGGGGGCGCTGCTGAAGGACTGCTGCACCTGGCGTCGTTCCTCTCGACTCAGGCCTCCGTGTATTGCTACGGCAGCGACAGAACCAAGGACGGAGCGTATCCGTCGCAGCAGGTAGTAGAGGGTGTCGCGGTGCTCGGTGAAAATTATCAGCTTGTGTCTTCTGCCCGATGTGTCGTGTAGCTGCAGTCGATCCTTAAGCAGACTCGACAATTCATCCCACTTGCGGTCGGTTCCGTTGTTCAGCAGTTTCTCTGCCTGGTTTTCCAGAGAGAGTAGGGCTCTGATCTCGGATTCCACCTCGATACGAGAGGAAGCTGCCGTGGCCTCATTTACGATGCGCTCTGCAAGGCTTTCGTATTCTTCCGGGGGGAGCTCATCCGCAGCCTCGTCCAGATCGTCCGGGAGTTGGCTATAGCCAGCGACATCCCAAAGGTAGGCATCGACGCCTTCGGGCGGAAGCTTTTCGAGTTGCTGTTCGAGTCGGAGCCTGCGACGTTGAAGCGATCTGTAGAGGGCTGCCGAGCTGGAGGCCAGGCGCCGTTGCAGGAGTGTGAGGGCGAAACCCACCGCCTCCCTGCGCCGTCCGCCTAGTCGATCCGCCCGGCTCATCTCTGCACGAACATACTCTGTCACCCGGCAGTAGAGCGCGGCTTCCTCCGGGCTCAGGTCGTACGTGGCCGTGTAGGCATGACGGGAGGGGAGTAGACGATTGCCTGCGATATCCCGCAGGTTCTCTTTGACGGTGCGATGCAGGATGTCACTTAGATCGCTGCTTGGTGAGTCGGCGTCGTGCCTGCCGCCAAAGCGGTCTGAGTCAAGCAGTGACAGGAGCAGCCGGAATTCCTCTTCCTTGCCGTTGTGCGGGGTAGCAGTGATCAGCAGTAAGTGACGGCACGTGCGGCTCAGGATTTCGGCAAGCAGGAAGCGCTGCGTCTTGCTGACGGTCCGCCCCCGGTAGCCTGCGGAGAGCTTGTGGGCTTCGTCGATGATCACGAGATCCCAGGACACTTCCTGCAGTTTCCGCTGATGGCGCTGGTTGCGAGCCAGCTGATCCAGTCTGGCGATAAGCAGATCGTGATCAGCAAAGTGGTTTCCGGAGGAGCTGGATTCTGCATTCCCCGAAGCAAGCGTTTCGCATCTGATGCCAAACTTCTCGTCCAGCTCGTTTTGCCACTGCTCGGTGAGTGCTCCGGGAGCGACTATCAGGACTCGCCTTGCGTCGCCCCGGAGTAGCATTTCTTTCAGCAGAAGCCCGGCCATGACGGTCTTTCCTGCGCCTGGATCATCGGCCAGGACAAAGCGCAGAGGTTGCTGCTGCAGCATGACCTCATAGACTGCGTTGATCTGGTGAGGCAGCGGAGTTATGGCGGAGGTGTGCAGCGCCATCATCGGATCGAAGAGGTGAGCGTGGCTTACCCGGAGTGCCTCAAGAGCCAGTTTGAACTCGTTTCCAGGCGCATCGAATGTCCGAAAGCCCCCTGCAGAGGCTGTAGTAGTGCGGAGGAAGGCTTCCAATTGCGTTACTGCTTCGCGAGAGGGAAATGGCTTTTTGGCTGCAGCTGCCGTGATGATCGGCAACAGTAGTTCACTCTTGTGCTAACTATAGTATGTAGAATGAGAGTATGCACGTCACGAAAGTGGCTGCATGCCTCTCAAGCCCGATCAATGCCTTCTGGTCAAAGTGTTCGCAGACAATGTGCGGCGCGAGCGTGTGCGCCAGGGGATTTCTCAGGAGCTGCTCGCCGAGCGTGCCGGAGTGCACCGCACCTACGTGGGAATGCTGGAGCGCGGTGAAAAGAACGTGACCATCTACAACATCGAGCGAATTGCGCATGCACTCGGTGTTGCCCCGGCTTCGCTGCTGGAGTTTTCGGCTGATTGAGGGGCCGGCAGAAGCTCTTTCTGTAAGGTTGTTTCTGCCGGCAAAGCTGGCAGGCAGAAGCCAATGCAGATTTCGAGTGTCTCCTTACATGTGTTCCTTACGCTTGGAAAACATGAACTTCAACCGAACAAAATTTAACTTCTGCGGCCGGACGCCTGTGTAAGGGGACTTGCCGCGATGTTGCGCCCATGAAGTTGAATAGGGCGAACAAGCGTCGTCGGTTCTAAGACTTTGACAATTGGAGCTCGACTAGGCCCGAGCTTGTGGCTTTGGCTTCTTGGCTATCACCTTCTTTCAACGCTGGACGTAAGGCTTGACTTTGTTACCGTCCGCGAACCATGAGCGGGTGGTACGTGTCGCCGTTCCAGGGTTTCTGCGACATGTTTTTGTGTCGTGTCGCTGCTAGCGACATAAGTAGGGCTATGTCGAGTGGTGCATCCCAGCTGGATGCAGCCGGGTTCTAACGAGACCCGGCTCCACGCTCATACACAATGTGATGGTGAGCCAAAGATTTGCTCTTCATCATCATCGATGCTTGCCCATTCCCCCACCCCGGGAATGCCCCTATATCGCTCTATAAGCGCTTCTGGGTGTTCTGGCGTACAGATGATGCGCGAATCTGAAATCATGCTTAGAGCGGGCTCTGCGGGCGGTTTATGCGATGTTTCAGGTGTGCTTGAAGGTGTATGGAGTTTTTCAACCAGCTCAAGCCTGAATTGATCCGGATTCTCCCTTGCCAATCGCTTGAGGAGCTTTGTCTGCTGCCCACGCTTCTGCTGCATTTCTCTTCGATGTTCACGATGCTGCTCTATCAGCTGGAGCAGTTGAGGGCATGCGGGAACGTTGACATTGGGGCGTATAAGCTCGGCAAGGCTGGAGTTAAGCGTGTCAATGCTTGGAAGATTCCTCAACCAGTCTATGACTTCATCATAGAGTTCTTCACCCGCCCGGCTTGCTGCTTTGGTTGCAAACCTAGCTGTTTCAGTGATTTGGTTAGCTTTCCGGAGCGTCTTGCAGCAATAGCTAGCCCAGCGCCCGGGTTGGTCTATCGCTTTGAGATAAACAGCTCGATTACCGGCCACTTCCACGTAGTCAGCGGCGAAAATACTTTTCAAAGAGTATCGAAGATTTAGTAAATGATCCGGTTGGATCGGCAAAGCTGCATGGAAGTGCAGTCCGGGATTGCAGCCCTGTCGATTAGGAGCATCCTCTAATACAGCAGCGATTTCAGGTGAGACACCCGGAAGTTCGCGAAGCTTTCGGCCGATATAGTCTGCTTCTCCACGAGATGCCTTTTGAGCGCGGTATGCTGATCTGGGCCCAAGATTGCAGCTAACAGCGAACGCGTTTTCCATCCTGCCAGTTGCCGCAATGTTGAAAACCTGCCTTATGTCTTCCGGAAGCCGGCTCCATCTTGGAAGCTTGAGGGTTTGGAACATCTCTGCTGCCAGCCGGCTGTTGTTAGAAATCTCGATTCTGAGCTCCAGTAGTCTTTCCTTCTCTTCTTCAGTAGTTGAGTAACTAGATAGATAGTTATCTATAACTACGAGCTTTTGATTGCTAAGGTACAGATCGATCAGAACCCCAGTGTTTACTGGGGTTTGACGGTATCTGCGTGTCTTATTGGGTTGGGGTAAACGGTACAATGTGTGCATGGCTCGCGTGCGCTCTATAGGTCAGTTGGAGCCTTTTTGAGCAGTTGCGAGTCGTTCTTTTTGCCATTGCTCGATGGCATGTGAGTCCCACGCAACGGCACGTAACCCGAGCTTTACAGAGGCGGGGAAGAGGCCTGCTTTCATCAGGTTGTAGATGTGCGAGCGCTTGAAGCCGGTTAGTTCCTCCACCTGAGGCAGGCGGAGGAAACGGCGGGGATAACTAACTGCTGACTGAGTAGAAGTGGAGTGAGTGGTCATAGCGGAGTCCTTGGCGCGAAGCGCGCATTGATTTCTCGCTCATACAATCCTGCGGCGCACGAGAAGTCATTCCAATTGGATTTCTTTTTTCTCCAGTCGGATTTTTGTCCCTCCGATTCGCTTTGAGGTGCCTGCCGTTTTCCGAGCTTTATTGGCCTCAGCGAAGAGGTGACGCAGACTGGTCGCGCCAAGCCCATGTATATGGCCGTACTCGTCCTCGATGGTCTCGATGATGGATTGCTGGTTGTATCTTGGTCGCTTGTCGTCCTTGAGCATTTCTACAAGCGCAGATATCACTATCTGGTGATTCACCGATGGTGACGTTGGAGATGGTGATGCGGTTGGCGCTTTCCCCGGTGCTATAGGTGACAAGGGTTTGCCAGATGCCATAGCTGGCGTAATCGCTTTTTCAATTTCTGCGCGCTTGAAGAGGATTCGTAGGGAGCTTCTCTGAGCAGAAAGCTCCCATTCGATGTTGCGCTGTTTCGATGCGGCTGGGTCCGGGGCGTCTAGAACGTCACCAAGCAGACAGAGCGTTGTCTGGTCCGGCCCATGCAGTGCATCCTCAGGGTTGAGAACCAGATACTCACCGACACCATACACGGAGGCACGGCTATCCGGTTCTTCGCCCTCAGCCATCCTAAGCCGTACATAAATCTGGATAAGTTTCAGTTCCGTGCAATAGCTGGTCAGATCTTCCATGGAAAATTCCGGATCATGCTTGCGAAGTAGGGCAAGCGCCTGCTTTGGAGTTAGCCACTCGGCTTCTGTTAGGAGACGGGACATCGGATGATTCACCCTTGATGGATTTATGCGAGTTTCAGCGTCACGACGTTGGAGCAGTCTTCGCTCGTCAGTCGATGGAGGTGAGTTCCGAGCTTTTGCCAGGCTTCGGCCATTTCTGTGGCATAGCTGTGGCGCTGATAGATGCGCTTCACCTTGTTCTCTTCCGTGTGATTCAGGCAGCGCTCTGCTACCTCCGGTAGGACGCCCATCATCGTCATGAGCGTGGCCCCGGTTCGCCTAAGGTCATGTGGAGTCCATTTCCCGCCAGGTAGGAGGAGGGCATGTGCCATCGCGCTACGGTTGCTCATAACCTTCTGGTCCGGCCTCCGTTGCCTGTCGCCGATCTGCTTGGTAACCGTCTTCGGGCAGACTGGTCCGCTGCCGTCGGTGTTCGGATAACACCAAGGAGAGGATCCGGTGATCTCACGAAGTTGCTGGAACTTCTGCACCGTGAATTCCGAAAGCGTTATCAGATGGGCCTTCTTGTTCTTGCTGTTTTGAGACGGGATTAGCCAGGTGCGCTTATTCAGGTCGACGTGCTCCCATCGTGCAGCCAGGAGCTCTCCGATACGGCAGCATGTTGAAAGGGCAATCCAGATGGCGGCTTGTGAGGTGACCAGAAGACCGGCAGCCGGCACTTGCTTCACCAAGGCACGGATCTCGTCCTCGCTCAGCACTCGATCACGTTCGACATCCTTACCACCGATTTTTGCTTTTCGGATGCTGGCTGTCGGGTCGCTATCGATAAGGTCGCGATCCACCGCGAAGCGGAACATCTGGCGCATCAGCGAGAAGATCAATTTCGCCATGCGGTTGACCCCCCGGGACAGAAGCTTGTCCGTCACTTCCGTGATGTGCCCCTTTCTGACGTCCTCGACGGCCAGGTGACCAATCAGAGGCAGCACATCCTTGTTGAACATGCGGCGCACCTCCGCGCCGCCGTCCTTTCGGTTGATCAGGTCGACACGTGCCCAATGGTCGAAAAGCTCAGCTACCGTTTTGCGGGCAGCTTGGCGGGCTAATGCAGCTTCGGATGCTGCTTTTTCTGCTTCGAGCCTGGCGATCTCGGCGTCTCTTGCAGCCTTGCGGGCAGCTTCTTCGGCTTCGAGATGCTCGCGTAGGTCTGTAACTCCACCGAGGTACAGATCTGTCAGTTCCCGGGAGCGCTGCCGTGCTGACTTAAGCGTAAGGCCGGAGGTCCCGTCACGATCGTATGAGCCGATTGGGAGACGAACCCTAGCGCCCGCAGAGTCGGTGTAGCGATAGTAGAAGAGGCGCTCGCCGTTTGGCCTGATGCGGGCCATGAATCGGCCGTGGCCTTTTGGTGCGGATTCGATGAGCCAGATGTCCTTTGGGCCGGGCTTGATGCTCATCTGTCGGTCTGTGATGTCTGCCATTTTAGCGTCCTTATCGATGCAATTTCCGGTGACCGTTTGGTGACCGTTTGTGCGTGGATTCGGGCGCAGTCTACAAGCTGACAGTGGAAGCTATAATAAGGCGGTTTCTATAAAAATCAATGGCTTGCGTTTGTTTGGTGGTTGCCCTTGGTTGGTGCCGGAAGAGCTATCACCAGTATGGGGTGCAAGGGGTCGAGTGTTCGAATCACTCCGTCCCGACCAAAAAACCCTAGAAAATCCAGTCACTTAGCGGTGACTGGATTTTTTATGCCTGATGGTTTTTGAGCATCCCTGAATTTTGCCCCACTTTTTGCCCCACCGGTGTTTTTGCTGCGCTTTACCGAGTGAGAGGCTATCAACCAGATGTTCCTGTGAGGCTTCGATTTTGCTGTGCGCTGTCTTGATGACGCCGAGGAGATCAATCGCAGCGTGCATCAGATCGCCGTCGCCGTGGACAGTGTGGCTGGCGAGGCCGAGCAGGGTGCTCAGGCTGCGCGTAGTCTGTCGAGCGTAGGTGATCGCCTTCGTTCCCTGGTGCAACAGTTCCGTATATAGCCAAGTCAATGTCTTGGGCCTATGGGCGGGGCTTAATCCTGTCCCCTCGGCCGCCTGTTGGTGGTGACGGCCACTGATAGACCTGCTACCCCACCAACATTGAGAATCTTGATCGAATGGGTCTTGCCCACCTTCTTGTGCTCAGGCAAGTGTTTGACAATTCATAGCATCAGTCCGCCAGCGCTCGAAACCGTCCAGTAAGATCGAAGTGCCCGTTTCAAAGGTCTTCGGGCTGTCAATTGCGGCGAACGGGGCGGCTAAGTATGCGGCGCCCAGGTAATCGTCTGCGCCGATGCGCGACATGTAGCCGGTGATGAAGTCGCTGTGGGTCTGCGGCGACTGGCGATTCTCCTTCTCCGCTGCCATCACCAAGACGAATAGCATGAGAATGTGGTACGCCATGGCCGCGAACGGACCGGGCATACCCGCCTGCATGAGTACCTTACCTATATGATCGAAGTAGGCCAGGCCGTAGTCGACCTCGCCCGGCTTCACCCGCTGGAATAGGCGGAATTTGTTCTCGGTGAGGATGTAGGTGGCTAGCCCCGGCCAGCGCGAATAGGCGTCGAGTGAGGCGAAAGCGATATTCTCGAGGTCCTGGCGCCAATCCCCGGTGAGTGTGGGGAGCAGCTGCATACGCTCCTTGAAGGCCGCGTTGATCACTGTGCTGATCAGCTCGTCGCGGCTGCCCATGTGGTAGTGCACCATACCGGCGGCCACGCTCAGCTCCTTGCCGATCCTGACCATGCTGACTTCGCCGAGGGATTCGTTGCGTGCGATGCGGATGGCGCAGGCGACCATTGTGTCGCGGGAAACGTCCTGATCGCCCTTCGGCCGGCGGCCGGCACGTTTGCGCTGCGCGGGCTTGGCAGGGGCGGCTGCATCGGTTGGTTTGCTCACTCGGGCTTCCCTTCGATCTAATTAATACAGTCTCAGATTATCGGCCGATTCCGCCACCATGGACAAGCGCAATCCTTTGGCGTGGTGCCTGAGAGCCGGCTTGCAGCCATCTGGAGTGGATCCGAAAAGATTCCCTTGCGGATAATTGACATAGTCTCAGTTTCTCCACTAATCTTGCCTGAAGAGCAATTGAGATGGTCTCAATAAGTGTCCGTAAAGACTCTGCTGGGATCATGCAGGAGGGTTAATGGTGGCAAGTTCCAATAACAAGAAGGTCGCGGTCACCGCCGGGTTGCGCGGCGCCTCATGGCGCCCGGAGCGGATGAGGGAGCCGTTCAGTACGACGCCCTGTCCGCTGCGCACCCAGGATGGACAGGGTGCGCTGGGCGTACTGTTCGCTCGTGGCGGTGAGCGCAAAGTAGTGTTCGTCATGCACCCACGCGAGCTGGTGGTGACCCACTACCTAGTGCCGGAAGTGCTCGACGCCGGCTGGGCCTGCTGGGTCCAGGGCGCGCGTTCAATTGGCAATGACCTGCGCCTAGAGCACGAGTTCGCGCTCTACGACGTCGCCGCCGGCATGCGCCGCCTGCGCGAGATGGGTTTCGAGACCATTGTGCTGCTAGGCAATTCGGGCGGTGCCGGGCTGTTCAGCTACTACAACCATCAGGCGCTGTGCACGCCGGAAAAGCGCATCGCCAAGACCCCTGCCGGTCGCTCCACCAAGTTCGCTACGGCGGATTTCCCGGTGGCCGATGGCATCGCCTTGGTTTCGCCCCATCCGGGCCAGGGCATCCTGTTGATGAATGCGCTGGACCCGTCGGTAATAGACGAGGCCGACCCGTTCTCGGTTGATGCCGCGCTGGATCCTTTCAGCGAGGCCAACGGCTTTCGCATGCCGCCGGAGTCCTCATCCTATGCCCCCGCGTTCATCGAGCGCTACCGTGAGGCGCAGCGGCAGCGGGTGGCGCGCATCGACGCGTATGCCCGGAGCCTGGTCGAACGCCGTCAGGCTGCGCGCGAACGGCTGAAGTCCGGCGAATCGCGGGATGAACGGCAACTGGCCAGCCATGGGCCGATCTTCCAGGTCTGGCGCACCGATGCCGATCTACGATGCTGGGATACCTCGCTGGATCCGTCGGACCGCTATGTCGGCTCCCTATGGGGCAGCGACCCGTTTGTCTCCAACCTGGGTAGCGTCGGTTTCGGCCGGATTGTCACCCCGGAGTCCTGGCTGTCGACCTGGTCGGGGCTGTCCTCGAATGCTTCGCTGGCCAAGTGTGCTGGGGCCATCGAACAACCGCTGCTGCTGATCGAGTACAGCGGCGACAACTGCGTGTTCCCGGCCGATGCCGACGCCATCTTCGACGCCATTCCGGCCGCATCCAAGGAGCGCCATCGGGTGCGCGGCAACCACCACGGACAGGCCCTGGACGAGAGCGAGACATCGGGTCAGGAACTGGCCGGTGAGCACCTGCGGCGCTGGCTCCAGAATCACTTCTGACAACGACAAGCAAGAGCGTGTAAACATGACAATTACAAAAAACCAAGCTTCCATCCCTGCCGGCAGCATGCCGCTGCGCCATGTCGCGGCGCCCATCACCGGCGTCGTCTACCCGCCGCAGCGCGATCTGGATCGCTACCTTGACGAGGGTGCGCTGACCTTCGAGACCATGGCCGATGGCTTCCGCTCCATCGTTCGCCAGTACCCGGACAATATTGCCTTGCTAGGGCCGGATCTGCGCATCACCTATCGCGAGTTGGACGGTCTTTCCAGTCGCCTGGCCGGCGCCTTCCTCAAGCAGGGGCTGCAACCGCTGGATCGCGTGGTGTTCCAGCTGCGTGATAGTGAGCAACTGATTATCGCCTTCTTCGCCTGCATCAAGGCCGGGTTGATCCCGATCTGTACCCTGGCCGCGCACCGCGAACGCGAGATCGGCTATCTCGCCAAGCTGGGTGAGGCCAAGCTGCATATCGTCCAGGGCGACGACGCGAAGTTTGACAGCATCGGCTTCGCTCGCAAAATGCAGGAGACGGTGCCTTCGCTACGCCTGATCATGCAGGCGCGCGGCGAGGCGGAGGAGGGCGTGCTGCTCCAGGACGAGCTGGTCGCCGGCACCAGCCTGGAAGAAGCTGAACGCCTGCTTCAAAGCGTGCAGCTCGATCCCTTCCAGGTCGCCGTGTTCCAGCTTTCCGGCGGCACCACTGGGGTGCCGAAGATCATCCCGCGCTTTCACAATGAGTACCTGTACAACATGCGCGCGGTGGCGCAGTGGCTGGACTACCGTCCGGGCGACGTGCTGTTCATGCCGCAGCCGATGGTGCACAACCTCAACATGGGCTGCTGCTTCGGGCCGTTCCTGATGACCGGCGGCACCGTTACCGTGACCCCTGACCTGCAGCCGGACACCCTGATCTCGCTGATCGCCACCACCAAGCCGACCTGGCTGATGCTCGGCGGGCCGATCATCGCCCGGCTCGAAGCGGCCATCCACGACGGTCGCGTCGATCTCAGCAACGCCCGCGGCGTGCTGGTGGCCAACAGCGCGGCGAAGTTGCAGGAACTGCTCGGTGTGCGCACCTACAACGTCTTCGGTATCACCGAAGGGGTGATCATGTTCGGCCATCGCGACGATTCGGCCGCCGCCCACGATAGCACCAACGGACGGCCGGTCTCGGCCTGGGATGACATCCGCATTCTGGTGCCCGGTACCGAGCAGGACGCCAAGCCCGGCGAGATTGGCGAGCCGGCGTTCAAGGGACCCTACACCATCCACGGCTACTACCGCGCGGAGGAACGCAACCGCGAGACCTTCACCAGCGACGGTTATTACCGCTCGGGCGACCTGATGTACACCAAGGAGTTCGACGGCAAGACCTACTACGTGTTCTGCGGTCGACTGAAGGACCTAGTCAGCCGTGGCGGCGAGAAGATCAACTGCGAAGAGGTCGAGCTGGCCGTGGCCGGGCATCCGGCGGTAGCGGCGATTGCCGCCGTGGGCTTCCCATGCCCGATCTTCGACGAGCGTCTGTGCGCGGCTATGGTGCTGCGCGAAGGCTTCGTTGCACCCAGCGTCGCCGAGCTAGGCGCCTTTCTGGAGAACTACGGTCTGGCCAAGTTCAAGTGGCCGGAGCGTATTGAAGTGCTCGACGCCTTCCCTCTCACCGCCTCCGGAAAGCTCAGCAAGGAGAAGCTGCGGGAACTGGTCAAGGCCAACGTCGAGCGTGAACTGGCGCAACAACAAGCGAACTGAAACGGTTCAGAGGAGTACAGCAGATGACAACCAATCGACCCGTCCTCAAGGGTGTACACCACAGCGCCAGGCCGACCTGGAAGCTGCGTGAGACCGTGGAGTTCTACCGCGACAAGCTGGGCTTGCCGCTGGTGCATGCGATCTCGGCGCGTGGCTGGGGGCCGTCCAATCACCCGGACTTCCTGCACTTCTTCTTCGACAGCGGCAACCACAGCACCATCGCCTTCTTTTACTACATCGACACCGAGCAGCCGGACTACACCGTGCCTGTCGACGACTACCGCTTCGAGGCCACGCACACGGCCTGGCGTGTCGATACCTACGAAGAGTTGGTGGCCTGGCGCGCCCGCTTGGAAGAGCAGGGCATCCCACTGATCTTCCAGATACGCCATGAGCTGATCGAGTCGATCTACTTCAACGATCCTAATGGCTATTACCTGGAAATCAGTATCCAGGAGCGCGAGATGAACGCCCTGGATGCAGAGGACGCCACCCGCACCCTCGAAGCGGCCATGCGAATCGAGGACGAGTCGAAGGCTGGCGGCAGCTTCACCAGCATCGACCAAGTATGGCGCAGCAAGGCCGCCGGCATCGACCCGCAGGCCGGCGAAGAAGCCGCCCTGCTGGTGCTGGATGCGCCGGAATTCCGCCCGCTGATCGAGGCGGCCGAGCAGACCCCCGAGTACCGTCTGGAGAAGCTGGGCAACGGCTACTGGAAGATTTCCTCGCCAGATGTACTGGTGTTCGAGCGCAAGAAACTCGGTTTCGTTGCCGCGCTGTGGCACGCAGCTCTGACCGGCGGCTTCTTCGGCGACGTCAGCGAGTTCGACCGTTATCGCCTGCAAATCAACCGGGGGAACCATTAATGAAGGTAGCAATCGTAGGCGGCGGTCCGTCTGGCCTCTACCTAGGCCTGCTGCTAAAACGCGGCGCACCGCAGTGGAACGTGGAGGTCATCGAGCAGAACCCGGCAGATGCTACCTTCGGCTTCGGTGTGGTGCTGGCTGACACGGGCCTGTTGCAACTGCGCGAGGCGGACGAGGCCTCGTATCAGGCGCTGTGCGCCGCCACCAAGCAGCATGAGCACCAGATCATCGTGCAGAACGAGACGCCCATCGACATCCATCTACCGATCAAGGGGGGGGCAATTCCGCGGCTGACCCTGCTGCAGATCCTTGAACAGGAGGCCGAGCGCGCCGGTGTGGTGGTGCATTACCGCCAACGCATCAATGACCTGGACGGGCTGGTCTCACTAGGCCTGGACGATGCCGACGTGGTGGTCGGCGCCGACGGCATTAACTCGGTGGTGCGCCAGGCGTTCTCCGAGGCGTTCGGTACCACCACCAGCTACTTGGGCAACCACTTCGCTTGGTACGGTACGGCCAAGGTCTTCGAGGCCTCGGCATTGGTGTTCCGCAAGTACCGCGGCGGCCACTTTGTCGCCCACTACTACGCCTACAGCGACCAGATGAGCACCTTCGTGGCTGAATGCGACGACGCCACCTGGCAGCGCCTGGGCCTTGGAGAGTTGTCCGACACCCAACTTCAGGCACTGATGGAAGAAATATTTGCCCCCGAGCTGGATGGTGCGACGCTGCTCGATGGTAACGCCAAGACCATGTGGCGGCAGTTCCCGGTGATCCGCAACCGCCATTGGAGTCACGGGCGCCACGTGCTGGTGGGCGATGCACTGGCTAGTGCGCATTTCTCCATTGGCTCCGGTACGCGTATCGCCATGAACGACTCCATCGCCCTGGCCAAGGCGCTGCTGGCCTGCGACGGCGATGTGGCCGCCGGCCTGGCCGGTTACGAGCACAGGCACAAGCCGAGCAAGCAGAAGCTGATCGCGGCCTCCGAGCGCTCCTACCTATGGTACGAGGACATGGCCAGGTGGATGGAGGCGTACTCGCCTGAGGAGTTCGTCTACCGCTTCATGACTCGCACCGGGCGGGTCGACGACGCGCGCTTGCAGCGCGAGTACCCGGAGCTGATGGTGCGCCTGGGGCGGGCTGGGAGCATGGCATGAACGAGAGCGTTGAAATCGTCGTCGGCCACCTACCGTTCACGGTGCGGCGTAGCGTGCGCTGGATGGACTGTGACCCGGCTGGGGTGGCCTTTACCGGACGATTTTCCGAATACCTGCTCGGTGCCGTGATGCACTTTTACCGCCATATCGGATGGGGGCCGGAGTCGGGCAGGGCAGGCAGCGTCGGCCTGCCTTGCAAGCATATGGCTCTGACCTTCAACGTCAGCCTGCCGCCGAATACGGTAGTGGACATCTGCATCCAGGTGGGGGCGATCCGCGAGCGCAGCTTTGATCTGCTGGCCAATGCTTACCTGAGCGATGGCCGGTTGGCCTTCGAGGGCGTGTTTTCGCCAATCTGCATCGACCCGCAGGTGCGTTGTGGCGTGCCTGTGCCAAAAGCGCTGCGAGAAGTACTGCTCAGCCACCAGCCTGCCACCGAAGAGGTTCAGCCATGACCGCCAGCTATCGCATCGGCCAGATCGTGCCCAGTTCCAACACTACAATGGAGACGGAAATCCCGGCGATGCTGAATGCACGCCAGAGGATCCGTCCCGAACGCTTCACCTTCCACTCCAGCCGCATGCGTATGCACAAGGTCACCCGCGAGGAGCTGGAGGCGATGAACCGCGAGTCGCTGCGCTGCGCCGCCGAGCTGGCGGATGCCCGCGTGGACGTGATGAGTACTGCCTGCTTGGTGGCTATCATGGCCATGGGTAACGGCTACCACCGCCAAGTGCAGGAAGAGCTGAGCGCTATCGCCCGTGCCAACCACTGCGAGGCGCCGGTGATGACCTCTGCCGGTGCCCTGGTGGAGGGCCTGAAGATCATGGGGGCCAAGCGCATCTCGCTGCTGGCGCCCTATATGCGCCCGCTGTGCGACCTGGTGGTGGAATACATCAAGAGTGAAGGAATCGAAGTGGTGGATTCCATCGCCTTTGAGATTCCCGACAACCTGGAGGTCGGCCGCCGCGATCCCGCTAGACTGCTGGAGGACGTGAAGAAGCTCAACACCACCGGCGTCGACGTGGTGGTGCTGTCGGCCTGTGTGCAGATGCAGTCGCTGCCAGCGATCCAACTGGTCGAGGACGCTCTGGGTATCCCGGTCACCTCGACGGCAGTGTGCACCGTGCGGAGTATGCTCGACCACCTGGGCCTGGAGCCCATAGTGCCGGACGCCGGTGCGCTGCTGTCCGGGCGCTACCCGCGTGTGGGTGGCGAGCATGCGTGAGGCCGTAATCGTCTCCACCGCGCGAACGCCGATCGGCCGAGCTATACGCGGTAGCCTCAACGACATCAAATCGCCGAGCCTGATGGGCCATGCCCTGCGCCACGCTGTCGAGCGCGCCGCCATCGACCCGGCGCTGATCGAGGACGTGGTGATTGGCAGCGTTCTGACGGCGGGTACCGCCGGTTCCAATATCGCCCGTAATGCGGTGTTCGCCGCCGGCCTGCCGCTATCGGTGAGCGCCCAGACCATCGATCGCCAGTGCTCTTCGGGGTTGATGGCGATCGCTACTGCGGCCAAACAGATAATGGTCGACGGCATGGATGTGGTCGCGGCGGGCGGCCAGGAGAACATCTCCGCTGTGCAGCAGCGCTACTTCCAGTGGGTCGCCGACGAGCAGGACGAGGCGGTGTTGAGCGCCGTGCCGCATGCCTACATGCCGATGCTGCAGACAGCCGAACTAGTCGCCTGCAGGTATGGCATTTCCCGCGAGGAGCAGGACGCCTTTGCCCTGCAGTCGCAGTTGCGCACCGCGCAGGCCCAGGTAGCTGGGCGTCTGCGCGAGGAGATTGTACCCATTTCCGCTCGCCGCAGGATGGTCGACAGGGAATCCGGTGAGACGCGCTTTGAGGAGGTACTGCTCGAAGCCGACGAAGGTAACCGCGTCGACACCACCCTGGCGGGGCTAAGCAACCTGAAGGCGGTGCTGGAGGGCGGTACGGTCACGGCCGGTAACGCAAGCCAACTGTCCGACGGCGCTAGCGCCAGCCTGTTGATGGAGCGGCGCCTGGCCGAGCAGCACGGCCTGACGCCGCTGGGGGTCTATCGTGGCATGGCCGTGACCGGGTTGGCTCCCGAGGAAATGGGCATCGGCCCGGTGCTGGCGATCCCACGGCTGCTGCAACGCCATGGCCTGCGGGTGAGCGACATCGGCCTGTGGGAGCTGAACGAGGCATTCGCCTGTCAGGCGCTGTTATGTCAGCGCCACCTCGGTATCGACCCGGATATATGCAACGTCAACGGCGGCGCCATCGCCATCGGCCACCCCTATGGCATGACCGGAGCGCGCCAGGTCGGCCACGTGCTGCTCGAAGGGCGCCGGCGCAAGGTGCGCTACGCGGTGGTGTCGATGTGCGTGGGCGGCGGCATGGGTGCCGCCGGCCTGTTCGAGATTTTCTGACCCTGAATTGCTTTGCGTGTTTGCGTGCCGCGCAGGGCCTACGACCCCTGCGTTTCAATAACTACAACTTGGTGGATAGCACTATGTCGGTACAACAAGAACAACGCCAACTGAACGTCCTGACCAGCGGCCTGATCTTCGGTGAGAGCCCACGCTGGCGGGACGGCATCCTGTACATATCGGACATGCTCGGCAAGAAGGTCTACGCGATCGATGCGGCGGGCGCGAAGACGGTCATCGCTGAGATGCCGAACAAGCCCAACGGCCTGGGCTTCCTACCCAATGGCGACTTGATCCTCAGTTCCATGCACGATACCCGGTTGTATCGCTACACCCCCGAAGGGCTCGAGCTCTACGCGGACCTGTCCCGGTTCTACACCGGCTATGTCGGCGATATGGTCATCGACCAGCAAGGCCGCATCTATGTCGATGACGTCGGTGCGCGGGTGTTCGAGGGCGAAGCCCTCAAACCCGGTCGCGTGGTAATAGTCGAGCCCGATGGCGAGATTTCGGTGGGCGTCGAGGGCTGCACCTTCCCCAATGGCATCGTCATCACCCCGGATCAGAAAACCCTGATCTTCGTGGAAACCTTCGCCGAGCGTCTGTCTGCGGTCGACATCGTCGATGGCCGCCTGGAGAACCGCCGCGTGCTGCTGGATCTGGCCCAATGGTTCCCCAGCGAAGAAGACCGTGCCCGCAAGCGTGGCTGCGTCGATGGCATCAGCATCGACGCCGAAGGTGGCATCTGGCTGAGCATGCTGCGCGACGAGCAGTTCATTCGCATCGACAGCCAGGGCCAGATCACCGATCGCATCCCGATGCCGGGCTACGAGTGCATCGCGAGCACCTTGGGCGGTGAGGATGGCAAGACCCTGTTCATGGTGGCGACTAAGGTGCCGGGCGACAACATTTTCGAGGCCATGGTCAACCTGAGCACCGAGTCCACCATCTTCACCACCCGCGTCGCTGTCGGCAAAGGCGCAGGACGTCCCTGATTCCTTTGGTTGGGCGTTAAGCAGGCTCGTCCTCGGGCCTGCTCTTTTTCCTGCGAGACAGTAACTCCCATAGGTGTGAGCTCTGCTCGCGAGAGAGCCTGTTCGCTCGCGACGCTCCGCTCCTACACAACAGGGTGAAACGACATCGAAGCACATATTGACACTATCTCAATTAATGATTAGGCTGAATTTGAGACTGTATCAATTGATGCGAAAAGAAGACGCTCCAAGTCGTTCGGAAAGATTCTCGCGGTACCAATAAAAATAATATTTTCGAGGTGTCTCTCATGCGTGAAGCAAACAACAATACGCGTCAGTTGAGCCGGGTCGCGCCCCTGCTGTGCGTCCTGCCGCTGTATGCGCCGCTCGCTGGTGCCTTCCAGTTAAAATTCGATGATCCGGAGCTCAAGGGCTACTGGGACAACACCCTGAAATACAGCAGCGCGTTCCGAGTAGCGGGCCAGGACAGCACGCTGACTGCCGACGCCAATGCCGATGACGGCAATCGCAACCTGGACAAGGGCCTAGTTTCCAATCGCTTTGACCTGTTCTCCGAACTCGGCCTGAGTTACCAGGGCTTCGGCTTTCGTCTCAGCGGCGCGGCCTGGTATGACGATGTCTACAACAAGGGCAACGACAACGATTCGCCGGCCACGCTGAACCATCTTGGTCAGTCCGACGAGTTCAGCGATGAGACGGAAAAGCTTGCCGGGCGCAAGGCGGAACTGCTCGACGCCTTTATTTACGGTTCCGGCGACATCGCTGGTCATCGAGCCTCGCTCCGCCTGGGCAAGCACACCCTACTGTGGGGCCAGAGCCTGTTCTTCCCCACCAACGGTATCGCCTACGGCCAGGCGCCGATCGACGTGCTCAAGGCTCTGTCGGTGCCCAACACCCGTGCCGCTGAGCTGTTCCGGCCGATCAACCAGTTCTCCACCCAGTTCCAAATCAACGACACCACCAGCCTGGCGGCCTTCTACCAGCTCGATTGGGAAAAGACCCGCCTGGCTCCGGTTGGCAGCTTCTTCAGTATTGCGGATGTGATCGGCGAAGGTAACGAGCGCATCATCATCGGCCAGGACGCCGGTCTGGGCGATGCTTATGGCAACATCATGCTGTACCGGGGCAAGAGCCGCGATGCGAGCAAGTCCGGGCAGTTCGGTGTGTCGCTGACCCTGCGCCCGGGCGACGGCGACACGGAATATGGCCTCTATGCCCTGCGCTTCAACAACCGCCTGCCGCAGCTCTACGCCTATCCGGGCAAGAGCTTCCAGCAACTGCCGGGCCAGGTAGGCGAGTTCGCCGAAGTTTATTCCGAGGGCATCAAGATGCTCGGCGCGAGCTTCAGCACCAGCGTCGGCGAGGCCAACTTCGCTGGCGAGCTGTCGACCCGCTTCGATATGCCGCTGCGCAGCAACGACCCTGTGATGGTGCTGGATCCAAACGACGACAGCCGTAATCGTCATGCCAAAGGCCGTTCGCTGCATGCGCAGCTGTCGACCATCTACTTGGTGCCACGCACGCCGCTGTGGGAGTCGGCGACCCTGGTCGGGGAACTGGCTTGGCATCGCCTGATGTCGGTCACCGACAACCGCGAGCAGTTCAACAAGCGTGACTTTACTGATAGCGCCACCGGCGTGCGTTTCGTTCTGGAGCCTAGCTACTTCCAGGCCTTGCCCGGCCTTGACCTGTTCGTGCCGATCGGCGCTGGCTACACCCATGGTAAATCGCCGATCGACCCCGCTTTCAACAATTACAACGCGGATGGCGGCGGTGACATGAGCATCGGCTTGCGTGGGGTGTACGACGGCGTCTGGAACGGCCTGATCAACTACACGCACTTTTACGGCAGCGCCGGTGCCAGCACTAACGCCTACCGCGACCGCGACTTCATCTCGATTTCCATCCAGCGTGCATTCTGATGCGCGCCATGCTCCGAGGTATTCCCATGAATTTCTCTCGCTCCCTTATTGTCGCGAGTATCGCACTGACCTTCCTCAACACCGCGCAGGCAGCGGTATCCGTAGAGGAGGCCGACCAGCTCAAGTCCGTCCTTACGCCATTTGGCGCAGAGCGTGCCGGTAATGCCGACGGCAGCATCCCCGAATGGACCGGCGGCTACACCACCCCTGACAACAATTACAAGCCGGGTGGCCGGCGCGGCGATCCGTTCGCCAACGAGCAGCCGCTTTTCAGCATCACCTCGGCAAACTATAAGGACTACGCGGATCGCCTGATTGAGGGACAGCAGGCGATGTTCGCCAAGTACCCGGACTATCGTATCGACGTCTACCCGACCCATCGCACCGCCGCCGCGCCTCAGTGGGTGTACGACAATACCTACCGCAATGCCCTGGAAGCCAAGTTGGTGAAGGATGGCCAGGCCGTGACCGGTGCCTATGGCGGGGTGCCGTTCCCGATTCCGCAAAACGGCAACGAAGCCATGTGGAACCATATGCTGCGTTGGCAGGGCGAGGCCTACACCTTCGAGTTCAGCGCCTACAACGGCACCTCCACCGGGCGTACCTCGCTGACCTCCACCAATAGCGGCTTCTACCAGTTCCCTTACTACATCCGTGATGGCCGCGAGACCTTCAATGGCCTCTATCGCCAGCTCAAGCTGATCCCCACCGCGCCGCCGCTACAGGCGGGGCAGTCGATCCTCGCCCTCGACCCCCTCGATCCGCTGGCCAAGGGCCGCCCGACCTGGCAGTACCTGACCGGCCAGCGGCGCACGCGCAAGCTGCCCAACGCCGCCTACGACACGCCGGCGTTCGTCACTTCCGGGCAGATGAACTATGACGAGGTGTACCTCTTCGAGGGGCCGATGAACCGCTACGACTGGAAGCTGGTCGGGAAGCAGGAGCTCTATGTGCCCTACAACAACAATAAAAACCTGCAACCGGCAAAGGACACTGACATCTTCGGCGCGAACTTCCTCAAGCCGGAGCATGTTCGCTGGGAGCTGCACCGCGTCTGGGTGGTCGAAGCGAACCTGGTGCCGGGCAACCGCCATGTTATGCCCAAGCGTAAGTTCTATCTCGACGAAGATACCTGGCAGGCCGTTCTCGCCGACAACTGGGACGCCAAAGGCCAGCTCTGGAAGACCGCCTACCTGCTGAACTTCGTCGCTCCTGATCTGCCTGGCGTCGTGAACTCCAGCTTCGGTGTCTACGACCTGCAGACCGGCAACTGGTTCGCCAACACCGTGATCAACGGCGCGACGGATCAGGTGACCTTCCGTGAGCCGTGGCCCAACTCGTTCTTCACGCCCGACTCGCTGGCGAGCGAAGGCGTGCGCTGAACTCCGGCCGCGCCGGGAAGCCCGGCGCGGCCTTTACGTATGAGCGGAAATGAGATGATCAAGCATCTATATCGCGTCGGCCTGCTCTGCTTGCTGACGCTCTCGCAGAGCGTTCTGGCCGCCGGTCTGGGCGAGGTGTCGAGCTACCTCACCGCGATCGGCCAGGCTGGCGAGCGCTTGGTGAGCGTGGGCGAGCGTGGCCTGGTGTTGTTGTCCGACGACAATGGCGACAACTGGCGCAGCGTCGACAGCGGCGTGAGTAACACACTTACTGCCGTCGAGTTCTACGATGACCAGGTCGGCCTGGCCCTGGGACACGGCAGCAGCATTTTGAAAACCAGTGATGCCGGCGCCACCTGGCGCCCGGTACTGCACGGCATGCAACTGGCGCAACTGACCCGTAAAGCTGCGGCTGGCGCGCACGTCGAACAGGCCGCGCGGCTGGAGCGCTTCGCCCAGCGTATCGAGGACGGTGCCGCTAGTGATCCACTGTTCGCGGTGTTGTTCCTCGACGCCCGCACAGTCTTCGTCGTTGGTGCTTATGGCATGGCGCTGCGCTCGGACGATGGCGGTGAAAGTTGGCGAGTTTGGATGGCCCATGTCGACAACCCGCAGGAACTGCATCTTTATGCCATCCGGCGTGCCGGCGAGGTGCTCTACCTTGCAGGTGAGCAGGGTTACCTAGCCCGTTCACTCGACCATGGGCAGTCGTTCATACAGCTGGAGACCGACTACGCCGGCAGCTTCTTTGCCTTGCACGGTACTGCGGGGGGCGAGGTAATTGCTGCCGGGCTGCAGGGCCAGGTCGTGCGCAGCGTCGATCAGGGGGAGAGCTGGCAGCGTCTTGACAGCGCGCAAACGATGACGCTGATCGACGTGCGCGAGGATCGCCAAGGGCGCTTGCTGTTCGCTGCGCTCAATGGTGATGTCCAAGTGCTGGAGGGCGCCACCCTGCAGATACTGGGGCCGCAGGGCAGCAGCCCGTTGTCGGCGTTCGCGGTCGATGCCAGGGGCAACCTGCTCGCGGTCGGCGCGCTGGGGATTCGACGGATCGCCGTCGCTAACGAATTGTCCGTATCGGGAGTCAGTCCATGAGTCAGCAAAAGGCAACAGGGCATGCCGATATTGCCGATCCGCAAGCGTTCGACAAACACTACGCGCCACTCATAGAGCGGTTTCTGTTTAATCGCCGCGGGCTGGTGATGCTGTTCTGCGTAGTGATAACGGCGATTCTGTCCCTGCAACTGCGCCACCTCGAATTCAATGCCAGCTTCGAGAAGATGATCCCCTACGATCACCCGTACATAGAGCATTACTTGGAGAACAAGGACGAACTCACGGGGCAGGGCAACTCGCTGCGCATCGCCGTGTACAACCGTAACGGCACTATCTATGACGCTGCCTATCTGGAAACGCTCAAGCAGATCAACGACGAGGTGTTCCTGATCCCCGGTGTCGACCGCCCCTTCATGCGCTCGTTGTGGACACCCTCGACGCGCTGGATGGCGGTGACTGAGGATGGTCTCGATGGTGGCCCGGTGATCCCCGACGACTATGACGCCAGCGCCCAGTCGCTGGAGGTCGTCGCGTATAACGTCGAACGCTCCGGCGAAATGGGCAAATTGATCGCCCTGGATGCTCGCTCGAGCATCATCTACCTGCCGCTTTTGTCGATAGATACTGAGACCGGGAGCCCCATCGATTATCACGCGTTCTCTGAACGCCTCGAAAACCTGCGCGACAAGTATGCGCAGCAGGGCGTCGATCTCTACGTTATTGGCTTCGCCAAGGTGGTCGGGGACCTAATCTCGGGTCTGCAGCAGATCCTGGTGTTCTTTGTGCTGGCGGTGCTTATTACAGGCGCCGTGCTGCTCTGGTACACCCACTGCTTGCGCAGCACGCTGCTGGTGTTGGGTTGCTCACTCGTGGCGATCGTATGGCAGCTGGGTATGCTGCCTCTGCTGGGGCTCGGGCTGGACCCGTTCTTAGTCCTTGTTCCCTTTCTGGTTTTCGCCATCGGCATCAGCCATGGCGCGCAGAAAATGAACGGCATCATGCAGGACATCGGCCGTGGGGCGCACAAGCTGTTCGCCGCACGTCTCACCTTCAGGCGGCTGTTTCTAACAGGCCTGATCGCGTTGCTATCGGATGCAGTAGGCTTTGCCGTGTTGTCCGTGATCAAGATCCAAATCATCCAGGATCTGGCCGTGGTAGCGAGCCTGGGCGTTGCGGCGTTGATCTTCACCAATCTGGTCCTGTTGCCGATTCTGCTGTCCTATGTCGGGGTGAACGCTCGTGCTGCACGGCGCAGCCTACAAAGTGAGGAGGCCGGTACGCTCAAGGTGGAGCGCCATCCGGTATGGCTTTTCCTCGATCGCTTTACACAGCGCCGATGGGCCACCGTGACGATTGGTGCGGCAGCCGCTCTGGCAGTATTCGGGTATCTGGTCGGCCAGCAGGTGAAGATCGGAGATCTTGAGCCCGGTGCGCCAGAGTTGAGAGTGGACTCGCGCTACAACCTGGATAACGCCTTCATCACGACCCACTATGCCGCCAGCGGCGATGTGATGATCGTGATGGTGCGCACGCCTGAGAACCAGTGTGCTTTATACGATGTTCAGGCCAAGGTCGATGAGTTGACTTGGCAACTGAGGAAACTCCCGGGGGTCGAGTCCATCAAGTCGCTGGCCGACCTCAGTCGTGCCGGCCTGGTGGGCATGAACGAGGGAAACCCCAGGTGGTACGAGCTGACCGGCAACCAGGCAATGCTGAACTCGATCGCTACCAATGCAACGCGTGACCTCTTCAATCAGGACTGCAGCCTGCTCTCCATGTTTGTGTATCTGGCCGACCACAAGGCCGATACCCTTGATAGCGTGACTCAGGTAGTCGAGCGATTCGCGCAAGCCAACTCCACGGAAACTGTGCGCTTTCTGCTTGCCGCCGGTAACGCAGGCTTCGAGGCAGCGACCAATCAGGTGGTGAAAACCGCCAAGACAGAAATGCTGATCTGGGTGTACTCGGTTGTCGCGCTGCTGTGCCTGCTGACCTTCCGTAGCTGGCGCGCGACTTTGTGCGCCATTCTCCCGCTGATGCTCACCTCGGTACTGTGTGAGGCGTTGATGGTCGGGCTCGGGATTGGCGTCAAGGTCGCCACGCTTCCTGTCATCGCGTTAGGGGTGGGTATCGGCGTTGACTACGCTCTCTATGTGATGAGCGTGTTGATTAGGCATCGCAGTGAAGGTTCCAATTTGTCCGAGGCCTACTATCGCGCGCTGCTGGGGACCGGCAAGGTGGTGATGCTGACAGGAGTGACGCTGTCCGTTGCGGTGTTCTTCTGGTTCTTCTCGCCGATCAAGTTCCAGGCAGATATGGGGATCCTGCTGGCCTTCATGTTCCTCTGGAACATGCTTGGCGCGCTGATCCTGCTGCCTGCGCTAGCACACTTTCTGCTGCCTGACCCACAAGACATTGAGGCGCCGGAAGGATGACCGGGCAGATCGAGTGTCGGAACTGACTGTTTCTTCAACCTTGACCCGCTAGGCATGAGGGCTCAGCGATTCGGCTGAGCCTTCTGCGTGGATCACCTCCAAAATGCCTGCCGGACAAGCGCATTACCCGCCGCTGAATAAACCATTTAAACCTTGGCTGGCGCTGTTCATGGCGCCTTTTTACCCGCGCGGCATACCGGCGGCTCGCCAGCCGTCTGCGTTGGGTGATGCCGGTATTGACCAAGGAGTTCGCCATGTTTCTTTTTTCTGCTGCACGCATTGCCAGGAGGACGCTGCTGCAACTGTCCGGGCTGCTCGGCGCAGACGAGCAGGCTGCCGCGCTGAGTGACGTACAGCTTGTCCGACGGGCGGAGGCCGAGTTGCAGCGTGTCCGCGATCGTCTGGCCGAGTTGCAAGGGCTGCATGCCGAGGTCGAGGCTGCATTACACCGGCTGCAGGGGCGATACGCAGAACTGGAGTCGAGTCATCTATTGGTCGTTGATCGCCTCCACCTGCTGGAGTCCTGCGCCGAGGAAGGCTACTGGGAGGTTGCAGTCGGCAAGGGTGGGGCCCTGGATTTGCAGGGCGGACTGTTTGTTTCATCCGGACTGAGACGCTTGTTCGGCCAGGACGCCCCCGTTTGCCTTGCGCACTGGCTGGAGCGCGTGCATGTGGATGAGCGGCAGACGCTGCAGCGATCGCTGAATGCCTGGGTGATGAGACAAGCGAGTGTTGCCCCCTGTTCGCTGGAGTTCCGCATGAGGGTGGCTTCTGGCGACTACCGCTGGTTCCAGGCGCGCAGCAGTGTTGGGCGAGACGAGTCCGGGCATCCGCTGCGTATGCTGTGTACCTTACGGGACATCGAGGTTTGCAGGCAGCACGGCGCCGAGTTAAGCACCAGCAGGCTCCGTTTCCAGTTGACGCTAGAAACCATTCACGACGCGTTATGGGATATGGAGGTCATCGCGGGAGATCCGGTCAACCCACGCAACGAGGTATGGTGGTCGCCCCAGTTCTTGCGACTGCTAGGCTTCGACAGCGTCGAAGATTTCCCCAGGGAACTGAACAGCTGGGCTTCGCGCGTCCATCCGGAAGACCGCCAGGGCAGCATCAGCGCCTTCGCTGCCTATATGCAGGATCGCGATGCGACTGCGCCTCTCGAACTCACCTACAGGCTGCAGCTCAAGAATGGCAGTTACCACTGGTTCCGTTCGCGCGGGCTCGCACAACGGTGCAGCGATGGCACTCCGTTGCGCGTCATGGGTTCTCTGATCGATATCCAGAATGAGCATGAGGAAGCCGAGTTGCGAAGGGTGCAGGTGAGTCAGCACCAAGTACTGCAGGACAGCCTGAGAGGCCTGGGCGAGATAGTAAGTACCATCCAGGGGATTGCCACGCAGACCAACCTATTGGCGTTGAATGCTGCGATTGAGGCTGCGCGAGCAGGAGAGAGTGGCCGTGGCTTTGCGGTTGTCGCTGATGAAGTGCGAACCTTAGCAGTTCGGACTACTGAGGCGACTCGACAGGCTAAATTGATGATGGGTGCCTTGCTGCTGGCCTATGTGGGCATGTCGGCGTTGTGCATGGGGCTTGAACGGTCGTTCAGGCAGGTGTTCAAGCATATGCCTAGTGCGCTTTCGTGTCGCTGCCTGCGGGCCTTGGGCTGGTTACTGCTGGTCGCCAGTCTGGCCTTCAGCGTGCGCATGTGGGGCGTGGCGGCTGGGATAGTGGGCTGGGTCGGTGTGATGAGCGTGGCGGGGGTGGCTCTGATCATGCTGCTGCCCTACGCGCCGCGGGTTGCGCTAGCGTTACCCGGTTTCGCCGGGCTGGCTTGTACCCTGATCAGGGTATTGCCCTGACAACCGCGCAGGCATCGGCAGCAGTGCCACGTGCCTGCGCGCTGGCATCGCCCTGCCTGTCAGCGCTGCGCTGCACGCTGGATACCAGCGATCACTGGGGTACCGCTGACCGGGTCGTTGAGCAGCACGCAACTGACGTCGTACAGCTGTTTCACCAATTCCGGCGTGACAATGTCGCGTGGCTTGCCTTGGGCGATGATGGTGCCTCGATGCATGGCTACCAGGTTGTCGGCGTAACGACAGGCGCTC
Source organism: Pseudomonas sp. NY15364 (assembly GCF_048068235.1). Taxonomy (NCBI): domain Bacteria; kingdom Pseudomonadati; phylum Pseudomonadota; class Gammaproteobacteria; order Pseudomonadales; family Pseudomonadaceae; genus Pseudomonas; species Pseudomonas sp. NY15364. The sequence continues at coordinate 31,001 of NZ_JBLUPX010000017.1, read as the reverse complement.
GATAGATCATGTACCACCATCACGATGGTCTTTCCGGCCGTCGTCAGTTGGCGAATTAGCTCGAACACCTCGATCTGATGGCTGAGATCGAGTGCTGAGGTCGGTTCGTCGAGCAGCAACAATGGGGTTGCCTGGGCGATGGCCATGGCGATCCAGGCCCGCTGGCGCTGGCCACCGGACATCGATTCGAGCGGTCGGTCAGCCAGATCGAGCAGATCGGCTGCAGCCAGCGCAGCGTCGACGATCCTCTGATCCTGCTCGCTCCATTGGCTCAGCAGGCCCTGATGTGGCTGGCGGCCGAAACGGATCAGCTCTGCAACGGTCAGCCCTTCAGGTGCGCTGGCGTCCTGCGGCAGCAGAGCCAGGCGTCTGGCCACCTCACGCGAAGGCTGGCTGGAAATCACTTTGCCGTCCAGTAGCACCGCACCAGTGCTGGGCTTTTGCAGGCGCGAGAGGGCGGCAAGCAAGGTGGATTTGCCACAGCCATTTGGGCCGACGATCGCTGTGACCTGAGCCGGCGGAATGTGCAGATCCAGTTGGTCGATCACCCGCCTGCGCTCGTAATCCATGCTCAGCCTTTGCGCTTCCAGACGCACGTCACCCTGGCTGCCGTCGTTGAACAAGGTGGTGAGTGAGGTCATGGCGAACTCCGTTTGAGGGGGCGCAGCAAAATCCACAGTAGGAAGGGCGCGCCGAGGATGGCTGAGATGATACCCACCGGTACCTCGATGGGAGCCAGCAGGCTGCGGCCGAGCCAGTCGGCAAGAATCATGAGCAATGCGCCGCAAAGCGCGCTGTTGATCAGCGGTACGCCATGACGTGCGCACAGGTAGCGTGCCAGCTCCGGCGCGACTAGGCCGATCAGGCCGACTGGGCCGGCCACAGCTACTGCCAGCGCGGTCAGCCAAACGCACAGCAGCAAGGTCAGCAGGCGCATCCGCTGCAGGCGGATGCCAAGCCCGATCGCCACGTTGTCGGAGAAGCGCATCAGGTTCAGCGAGCGCACCAGCAGCTTCGCTGCCGGCAGGCCCAGGGCCAGGCCGAACCCCAGCAGCCAGATTGCCTGACTCGGGCGGGCGTTGAGGCTGCCGACCGTCCAGGGGTAAGCGGCGTTGGCAGCATCGATATCGGAGCGGGCCAGCATCAGATTGGTGACAGCGCCGAATATCGCCCCGACGGCGATGCCAACTACGATGAAACGGTAGCCACGGGCGCCGCTGCCGGATGCCAGAGCCAGGGTCAACACGGCGGCCGTGATCGCTCCCGTCAGCGCCAGGGCGGACGGGGCCAGGCTGATGGGCACTGCCACGATGGCGGCGACGGCAAAGGCGGTGGCGCCGTTGTCGATACCGATTACGCCCGGAGTCGCTAGCCGGTTTCGGGCCAGTGTCTGCAGTAGGCATCCGGCCGCGCCCAGTGCTGCTCCGCTGAGCAGTCCGGCGCATAGGCGAGGCAGGCGCAGCTCCTGAATCAGGAACAGTTGCATCCTGCTGCCCTCCCCGAAGATGGCGCGCAAGGCGCCCCAGAGCGTCAGATCGTCGACACCCGCGGCGAGTATCAGGGCTGAGCACAGTAGTAGCAGTGCGCTCAGTAACACGGCCACCCAGCTGCCACGCCGGTGAATCAGCAGGCTGTAATGGCTTAAGCGCAGGGCGCGATAGCCACTGATCGTGAGGGAAGGTCTGGACATCTCAGAGCATCGGCAAGCGACGACCGCGGACCACGGCGATCAGGATCGGCGCGCCGACCAGGGCGGTGATCACCCCGACCGGCAGTTCATAGGGGCGCACCATCAGGCGCGAGAGGGTGTCGGCAAACAACAGCACGCAAGGCCCCAGCAGCAGGCTCAGGCCGAGGGTGCGGCGCACATCCGAGCCCACCAGGCGGCGGGCGATATAGGGCACGATAAGGCCAATAAAGCCAATCGGGCCTGCCGCTGCGGTTGCTGTACCGACCAGCAAGGCCACCGCGATTAGCGTGCCGGCGCGAGTCAGGCGCGGGTTGTGCCCAAGGCCGCTGGCGACACGTTCGCCCAGCGCAAGCGCGGCGAGTGGCCGCACCAGCAGCAGGGCGGCGCTCAACCCTGCAAGCAGGCCTGGTAGGCTCCAGCTCATGGTTTCCAACGGCCGTCCAGCCAGAGCCCCGATGATCCAGAAACGCATCTCATCGGCGGTGCGCTGATCGGACAGCAGCATCAGGCTGCTCAGGGCCCCCAGCAATCCGGAGAATGCGGCACCGGCCAGTACCAGGCGCACGGGATCATCACCGACTCCGCGCAGTTGGGTCACAAGCATCACTAGCACGCAGCCGACTAACGCACCAACCACCGCGACGCCCAGATGCAGGCTTGCCGCCGAGGCACCGAGGTTGATTGCAAGCACCACGGCAAACGACGCACCGGCACTGACGCCCAGCAGCCCAGGCTCGGCTAGGGGGTTGCGCGTCACAGCCTGCAGCAGCACGCCGGCGGCACCGAGGGCCAGCCCGACCAGCATGGCCAGCTCGGTGCGTGCCCAGCGAAGTTGCCGGACGACAAAGCGGGCGTCCGCGTCATCACCGACCATTAGAGCCTGCAGGCTGGCACGCCAGCCGACATCGCCGGCGCCGAGCAGCAGGCTAGCGAGGGTCAACAGCAGCAAGCATAAAGCCGCCAGACTGGCGGCTCGTAGCAGTGGAACGCGTGAAGGCATCAGTGAACCAGCGCCTTCTCCACGTCATCCAGGATCTGTTCAGCGGCCAGGTAGCCGGAGCTGCTACTCCAAATTTGACCGTCAACGCTGATCACCCGATCGTTCTTGACCGCGTTCAAGCGGGTGAAGGCCGGCTGCTTGCGCGCCTCGTTGAGAGCCTTGCGACCGTCGGGGTTGAGCGTGGCGAGGAAGATCCAGTCGGCATCGACCTTGCTCAGGTTCTCCAGGCTGAGAATGTCGCTATGCGGTTTGCGCTTCTGCTCTGCGGCCAGTTCGTTGGCCTCAAGGCCCAGCGACTGCAGCAACTGGCCGACGAACAGGTGGCTGGACATAATGAACGGGCCCTGAGGGTTCCAGCGAACGACGCTGACTTTCTGCCCCTGCGGCAGTCGCTGGCGCAGGGCGTCGACGCGCTGGTCGATCTCGGCGATGCGCTGCTTGGCTTGGTCGGCCTTGTCGAGCGCCAAGGCGTAGGTGGCGTAGGTATCCCGCCAGTCCTGGAAGGTGCCGCCCTTGGGCACGATGGTCGGTGCCATCAGGCTGAGTTTCGCGTATAGATCGCTGGACAGCTCACTGGAGGCGAGGATCAGGTCGGGTTGCAGCGCCAAGATCGCTTCCAGGTTGGGTTCACGCACGCTGCCGACCAGAGCGATCTTGCCGGCCTTGGCCTTTAGGTATTCCGGAACGTCGTTGCCACCGCGGCTGGCCAGCGTGGCCAGGGGTTTGGCATCCAGCGACAGGGCGGCGTCCAGCGCGTTGTCACCGAGTGCCACGATACGTTGAGGGGTGCCATTGACTTCGACATTGCCGTAAGCACCTTCCAGCGACCGGGGCGCAGCCTGTACGGTCGCGCTTAGGAGCAAGCCAGCGGTCAGCAAGGCGGCGCTTTGGCGCAATAGGGACGTCAGGTACATGAGAAACTCCTGAATTGGCCCTTAAGGGCGATTAGATCGAAAGCAAGCTATCTTTTAATATGATATCTAATGTCAATCAATCGCATTTACCTTGGGTTTACATCCTGCCGTTGGATTCGCAGGTCTATCCGTACAACCTGGCGAACAGCTCTCGCCAGGCGAACGGCTGCATTTCGGCGTAGTCCAGCCGCTTCAGGCGCATGGTGTCAGCGAGAGCACGTTGGCTGCGGGCGATGGCTTGGCTCAGGTCGGCTGACAAGTTGGCGTCAATGAGGGTTTGCGCCGCTTCTTCCATCTCTTCGGCGCGCCGCCGGCCGTGTTCGGCGATGCGGCTGATCAGGTAGTCCGGCAGTACGCCGTCCCAGCCCATAGATGGAAAGCTCTGCTGCAGCGAGGCCAACACTTCCTCTTCGGCACCATAGTGGCGTGCGCTGGCCAAGCACTCCGCGGTCAGTGCTTCCAGGCCTTTGATCATTACGCTGCGGCACATTTTGATTGCCGCGGCAGTGCCGACCGCGCTGGCCACCGCGCGGGTGTGGAAGCCAAGATGGTTGAGCGCTGCCGACAGCGCTACCGCCTGGGCGCCACCGAGCAGCATGGGCGTGGCTAGGCGTTTCGGCGGGATCGGTGCCATCACCGCCGCGTCCACATACGACGCGCCGCCGGCCTCGATCAGCCTGGCGGCCTCCTGCTTGGTTGCAGGCGCCACGGAGTTGATGTCCAGGTAGAACTGACTGGCCCTCATCTCGGGCGCCAGTTGAGCGGCAACCGACAGTGCCTGGCCAGCGGTGACTGCGCTGATCAGCAGGTCGGTGTCGGCGCAGGCCTTCGCAGCACTGCTGCACAGGCGCACGTCACATTGCTCTGCTCGCTGGAGCATCAAGCACTGGCCAGGTGCGGTCTCGATCAGGCGGTCGTAGACCTGAACGTCAAGACCGCGCCCGCGAAGATCTGCGGCAATGATGCTACCGGCTTCGCCAAGACCGATCAGACCGACACGCTGGATACTCATGCGTCATGCCTGTCCCAAACGGCTCGCGGCACACAAACCATGCCATTGAACAGCAGGCGCGCGGTACGTACCAGGCCGCAGCCGATAGGTTGGCCTTGCTCCAGGCTCAGGTCGACGCTGAACTCACCACTGGGGTGTTCGACCGAGAGGCGTTGCCTGTCACCACCTGTGATGTGCGCCAGTGTGCTGGCCACCGTTCCTTCAAGAACGCAGGCGGTCGCCACGCTGACGGCGCCAAACACACCGATCGATGCGTGGCAGCGGTGCGGGATGAAACTGCGGGTATGGATTGCGCCACCCTGGCAAGGCGAGGCAATCAGCGTCATTTTGGGTACGTTGCGCTGGCTCACGTCGCCAAGATTCATGCGCGACCCCGCTTGCAGGCGGATCGACTCGAGGCGCGCCTTGAGTTCGGCGTTGCCGTCGAGTTCCTCGCGGCTCTCATAGCCGCTGATGCCCAGGTCTGCGGCCCGCAGCAGTACGACAGGCATGCCGTTATCGATGCAGGTGACATCAATATCGTCGAAGCGGTCAACGGGCGAGCCGGTGGGGAGCAGGGCGCCGCAACTGGAGCCAGCTACGTCGGCGAATTCGACGGTCAGCCCCGCCGCGCTGCCCGGTACGCCGTCGATACGGATATCGCCGGCATACTGAACCTGGCCCGCCGTGGTTTGAACGTGAGCAATGGCGATCTGACCGGTGTTCTCCATGAAGATGCGCACGGCCGTCACGTCACCGGCTGCCTCTACCAGCCCGCGTTCGAGGGCGAACGGCCCGACGCCCGCCAGAATGTTCCCGCAGTTCTGCCCATAGTCGACACGCGGTTCGTTGACCACGACCTGGGCAAACAGGTAATCGACATCTGCGTCCTCACGCGCGGAGCGGCTGATGATCGCGACTTTGCTGGTCAGCGAATCGGCGCCGCCGATACCGTCGATCTGCCGCGCGTCGGGCGAGCCCATGGCGGCCAGCAGAACCTGGTCGCGCTGCTCACCGGCTGGCGGCAGGTCTTCGGCGAGGAAGTAGGCCCCCTTGGAGGTGCCTCCGCGCATGAGCAGGCAGGGGATGCGGGTCTGGCTCATGGTCAGGCATCCAGCTCGCTGATGTCGTCGACGTAACGCAGGCCTTTTTCGGCCAGGCGCGGGCGCATGCCGTAGATATCCAGGCCCAGCTCACCGGCAGCCAGGCGCAGGCGCTTCTGCTCCTCGGCGTCGGCGCGTGTGCGTGCGGCAGCCAGCACTGATTCCACCTCGTTGCGACGTACGATGACAACGCCGTCGTCGTCGGCTACCACCACATCACCCGGATTCACCAGTTGGCCGGCGCAGACCAGCGGCAGGTTTACCGAGCCCAGTGTTTCCTTGACTGTGCCCTGGGCGTAGATCGCCTTGGACCAGACCGCGAAGCCCATTTGCCGAAGGGTATGGCTGTCACGTATGCCTGCATCAATGATCAGGGCTCGTACGCCGCGCGCTTGCAGGGAAGTGGCCAGCAGGTCGCCGAAGAAACCGTCGCTGCAGGGGGAGCTGGGGGCGACGACGAGGATATCGCCGGGTTGGCACTGTTCAACCGCGACGTGAAACATCCAGTTATCGCCGGGCGCCACCAGTACGGTAACCGCCGAGCCAGACAGGCCAGTGCCTTGCTGAATTGGACGGATCTGCGGGCCGAGCAGGCCCTTGCGGCCTTGAGCCTCGTGTACGGTAGCCACGCCCAGGGCGCCCAATGCATCAATGCTGGCGCTCGAGGCGCGCTGGATATTGCGCACCACTATCCCGGTCTTGCCGATTAGCTCGCTCATGCCAGGTTCTCCGTGACACGCGGGAACACGCTCTGGAAGCCTTCGGCGTAGATGATGTTGCGCGTGCTGGTGATGCCGACGTTACGCTTGGCCTGGACGCCGCGCTGCAGGGCGACGCGGGTGTAGTACTCCCACAGGTGTTCCTGGCCAGCCATGCACTGGATGGCCGCGTACTTCTTGTCCCACACCTCGGTGATGTCGAGGAAGGTGTCGGGGCGCCACTCGCACTGCTCAGGCTGGTGTGGTTCGAAGGCGTAGACCGGTGGCGCTGCGACGATCTTCTCGCCCGGCTTGTAACCCTCGGCCTGCGCGATGATGCGCGCTTCCTGGGTCAGGTTCATGGCCAGCGGGTGGTCGTAGTTGTACGGATCCTTCATCGAGTGGCTGAGCACGAACTCTGGCTGCACGCGCCGGAAGACATCAGCCAGGCGAAAAAGTACGTCGGTGTCGGCGCGCATCGGATAGTCGCCGATGTCGAAGAACTCGACGCTGGCACCGAGGATGTCGGCAGCAGCCTGCGCTTCCTGGCGACGCGCGGTTTTGACCTTCTCTTCGGTCATTTCGCCCTTGCGCCACAGCTTGGCGGACTCGCCGCGCTCACCGAAGGACAGGCAGACGATGTGCATGTCGTAACCTTGTTCAACATGCTTGGCAATGGCGCCACCGGCGCGCCAGACGAAATCGGCAGAGTGTGCACTGACAACCAGTGCGCTTTTTTTGGCTTGAGTCATGCGATGGCTCCCTTTTGATCTCATCGCAGAATCGCACTCAGGCTCAAGTGCGGCTAATGCGTTCGGTTGCACAGGGTATGCCTTTTGTTTATTGCTGCTTTCTCGGCCACAGGTCATAGTGACTGCCTTCGCAGTCAGGATGATTTTATGGTCAATCTGGAACTTCCAAACCTGATGCAGGTACGCGCCTTTGTCCGGGTAGCCGACCTGGGGACTGTTTCACGTGCTGCCGAGGTGCTGTTTCGAGCTCAGTCGGTGGTCACACGGGCTATTGCTGACCTAGAAACCTTTCTGGGCGTGCCGCTGTTCGAGCGCCATACGAACGGTATGCGTCTGACCGATTACGGCACCACCATTTTGCCGCGTGCCAGACGTGTGCTCGATGAGCTCGAGGGTGTATCGGTGCTGTTGGGTCATGCCACTGAGCCGTTATACCTCTACCAGGCCAGGCGTCTGCAGTTGTTCGTCAAATTGTATGAAACACACCATATGCAGACGGTCGCCAACCTCTTTGGTCTGAGCCAGCCAGCGGTCAGTGCTGCACTCAAGGTGCTTGAAGAGGGCTGTGGCCGCAGCCTATTCGAACGTACGCCGCGAGGTTTGCAACCCACCCGGAGCAGTCAGGTAATAATGTTTCCTGTACGTCGTGCGCTAAACGAGCTAGGGCATCTCGCCGCCGATCTTGCTGCCATGCGCGGTCAGCTTCAGGGGGTGGTGCACGTAGGCGCTCTGCCGCTTGGGCGTACACGCATTCTGCCCGAGGCCATCGTTCGTCTGACTTGTCAGCATCCTGCAGTACAAGTGGTCACCAATGAGAGTCCGTTCGATCTATTGGCCACCGATCTGCGTGCCGGTGATGTCGACTTCATTTTCGGTGCGCTGCGGCCGGCAGAGTATTCCAGTGACCTGACCAGTGAAGCACTCTGGCGCGAGGAGATGGTCATCGTTGCGCGTAACGGGCACCCGCTACAGCAGACTCCCATCGAGCCGCAGAGATTGCAACATGCACAATGGATCTTGCCTCGGGCCGGCTCTCCGGCGCGACAGATGCTTGATACCTGTTTCGTCGGGTTGGGCATGGCCGCACCCACCCTGCAAGTGGAAAGCGGTGACATGGCGGTGATCCGGGGGCTGTTGATGCGTTCCGATATGCTGGCGGTGGTGTCTGCGCATCAGCTGGAAAGGGAGATTGTTGCGGGCGAGTTATGCATCCTCGGCCAGCCGTTGCGGCATACCGAGCGCGCCATCGGTTTGACCTACCGCAGCGGTTGTCTGCATACCGCTGCGGCTCAGGCGTTAATGGCGGCTATTCGCGAGGTAGTGGTTGAAGGCGCGGGCTGATCAGCCCAACCAACGAATCAGGCACAGAGTGATGGACGGGAACAGCACCAGGATCACCACGCGCAGTATGTCGGAGACCAGGAACGGTACTATCCCGCGGAAGGCGTCACGCAGCGTGACATCCTTACTCATACCGCTGATCACGTAGACGTTCATGCCCACCGGCGGGGTGATCATGCCGATCTCCACGACCATCAGAGCGAGAATGCCGAACCAGATGGCCTTCTCGGTTTCACCCAGGCCGTAGAAGTCCAGCCCCATGATCATTGGGAAGAAAATCGGGATGGTCAGCAGGATCATCGACATGGTGTCCATGACACAGCCGAGGAACAGGTACAGCACCAGAATCCCAGTCAGTACCACGAAGGGTGCCATGCCGCTGTTACCGATGGTTTCGGCCAGCCATACGGGCAATTGCGACAGGGCCAGGAAGGCGTTCATCACATCGGCGCCGAGCAGAATCATGAAGATCATGGCGCTGCTGGCGGCGGTGCCGAGCAAAACTTTCTTGAACTCCGGCAGACGCATACCGCCCAGTGTGACCGCAAAGATGCCGGTGCCGACCGTGCCGACAGCCGCTGCTTCGGTCGGGGTGAACCAGCCACCATAGATGCCGCCCAGGACCAGCAGGAAAATCAGCATCACCGGCCAGACGCCTTTCTGCGCCTGCAAACGCTGGCGCCAGCTCAGGCGCTCCATGGCGGGGCCGGCTTCCGGATTGAGGCGCACATAAACGGCAATTGCCACCATGTAACCGAGTGCAGCCAGCACGCCGGGGATGAACGCAGCCATGAACAGAGCTGAGATGTTCTGTTGGGCCAGGATGGCGTAGAGCACCAGTACAACCGAGGGCGGAATCAGAATGCCCAGCGTGCCGCCGGCGGCCAGGCAACCCACCGACAGCGACCCGGAGTAGTTGTAGCGTTTGAGTTCGGGCAGGGCGACCTGGCCCATGGTGGCGGCAGTGGCAATCGACGAGCCGCACACCGCGCCGAAGGCGGCGCAGGAGCCGATGGCCGACATGGCCAGGCCGCCACGCCAATGCCCGATCATGGCTGCCGCCGCACGGAATAGGCCGCTGGCCAAGCCGCCACGGGAGGCGAATTGTCCCATGAGCAGGAACAGCGGGATGACTGATAAGTCGTACACGGTGTAACGGGCGTAGGCGACGTTTTTCAGGTAGCTCAACAGGGGCGACCAGCCACTGATGGTGACGTAGCCGGCGATTCCGGTTAGCAGCATGGCGATGGCGATCGGGATGCGGATCACCAGCAATACCAGCAATGCAGCCAGAAACAGGCCGCCGATTTCAACGCTGCTCATCAGCCGCGCTCCTTGTTCAAATCTTGCCAGGCGGTATACAGGGCAGTCAGGGTCAGGCAGGCGAAGCCGACCGGGAAGGCGCTCATCGACCACCACAGCGGCAGGCCCATGATGGTGGATTCCTCGCCCGTGGCGATGGCATCCATCACCCCAATGCCGGAACGCCAGGCCAGCAGCGCGGCCGATAGGGCAACCAGCATGCCGCCGATGGCATCGAGCCAGGCGCGCACGGCGGCGGGGGCGTTGAGGGTGAAGACGTCAACGATGACGTTGCCGCGGTTGAGTTGGCACAGCGGAAGAAATAGGACAATGGCGATGCCACAGCCCATCTGCACCAGCTCCACGTCACCGAGTAGCGGCTCATCGAATAGGGTGCGCATCAGGATGCTGTAGCTCGACAGCAGGGTCAGGGCGATCAGCACCACACCGCCAACGTAGGCGAGCACTCTCGCCAGGTGCGTCAGGGCGCGTGCGACAGGCGCGTCGGGCAACGCGCCGTCTTCGATCAGGGGTTCACTCATGGGAGGCTCCGAGCCGGGCGCGCCGGTCAAGGCGCGCCCGGAACAATCACTGGGCTGGCTGGGTGCTGTACTGATTAATCAGCGCGCGGGCCTCTTCAAGCAGACCGGCGCCATCGGTATAACCCTTGCTCTCGACTTCTTCGATCCAGTCCTTGTACAGGCGCTGACCGACTTTTTCCCACTTGGCGGTTTCTTCTTTCGGCAGGACGTAGAACTGATTGCCCTGCGCCTGTGCAACCTGGTGCCCGATTTCCACCACCTTGGTGTCATACAGACGGCCAGCGGTACGCGACAACTCCAGACCGCTGTTCTCGTCGATGACCTTCTTCAGGTCATCAGGCAGCTTGGCGTAGCTGTCCGGGTTCATCGCCAGGATCATGGTGGTGTACATCAGCGTCGGCTCGCCCGGCGCGGTTTCGGTGTGGTACTTGACCAGCTCCTGCAACTTCAGCGGCGGCACTACGTCCCATGGCACGATAGCTCCGTCGACCACACCCTTGGACAGGGCTTCAGGAATCTGCGGTACCGGCATGGCCACCGGCGTAGCGCCCAGCAGGCTGATCAGCTTGGTGGCGGTGCGGTTGGAGGCGCGAATCTTCAGGCCGCGGAAGTCGGCCATGGTCTTGATCTGGCGCTTGTTGGTATGAATCTGTGCGCCGTCAGTGACCTGGGTGGCCAGCAGGTGCAGGCCAGCCAGCTCTTTCTCGCCGTGGCGCTGCATGAACACCCACATGGCCTGGCTGGTAGCTTCGGCAGAGCTACTCATGAAGGGCTGCTCGAATACCGAGATCAGCGGGAAGCGACCAGTGCTATAACCCGGCAGGGTCCAGACGATATCCGCAACACCGTCACGCACCTGGTCGATCAGTTGCGGCGGGGTGCCGCCTAGCTGCATCGATGGATAGAACTGGAACTGGATGCGGCCGTCGGAAGCTTCGGTGATCTTTTTCGCCCAAGGCTCGAGGAAGTCCTTCTGTGTGATCGACTGCAGCGGCATGTGGTGGTGAACCTTGAGAACCACCTCCGGCTCGGCCGCTGATGCGTTGAGGCCGAATAGGGTTAGCCCGAGGGCTGCCACTAGGGCATGGGTCAGTCTGGACATGCGAATTACCTGTTGTTGTTGGTTATTGGGGGCAAATGCGGGATTGGCGATGGTCAGTCTGAAGCTGACAACTTGCGGTGATCAGGACGGGGCAGGGCATGCGGTGTTCCTCTTCGGTGTCTGGCGATAGGCAATTCGCACAGATCCTGCTTGTTGTTTTGAGTGGGCCAGATGCTGGCACGGCGTGGCGCTTTACCGACAATGCGTAAAGCTTGGCTACCCATGCGTTTTACTTATGCTCGTTTAGGAAAAGTGTTCTTGCAGGCTAGCGAGCGGTATCTGGCGGTGATGAAAAAAAGCCCGTCGCGAGGACGGGCTGAAAGTGCCGTAACACATTGGAGTCGATCGTGAAGCGGTACAGCCTTTACAGCAGCGAAAGCGGGTAGTTGATGATCAGGCGGTTCTCGTGGAAGTCCTGCGCGGTGCCATCGCGACGGATATCCGAGTTGCGCCAGCGTACGCTGAGGTTCTTCAGGTTGCCTTCCTGAAAGGTATAGGCCAGTTCGGATTCACGAGCCCATTCTTCGGAATCTTCGAAGCCGCTTATGGTGGCGTTGGAGCCGCTGATGTAGCGGTTCATCAGGGTCAGGCCGGGGATGCCGACGCCGGCGAAGTTATAGTCGTGGCGCAGCTGCCAGGAGCGCTCCTCTGGGTTGTCGAAGCTGGTGGTGAATGCGTCATTGACCAGTGTGCCGCCGCTGGCGCCGTCGATGCGCAGGAACTTGGTGTCGCCACTGAGCTTCTGGTAGGCCACGGTGAAGGTGTTGTTGCCGGTCTTGGCCGCGAAGCTGCCCTGGTAGACCTTGTTGTCAAGCTCACCAGCCTTGGCTGCTCCATCTTCCTTGCCGTTGAAGTAGCCGAGGTTGGCGCTCAGAACCCAGTCGCCCACCGGCTGGCTGTGGGTCAACTGCAGGAAATTCTGCTTGTACACGTCCTGCAGCTCGGCATGCCAGGCGCCGAGCATGGTGCGGTTATCGTTGAAGCGGTATTCGCCGCCAGCGAAATCGAAGGCGCTGGATTTGAACACCGCCTTGGGACTGAGGCTGAACGACATGCGCTCCATGCTGGCGTCGTTGCGCTGGCTGTTGCCGTTGAAGCGGCCGCCGTAGAGGGTCAGGCCGTCGATCTCGCTGGAGGTGATCTGCCCACCCTTGAAGGTTTGCGGCAGCGAGCGGCCATCGTCGGCGCGCAGGATCGGCAGCACGGCGAACCATTCGCCGACCTTCAGTTCGGTCTTGGAAATCTTCGCCTTCGCGGCGACAGCGGTTCGACCGAACTGGTCGGCGGCCTCGCCGTCATCGTGAATCGGCATCAGCTGTGTGTTGTCGGCGCCGCGGTTACCGTCCAGCTTGATGCTGTAGAGACCGAGCACGTCAAGACCAAAGCCGACGGTGCCCTCGGTGAAGCCGGAGCGGGCATCAAGGATGAAGTTCTGGGTCCAGGCTTCGGCCTGCCCCTGAGCCTCGCCTTGGATTTTCGGGTCAGTGCCGTTGAGGTAGTTGCGGTTGAAGTAGTAATTGCGCAGGTTCAGCGAGACCTTGGCGTCGTCGACGAAGCCGTCAGCTTGGCTAGCTGCTGGTACTGCCGCCGCCATGGCGATTGCGCAGGTCAGGGGCGTCAATGCGATTTTTTTCATTGTTGTGTGCCTTTTTGTGGGTGAAGCGAACCGCCCCTTGCCTGCTTAGGCAAGAGCGAAAGTCTTTCCATGGTGGCTGGCTGGCGCACGAATGAGCGCGAGTAGAGCCCGCGGTATCAGCCGGAATCGAGTGGAGTTGGCATTAAAGGTGTCTCTTTATTGTTGTTTTAGGCGAAGCCCGCCGACAAGGCGGGCCGGGCAGACAGCATCAGTTTTTTGCGGCTACCGAGTAACGTACCTGCTGATTTCGCGTCTTCATGAAGTCTTCTACGCTCTGGCCGCGCATCGCAGCGTAGATATCCAGGTTGGAAATACCCAGAACGGCACCCAGTTTTTCCAGACCAAAGAAAATAGCGCCGTACTGCATCATTCCGCGCCAGTCGCGGCGGCGCAGCAGATCGCGTTCCTGCTCGGTGAGTTCGGCTTCTTCGAACAGCACTTCCGGCTCACTGAGAAACCGCGCGCGCCACTGCGGGTTGATCATGTCGCGCAGGAATTTGTTGAGGCGATAGCCCTTGGCGCTGCGTTCCAGGGTGAAGGGATAGGTACCTTCGAGCTTCTCGACGCCAGCCAGTTGATGCTGCATGTGCTGGCGATGTTCAGCCAGGGCATCCACCGGCACGTCACGATCACGGTTGCCCAGTAGTAGCGTGCAAATACCGGTCATCGACGGCAGGTAGTAGGCGTGATGCAGCTTGTCCACGTTGGCCGACAACGCACCGCGCATGATCAGCCAGGTGATCACCTCTGCGCCTTCCATACCGCCAAGGGTGGCGTACTCGGCTAGGGTTACATCGGTCAGACGTTGCGGATCGTTGATCAGCAGATCAATGAACTGTGCGTCCCATTCCGGGTTGTTGAATCCGCAACGTTCGCCGTGAACCTGGTGCGACTGCCCGCCCGTGGCGACGATAGCTACCTTGAGGTCTTCGGGATAGCTTTCGATGGCACGGCGCAGCGCTTGGCCCAGCTTGTAGCAACGCTTGGCGGTCGGGATGGGGAACTGCAGCACGCCTACTTGCAGAGGCACAATCTCCACCGGCCAGTTGTCGTCATGTGGCAGCAACGCCGACATGGGCGAGAAAAAACCGTGATCCAGCGGCTTTTCGCGAAAGAAACTCATATCGAATTCGTCCGCCATCAAGCTGGCGCCGATGTGCCTGGAAAGACCGGCATGTCCGCCAATTGCTGGCAAGTCGCGTGGGTTGCCACCTTCATCCGCCACCTCGTAGCGGTCATCGACACCGAGGCAGAACGCGCTGTAGTGGTCGAAGAAGAACGAGGTTATGTGGTCGTTGAAGATGTAGAACAACACGTCCGGTCGGTTTTCCTGCAGCCAGATGCGCACCGGCTCGAAACTTTGGAAAATCGGCGCCCAAGCCGCTTCGTCCTGTTTGTCGTGGTCGACGGCGAAACCAATGGTCGGCGTGTGGGAGACGGCGAGGCCGCCGATGATACGTGCCATGCAACGTTACCTGTATGCGAAGGATTAAGGAGTGTTCAGAGCAGGGGTAGCATGTCGGCGCGATACCAGGCCGTTGCCCAGTATGGCCAGCGCAGCTACGAAGGCCGGCAAGCCAAGTAATACGAACAGCGTGGGCAGGCCAAATCCGAGACTGAGCACCGCGCCGCCGATCAGTGAGCCCAGAATGGCGCCGAAGCGACCGATACCGAGCATCCAACTGACGCCGGTGGCACGCATTTCGGTTGGGTAGTAACCGGGAGCAAAGGCGTTGAGGCCCGTCTGCGCGCCGCTCATGCAGAAGCCTGCTGCGATCACGCCGAGAGCAAGCAGACTGGATTCGAGACTGAACGCGCCCAGCAGCAGGAGGAATGCGCCGCCCAATGCATAGCTGGTGGCAATGACCCGGTCAGGCGAGCGACGATCCATGATCCAACCGACGACGATGGCGCCAACCGTACCGCCGATCTGGAACAGTCCTGTGATACCAGCAGCCCGTTCGATGGACAAACCGCCGTCACGTAACAGTGTTGGCAGCCAACCCATAGTCAGATAAATCACCAGCAGGCCCATAAAGTAGGTCAGCCATAGCGACAGGGTGCCCAAGCGAAAGCGCTCGCTGAATAGGGCGCGCACAGGCGCTTTGCTCTGATCCGGACGTGCCTCGACCAGGAAGCGGCTGGCGGCATCGAACTGACCACCGAGCTTGTTCAGCAATTTGGCGATTTCTACCGTCGGAGCCTGGCGGGTAGCGAGGAATCGCGGCGATTCCGGCAGTAGCCAGAACAACACGGGTAGCAACAACAGCGGCAGGAGACCGCCGACCAGCAGCACAGAGTGCCAGCCATGGTGGGGGATCAGCCATGCTGCGAGGAAGCCACCACAGCCTGAGCCCAGGTTAAAACCGGTGAACATGATGGTGATCAGTAGCGCGCGCTTGCCCTCTGGCAGGTATTCGGAGAGGAGGGTGGTGGCATTGGGCAGCGCAGCGCCAAGTGCTATTCCGCCGAGCAGACGTAGCCCCGCGAGCTCGTAAGGGTTACTGGCAAAGGCGCACAGCAGGCTGAATAAACCAAAGCCCGCGACCGCCAGGATCAGCACCTTGCGCCGCCCAAGCCGATCCGAATAAGGCCCGGCGGCCAGTGCGCCGATGGCCAGGCCGACCATGCCAGCACTCATAACCGGTCCGAAAGCCGCGCGCGACAGTCCCCAGTCCTGTAGCACTGCCGGGGCGACAAAGCCCATGACTGCTACGTCGAAACCATCGAAAAGAACGATCAGAAAGCACAGAAAAAGAATCAGCCACTGATAACGACCGACCGGACGGTTATCGATCCAGGCTTTGATATCGACAGGCGAAGTGGACATTACGGCACCTTGATTATTCTTGTTGGAATAAAGCGCTGCCGATGCGTGGTCGGCAGCGCTATCACCGTCTGCTGCGGTGGTGGGCATTGACTCTACCGCCACAGGTACTGATATGCCGCTGGGAAATCCTTAAGCGGGTATCGCTTTTTTTTATTGCGGCTTTCTACCGGGTGCCCGGAATGCCTCTGAGGTATAGATTTCAACGATCAAGCGGATCATCTGGCCCTCGCTGCGGGGTGAAAGGAGAGGGGGCGCGCGTTACTCGCATCATGGAGGCAACGCTTAAGCGGCGAGGGCGATGTCCAGGCTTGTGTGGGAACATGGCGCAGCGTGGGCGGGCTGTGCCATGTTCAGCAGGGTTGAGGCTAGCAGGTGCCGTTACGGGGCAACGGCCTCGGACGCTTTGCTGGCGACCTGCGAGTCATTTGGCCCATGGGCGCCGCTGACGCCCACGGCGCCTACCACCAAGCCGTCAACCGCGATCGGAACACCGCCTTCCAGTGGCAGTATCTCTGGCGTAGACAGGAAGCTGGGGCGGCCGCCGTTGATGAAATCCTCAAAGCTTTTCGATGGTTGGCGCAGCAGGGCGGCGGTGCGTGCCTTGCCAATTGCTACGCTCGGGCTGATGCCGATGGCACCGTCCGCCTTGCGGAAGGCTACCAGCTCGCCAGACGAGTCAACCACCGCAGCACTGATCACCCACTGGTTGCGCTCGGCTTCGCTGAACGCAGCATCCAGCACCCTTTCCGCACCCGCCAGGGTGATGTCCGCGCGCGGTCGGGTAACCGGCGCGTCAGCGGCCTGAGCGCCCGATCCCATGAACAGGC
Source organism: Pseudomonas sp. NY15364 (assembly GCF_048068235.1). NCBI lineage: Bacteria > Pseudomonadati > Pseudomonadota > Gammaproteobacteria > Pseudomonadales > Pseudomonadaceae > Pseudomonas > Pseudomonas sp. NY15364. The sequence goes on along the minus strand of NZ_JBLUPX010000017.1, from coordinate 14,273 downwards.
CGGCTGCCAGCAGGGCCGAGTGGACAGGGAGCGATAAATTGAATGTGAACATAGGCGCCTCACTCTCAATGTCGCGGAGAAACATAGGGTTCGAAGAAGTCAGTACCTCGCCACTGCACCGGTTGCGTCACCACCAGCGGAGCACTGCTCCTGTAGTTTTCTGCCTTTTGCGGATCACCCTGGCCGTTGTACGCCGCGACGAGCGGGTAGGGGTAGACCGGGCGAGTGCGGCCAATGTTCAGGTTGCTGCCGGGGGTATCCTGCGGCCCGCCCATCGGCATCATCGGCGGACGTTCTCCAGAAGCTCCAAAGTGCGGCTTGCCCGCTGCGTCAGGTGTCCCGAGAGGTGCGCCAAAGCCGTTTGGGCGGTCTCTTGGTGGGGCCTGGCGAGTCACGATTGCATCGGGGACGGCCCCTTGTTCCACCCATGCCATCATGGGGGTTAGCAGATCCAATTCTGCAGGACCTTCACCACCGGAGCAGTGATATACGCCGGGCAGCAGGTAAAGACGGCTGAAGTCGTTGGTGCGCGTCTCTCCGAGTTGCGCTTTCATCGCCTCGTAATAGGCAATACTGTTGATCGGCGAAATATGCGGGTCGGACCATCCATGCCAGATGATCAGCTTGCCACCTGTGGCGGCAAATGCAGATACATCTGGGTTGGTAGCGTCGAACAGCGGGTGGCGAGCGCGTAGCAGATCAAAGGTTTTCGCCTCGAAGCGCAAATCGTCCAGGCTGAAATCCGGGCCAGGCGCCGGATCGAAAATCAGGTTGCGCAGAGCCTGTAACGCAATCATCTTGCTGAAGATCGGCTGATCACGGTCATGCGGTACGAACACCCCCGCCCACCCCAGTTCCGAACCCGGCTGCGGTCCACCAGCGGTCAGACGCTCGTTGGTGTTGGGATCTCTCGGTCCGTCATAGAGCTGTTTTGCTGCCTTAACTTCATCGGCGCTCAGGCACGTTTCGGCCTGCTGGCCGTCCTTGCATTGCAGCTCTTGCGGATCGAAGTGACAGGCACGGGGATCGCTCAGTAAGCCATCTTCAAGGCCGTCGAGGCCATCGCACTGTTTCAGTACGGCTTGGTGCAACAGCGGCAGGCGGCTGGCCACGAGAATCGCCTTGCCATCCTCGCCGGTGTTAGCCCGGGCTTGCCAGGCGTGATAGAAACCGTTCTGCACCTGGAAGTTGAGCGCGGCTGCCCCGGCGATAATGCCGTCGAAATCCTCCGGATAGCGCTGAGCCTCCACCAGTGCCTCGCGCCCTCCATCAGAGCAGCCTGTGAAGTAACGATAGGCCGGTGCTCGCCCATAGAACGCCTTGATCACTGCGACAGACGCCAGCGCCGTCAGGTGCACTGCACGATGGGCGAAGTCCGCACGTTTTTGCTGGTCATGGCCAAAGCTTCCATCCTGATCCTGGTGACCCATATCGGTACCGGCCATGGCGAACTCACCCGCATTCAGCGGTGCGCAGCCATCGGCCGCGCCGACCTGCAGCCCAATGCGTCCGCAGAGTCCGCCACAGCCAACCTGTAGATAGCGCTGTGTCCAGCCCTGCTCCGGAAGAATCAGATTAAATGTGATGCTCGGGCTGAGATGCCCCTCTACGACGCACTGCTTTTTGCCCTCTTGATTCGTGCTTATGGCTTGGGTCAACTTGCTGCCCGTGCCGGCGATACCTGTCAGATCGATTGCGGTCAGGGATTCACAACTGCGTACCGGCGTAATGGCGTCCAACTGTTCCGGGGTCGAGGCGCTGGCCGTGATACTGGCAAGACTGACGAGCAGGCAGGATAAAACCAAACTTACGTGGGTCATTATGTGTTTTCCGAATTTCTGGGGGCTCGGCTGTCTGAGTCAGTTAGTTCTTCATGAAAACCTTCTGCTCCATGACGCCAGTAAGCGGCGATGCGCATACCTTCTTTAGGATGTTTTTTCTCTTCTACTAACACTCTACGCACAGCTTTCATCAAGCTTGCCTCGCCTGCAGCCCAAGCGAAGCCTTCACCTGTAGGCAATAGCAGGTTGGAAAGGGTGGCCAGCAGCACTTCGTCGCTGTTGAACCACTGCACATCCAGATGCGCTGCTGTTTGAAACTCGTGAAGGTCTGACTCTGCTTCTGCAAGCAGCAGCGCCTGGACACGACTACCGGCCGGTAACTCCTCCAGTCGTCGTGAGATGGCAGGTAATGCGGTCGAATCGCCAATCATCAGCTGCCACTCATAGTCCATGGGGATAATCAAGGATCCGCGCGGACCTCCGATTATGGCTTCCTTGCCCAGAGTGGCCTGCTTGGCCCAGTTGCATGCGCCACCTGAGCCGTGCAGAGCGAACTCGATCGTCAGCTCACGTTTGACGGGATCAAAGTGGCGAGGTGTGTAGTCCCGACGCACCAGATTGCCGGCAGCATCTTCAAACATGAATTTGATGTGGTCATCGAATGACTCTGACTTGAAGTCAACGAGGTCGTCCCCGCTGAAGGTGATACTGACGAAGTGACTGCCGATCTGCTCGATGCGGCATACCTTCACTTCACGACGGCGTAGTTCGTGGCGTACGCGTTTGATGCGACTTACGGGTGCATTCATGACTAGCCCTCAGGGGTCATGGTTGATAATATCAACTATATTAAAAACACATAGTTGATAAAGTCAACAATATGACCGACCGATTAGCCGATGCCGTCTTTGAATCCATCCATAGTGTCATGCACCTCTATCGCGCCCAGCAGTATCGTGTGCTGCGCGATGGCCCTTATGACCTGACGCATATGGAAAACAAGGTGCTGGGTTTTTTCTCAGCCCACCCAGGCTCGACCTTGCGTGAGCTCGTCCAGCGCACCGGGCGCGACAAGGCCCAGTTAGCCCGTCTTATCAAGGCGTTGCGGGACAAGGCACTGCTGCACGGTGATGTGGACGGGGCTGACCGCCGCAGTATCCGACTGCACCTGACGGAGGCAGGGCAAGCCGTACATGAATCATTGAAACGCCAGGGCCAACATCTGAACGAGGTGGCGGTTGAGCGTCTATCTGATCAGGAGCAGCAAAAGCTGATAGAGCTTCTGCAACGGGTCAGATCGAGCCTTGGCGGGGAAGCTGATTCGGCGTCAGATGCTTGATTTGATTCGGTCTTGCAAAAAATCGAGCGCGCGGAGTGCACGCGCAGACAGCGGCCATTCGGCGCGGTGAATCAGCCATAGCATGTCAACCACCGGGGTGCCACACTCGAGCACGCGGATCTCGTGCTGGCGGGTGAAAGCCTTGCGTGCATAGCGCGGCAGCACGGTAAAGCCCAGCCCACGCGCGACTGGCTCGAGGATAAGACCAATCTGGTTGCTGAATCCATGCACTGGTAGGCTCTGGATACCAGGATTGCCAGGAAATTGCCGACTCAGCAGGCGACCGGCCATGGCCCTGCCGTCGGGGTGGTCGATAAGCCCCAGACGCTGCAGATCCTGCCACTGACTGACCTGTGCGCTGGCAGGTACAACCAGTTCCAGCGGTTCTTTACTAAAGAGGCTGCTCTGCAGACGCGGATCGTCAGGCTTGAGGCTGACGATGCCAAGTTCGTAACGGTTTTCCAGTACGCTGTTCAGTACTTCGCTGTCAGGCGCAAACCGATGACGGATCACCAGCCCAGGTGTGCTCTGCTGTAAATCCAGCAGCAGTGGGTAGATGGCCAGGCCAATGCTGCCAGGGCTGATCAAGCTCACATCGCCATGTGCCGCGTCGGCTCCGTCCAGCTTTAATTGCAGACGCTGCTCGGCCTGCAGCAGCTCCGCGCAATAATCGAGCAACGCCTTGCCGGCAGGAGTGATGTCTATCTTGCGTGGCCGGCGGATCAGCAACGGGCCGAGCTTTTCTTCCAGGTGACGGATGTGCTGGCTGACCGCTGCTTGGGTTAGATCCAAACGCTCTGCCGTGCGAGTGAAATTTCCCAGCTCCACGAGGTGAGCGAAAGTACGTAGCCACTGCGGATTTAGCATAACAATAACTTATCAATCCGATAATTTAGGCATGATTTTAATTATGCCTATGGCGCTTTAGCCTGTCTCCATTCTCACCACAATGGAGTCATCGCTATGTCAATGACCTATCCCCGCAGTTTTTCCCATATTGGTCTGTCGGTGACCGACCTGGATGCTGCCGTTAAGTTCTATACCGAGGTACTGGGCTGGTATCTGATCATGCCACCCACCACCATAAGCGAAGATGACTCTGCTATTGGTGTGATGTGCACCGATGTGTTCGGCGCCGGCTGGGGCTCGTTCCGTATCGCGCATCTGTCTACCGGAGATCGCATCGGTGTGGAGATTTTCCAGTTCCGCAACGCTGAGCGTCCCTCGTCCGAGTTCCAGTACTGGAAAGGCGGTGTCTTCCATTTCTGCGTGCAGGATCCGGATGTGGAAGGCCTGGCGGCAAAGATCGTGGCCGCCGGTGGCAAGCAACGCATGCCGATTCGCGAGTATTTCCCGGGCGAGAAACCTTACCGCATGGTTTACATGGAAGATCCGTTTGGCAACATCTTGGAGATCTACAGCCACAGCTATGAACTGACCTATTCAGCTGGCGCCTACCAGTAACGGATCGCGCAAAGCCACCAGCACGACTACGCGCCTCAGGAGCATCGTATGCACGCAACCGAGCATTACCTGGCCTGGACGTGGCAGGGCCACGCCGACCCCATGAGCCTGCGCCAGGAGCGCCTGTCCATTCCGCCCCTCAATGACAATGAGGTACTGGTGCGTAACGTCGCTATTGGCCTCAACCCGGTTGACTGGAAAGTCCTGGCCGGCGAGCTGGTCGACTGGGCGCCGGGCAAGGTGCCGGGTGTTGATGGCGCAGGGGTTGTGGAGGCGGTAGGGGCGGGTGTCGATCGCAACTGGATCGGCCAGCGGGTGGCTTACCACCAGAGCCTGGCACATGAGGGTAGTTTTGCGCAGTACACCGTGCTCAACCAACGCGTACTCATGTGCGTGCCGGATGAGCTGGATTTGGCGCTGGCAGCCGCGTTGCCCTGCCCGGGGCTGACCGCCTGGCAGGCGTTGAACAAGCTACCCGCGCTACCAGGCGCCTCGATTCTGATCGGGGGGGCCGGTGGTTCTGTTGGCGGCTATCTGGTGCAACTGGCGGTGGCGCGTCAACTCGAGGTCACCGTGCTGTGCAACCCGCGCCACTTCGATGCATTGCGACAATTGGGCGCCAGCCATTGCATCGCTGGCCCGTGGTCGGCTGATCGTGACTGGCAGCCGCATCAGCGCTATGCCGCGGTCATAGATTGCATCGGCAGTGAGCATGCCGAATTGCTGGTGCCTTCGCTTAGATCCAACGGCCATATCGTCTGCATCCAGGGCCGCCTGCCTCAGTGGCCAAATCCGGCGTTCGGCCGTGCGCTGTCGCTGCATGAGGTGGCGTTGGGGGCACTGCATGCGCATGGCGACGATCAGGACTGGGCACGGCTCGTCCATGCTGGTGAGGCGATGCTGCAGTCACTGGCCGAAGGACGCCTCAAGGCCCAGCCTCTGCGCCGGGCTAATTTTTTAGAGCTTCCCGCACAACTGGAAGCACTGCGCCAACGTGATTTCTCGGGCAAGCCCGTGATTCTTATCGACTAGAGGTTTTGCAATGTCGGCCCTTTTTTCTCCCTTTACGCTCAAAGACGTCACTTTACGTAACCGAATCGCTATTCCCCCAATGTGCCAGTACAGCGCTGTCGACGGCCTAACCAACGAATGGCATTGGGATCATTACGCCGCCTTGGCGCGTGGTGGCGCAAGCCTGGTGATCGTCGAGGCCACTGCGGTGTCACCGGAAGGGCGAATCACACCTGCCTGCACGGGGCTGTGGAGCGACCAGCAAACCGAGGGCATGGCGCGTATCGCGGCGTCGATCAAGCGCTACGGTGCAGTGCCGGGTATTCAGATCGCCCACGCCGGCCGCAAGGCAAGCGCCAATCGACCCTGGGACGGAGATGACCACATCGCTGACACAGATCCACGTGGCTGGCAGACCCTAGCGCCGTCCGCACTTGCTTTTGGTCATCATTTGCCCAAAGTTCCCAAGGCCATGACACTCGATGACATCGAGCGGGTAAAAGGGGATTTTGTGGCCGCAGCGGTGCGGGCTCGCGATGCTGGTTTCCAGTGGCTTGAATTGCATTTCGCCCATGGCTACCTGGCGCAGAGTTTCTTCTCTGCCCATAGCAATCAGCGAAACGATCAGTACGGTGGGGATTTCTCCGGACGTGCCCGGTTCCTTTTGGAAACTCTGGCGGCGGTTCGTCAGGTGTGGCCGGAGAATCTGCCGCTTACCGCCCGTTTCGGAGTGATCGAATACGACGGTCGCGACGAGCAGACGTTGGCCGAGTCTATCGATCTGGTGCGGCTAATGCGTCAGGGCGGACTGGATTTACTGAATGTCAGCGTAAACTTCACCATCGCCGAAACGTCTATTCCATGGGGGCCGGCTTTTCTCGCCCCGATTGCCGAGCGCGTTCGTCGCGAAGCAGAGCTACCCGTGGCATCCTCGTGGGGGATTGACACCCCACAACTGGGTGAGGCGGTCATAGCCGGTGAGCAGATGGATCTGGTGATGGTCGGCAGGCGTTTGCTGGGCAACCCACATTGGCCGCTGCAAGCGGCGCAGGCGCTAGAGATCGAGCGACCGACTTGGGTGCTACCCGCGCCCTATGCCCACTGGCTGGAGCGTTACCAGCCAAACTGAACGGCAACGCCCTGACGGTAGCAGGGCGTTTCGGTATTTGCCTAGTTAACGCCGTACGCCCATTGAAAGGCACTGCCTATGAACCTTCGCACCCTTGATCTGAACCTGCTCAAAGCATTCGACGCGCTGATAGACGAACGCAGCGTCACCCGAGCTGCCGAGCGGTTATCGCTGACCCAGCCAGCCGTGAGTGGGATTCTCAACCGCCTGCGCGACAGCTTTGGCGACCCCTTGTTCGTGAGGGTTCAGCGCGGCATCGCGCCGACACCGCGCGCGCTCGAACTGGCCGCTCCGATCAAGCAGGTGTTGGCTGAAATTCAGCAGATTCTCACGCCGCAGGTGTTCGACCCCGCCAGTGCCGATTTCACCCTCAGTGTCGCCGCGACTGATTACGCCCTGCGTGCCGTAGTCGTGCCTTTCGTCACCGCATTGCGACCGCTTGCCCCGGGTATTCGCGTCGCGGTATTGCAACTGGAAGAGTCGTCTGTTGCGGAAAGGATGGAGCGTGGCCAGCTTGATCTGGCCCTGCTGACCCCACAGAGCACTGCGCCAGAGCTGCACAGCCGTAACCTGTTCGAGGAACATTACGCCTGCATCCTGCGCGAAGACCATCCACATGCTACCGCAGATATGGATCTGGATACGTTCTGCTCACTGGAACATGCCATCGTTTCGCTGCGTGGCGGTGGCTTCCATGGGGCGACCGATCAAGCCCTGGCCAAGCTGGGGCGCAGCCGGCAAGTTAAAGTATCGGTACCCAGCTTTGTCATGCTGCTCGACATCATTCGCACCAGTGATCTGATGGCGCTGGTGCCTAGCCGGCTGCTAGAGGGCACCGCGGGCCTGGTACGACTGGTGCCGCCGCTTGAGGTGAAGGGCTTTACCAAGACTCTGGTCTGGCACCCCAGGACACATGAAGACCCGGGGCACCGTTGGGTGCGCGAGTTACTGGCCAAGAGCTGCGCAGGAATCCCCTTCTAACGTGATGGTTTTTCCCCCCTCACGGTCGTGCGGAACATTTCTCGGCGCATGCCATGATAGTCAGAGACAGGCATGTGCCATGTGCTCCGATTGTCCCAGATGGCCAGAGTGCCCGGTCGCCATTTCATGCGGCAAGTGAAGGCTGGCGACACCGCCAGGTTGAACAGATAGTTGAGCAGTGGCTGTGCTTCAGCGTCTCGGAGCCCCTCAATGCCACAGGTATAAGCGGGATTGATGAAAAGCACCTTCTTGCCGGTTTCTGGATGGCGGATGACCAGCGGGTGCGTGCGGATCTCATCGGAGGTGTCCTGGCCATAGCGAATTTGCATATTTTCCAACAGCGCATTGTGGTTGGCGTTTGTGCCATAGGCGCGTTCGGGGCTATGTCTGGCATCCAGCCTTTCCAGCAAAGCCTGCATACCAGGAGACAGCCACTCATAGGCTAGCGCAAGGTTGGCGAAGCAGGTGTCGCCGCCATAAGGCGGTATATCATGGCCATACAGAAGGGTGAAAGCCGGCGGGCGTTCCTGGAACGTCCAGTCGGTGTGCCAGGCACCGCCGAAAACAAAAGGTGCTTTTTCAGTCGCTTCCTTGACGACATGTACGACATGCGGGTGTTCCTGCATGCAGGTGACGTAGGGCTCAAGGCCGAACTCGCCAAATTGTTCGGTTACGTTTTCCAGGTCGCTGACGCTCAGCACTTGTCCACGTATGAACAGTACCTTGTGCCGCAGCAGGGCTTGGCGCAGTTCGGTATAGCCTTCAGCGCCCAGGGTTCGCAGATCAACCCCTTCAACATCGGCACCCAAGGCGCCAGTCGCAGGCAGCGCATGGAAATGCTCGTAACGGGTTAGTGGATTGCTGTCAGGCAACGTGTAGATGAACTCGCTCATTTTGTTGTTATCTCAGCGGTTGAGGTGTTGGCAGCATGGGGCGAGGGTATTGCTGGTTCCATGATAATTACTGCCACTTCATGATAGTTTCTGCCATCCTCGTCAGGTGTATGCAGCGCGGGAATCAGGGTGATGGATTGGCGACAGAAGCGCCCCCTTACGGGGGTTCGTTATCTTCTCAACACAGCTCAGGCCGCGGGCGTGGAGATGGCCAGTTGCTTGAAAGGCTGTGCTGTTGCACCTGCTGATCTGCAGTCCGCTACTGCGCAGATAGAGGCCTGGCAGGAGCTTGCCGTCATTCGCAATTTGCTCGAACACAGCAATCGTCCCGGACTGGGCTTCATGACAGGAGACAGCTACCACCTGACCTCTCTCGGGATGCTCGGTTTTACCATGCTAGCGAGCCGTACCCTGGAAGAGGCGTTCGGCTCGTTCAGTCGATTTCAGACGATGGCGGTGGCGCTTTGCCCCGTGCGTTTCGAACCTGAGCGGCGCGGCACATGGCTGATATTCGACACAAGTGTCTTGCCCAGAGATGCCTGCACCTTTGTCGTCGAACGGGGTATTTCAGCCTGTTTGAACATTGGCTCGGAACTGCTGAAACGGCCATTGATCCCCCTGGCCGTGGAGATGACTTCGCATGAGCCTGGCGATATGGCCGTTAGGCAGTCGGTTTTCCCTCACCCATTGACGCTTTCCGCTGAGCGTAACGGCGTTCTGCTTTCCGCCAGGGATCTGTCGAGTCCGCTGCCGCAGGCGCATATCGATGCGCAGCTCGCAGGTGAGCATCTGTGTGAGGTGCAATGCAGGGAAATATCGAACCGATTGGCCAAGACCCCCACCGCCCGCCAGGTGCAACGCGTGATCATCGCGCAATCGGAACGACTGCTTTCGTGCCGTGTGGTGGCTGAACGTATCGGCATCTCTGAGCGCACTTTGCACCGTCGCCTTGCGCTCGAAGGGCATTCGTTCCAGTTGCTCAACGAGCACGTCAAAAAGCAGCTCGCCAAGCGCCTGCTGGCTGATTCGCGAATGGATTTGAACAGCATCGCCCAACGCCTTGGATATGCCGAGGCTGCCAGTTTCTCCCGTGCCTTCAGTCGCTGGACCGGCTGTTCACCCAGTCTCTGGCAGCGGCAGAGTGCGCAGGAGTGATTGTCTCAGGAACGCCCTGATGAGTCGCCAACATCCAAGTGATTGGCATGGTTGAGCAGGCTCTGCAGATCATGCACCTCGATTGACTTGTAGCCCTGACCGACTAGCCCCAGGCCCTCCAGCTTGGCCAGCGCGGCGTTGATGCTCTGGCGCGTGCTGCCCATCATTTGCGCCAGGTGCTCCTGAGACACGACGAGCTGCAGCGAGGGATTCTGCGTGCGGGAGCCAAATCCTTGCGCCATCAGCCACAGCCGTCTGGCCAGCCGGTGATGTAACGCCCCCGGTTCGCCAATCACCTGATAGGCCACCCGCAGCTTGTTGATGCTGAGCCGCGCGATATCACGCCAGTACTTGGGATGCTCGTCCAGCCAATGACTGAAGGATTGGATCGGCACACAGAGGATCTGTGTGTCCATGTCAGCGATCGCGTCTCGAATGTACGGCCCGCCGTCGATCAGGGCGATATCGCCGAACCAGTGGTAAGGCTGCAGATACACCAGCAGGGAAGGGGTGCCGTCATGAAGAGCGTTGGTCAGTTGTACGGCACCGTCGATCACGCAGAACAGGGCATAGCGGGCGCTCTCGCCTTCGCGGTAAAGCGCCTCTCCTGCGGCGTAGTTGTGGAGCTTGGCATCACGAACCAAAGCCTGCTTCAGTTCGCTCGCGCAGGACGAAAACCACTCATCCTTCTCCAGTACGGTCAGCAGGTTATGGGGGTCAGTCAGTGTGCCCATGGCGAGAAATCAAAAATCAAATTTTTGACAGACTGCCATCTTCGCAGCTCCTAGCCTAGTCCTCGCCAATAACAGTAAGCGACTTACAGGCGGGAGTAATACCTATGCTGGATAAGAGCGAATTCATCGGTAAAGCGGTGTTCGTCGCCGGTGGAACAAGCGGCATCAATCTGGGGATCGCCCAGGCCTTTGCCACTGCGGGCGCACGCGTGGCTGTCTTCAGTCGCTCGCCCGAGCGGGGCGATGGCGCAGTTGCCAGCCTGCGGACACTGGGCGCTGAAGTGCTCGGCTTCGTCGGTGATGTGCGTGATATGGCCAGCGTTCAGGAGGCGATGGCGGCTACAGCAGAGGCCTGGGGCGGTATCGATGTGCTGTGTTCGGGCGCTGCCGGTAACTTCGTGGCCCCGGCCGCCATGATGTCCCCCAACGGTTTCAAGAGCGTGATGGATATCGATCTGCTCGGCAGTTTCCATGTCTTGCGCGCGGCTTATCCCTTCCTGACCAAGCCAGGCGCTTCCATCATCAACATCTCCGCGCCGCAGGCATCCATCGCCACGCCATTGCAGGCGCACGTGTGCGCGGCCAAGGCCGGGGTCGACATGCTCACCCGTGTACTCGCCATGGAGTGGGGGCCAGAGGGCATCCGCGTCAACTCGATCGTCCCCGGACCCATCGACGGCACGGAAGGTATGGCGCGCCTGACACCAACACGCGAATCGCGCGAGGCGGTGATTCGCAACCTGCCGCTGCGGCGCTACGGCGATCTCACCTCGGTGGCCAAGGTCGCCGTCATGCTCAGTTCTTCGATATGCGATTACGTGACAGGCGTGGTGTTGCCTGTCGACGGTGGTGCATCGCTGGCAGGCCCCGGTTTGTTCGGCTCCCCTGCATAAGTGAGCCGATCGCTCAGCCGCTTCTCCACCCCCAGCCAGGAAAACAACAATGAACAGTGCTGCTGACTCAAGCTATAAGCGCGCGCTCGCGCGCGGTGATCTGCAAACCCAATTCGATGCCATCGTCATCGGCTCCGGTGCCGGCGGGCTGACCGCCGCCGCACTGCTGGTGCTGGATGGCAAGAAGGTATTGGTTCTCGAACGTCACGCCGTCATCGGCGGTTGTCTGCAGGTGTTCAAGCGCCCAGGCTTCGAGTGGGACGTAGGCCTGCATTACATCGGAGAAGTTCATCGCCCCGGTACCTTGCTGAGCCTGTTCAACAAGGTCACGCGCAATGAGCTGAAGTGGCACAAGATGCCGGAGATCTATAACAAGATCGCCGTGGGGGACGAACTGTACGAGTACTGCTCCGGCAGCGCCGCGTTCAAGGAGCGGATGAAGCAGTACTTCCCCGAAGAAGCCGACGCCATCGACCGTTACATTGAACTCGTCAACGAAGCCAGCCGGCCGGCAGGTGAATTCCTCGCCGTGCGGGCCATGCCGGGCGCCTTCGCGGATCAGGCCTTCGAGCAGGTTGCACCGCGTTTCATGCCGCTGGCGGAGAAAACCACCCTGGAGGTGTTGCGTTCAATCACCAGCAACGAGACGCTGATCGCCGTGCTGTGCGGCCATTTCGGCGACTACGCCAGCCTGCCCAGCGTGGCATCGTTCTCGGTGCACGCAGCGGTCATCCGCCACTACCTCGATGGTGCCAGTTATCCCATCGGCGGCGCCCAGGTCATCGCTGACCAGATCACCGAGACCATTCGCAGTGCCGGCGGCATGGTGCTAGCCGGTGCCGATGTGGTCGAAGTGATCGAGCGCGGTGGCAAGGTGGCCGGCGTGCGTATGGCCGGTGGCGAGGTACACGAGGCGCGGCAGGTCATCAGCGGTATCGGCATCCGGCAGACGCTGAGCATGCTGCCGAGCGACAACGCCGAGCTCGCCCAGATCAATGACAAGGCGCAGTCGATGCCCAGCACCCTGCCGGCGGTGGTGCTCAACGTCGGCCTGGATGCCAGCAACGCGGATCTGGATATCGGTCCGGCCAATATCTGGATTCACCAGAGCGCCAGGCAGACCGAAGACTGGCACCACTACATTGAGGATTCGGCCAACCGACCGATGCCGCTGCACTTCATCTCGCAGCCGTCGGCCAAGGACCCGACCTGGCCTCAGCGCTATCCGGGGCGTAGCACCATGGACATCTGCAGCTTCACCGACTGGAACCTGTGGCAGCCGTTCACCGGTACCCAATGGAAGCACCGCGGTGACGAATACGAGGCGTTGAAAGCGCGTCTGACTGAAGAAATGCTGGAGCAGGTCTATCGTTTCTATCCCAAGGCACGGGGGCATGTGGCGCATACCGAGCTGGCCACTCCGGTCAGCTTCAATGATTTCCTTGGCCGTGTGCGCGGGGATTTCATGTCCTTCGCACCGACGCCGGAGCGTTACAAGCAGCGCTGGACCCGTGCCTTCAGCCCGGTCAAGGGGCTGTTCTTCACCGGCCAGGATGTCGCTATGGGCGGCGTCAGCGGCGCCATGGTCGGTGGGCTGCTGGCGGCATCGGCCGCGCTGGGCCGAGACCTGTTCCGCGAACTGCGCACCCTCGCTTGATCCAACGAATTGACCCACCTTATCAGGAGCACACCATGATCCGCGTAACCGTTTCCTACCCTCCACACGAAGGCTACAGCTTCGACCACGCGTACTACCAGAACACCCACGCCCAACTGATCCGTGACCGTCTGGCCGAACGCGGTCTGCTGAAGCTGGAGATCGATCAGGCCCTGGCCGATCCGAGCGGCAAGCTGGCGGCCAGCGTCGCGGCCGCGCACATGTTCTTTAGCGACGTCGACAGCTTCAAGGCGGCCATGGGCGCCGAGGGTAAGGTGTTGGGAGCAGACCGCACCAACTACACCGACATCATCCCGGTCGTCGTCATCAGCCAAGTCATTCAGTGATGCGGGAGGCCAGGCCGTGAACGGATTGATGCAGCACAAGCCACTGCTTATCTCATCGCTGCTGGAATACGCAGAGCGTTACAGCGCTGGCGTTGAGGTGGTGTCGCGGCGTGTCGAGGGCGATATTCATCGCTACACCTGGGCGGATGTCGCACAGCGTTCCCGGCAACTGGCCATGGTGCTCGACAACTGGGCGCTGGCGGTGGGCAGCCGGGTGGCGAGTATCGCCTGGAATGGCTACCGCCACCTGGAGCTGTACTACGGGGTCAGTGGTTCGCAGCGCGTGCTGCATACCATCAACCCGCGCCTACATGCCTCGCAGGTGGCCTGGATGCTCGAGCACGCCGAAGACGAGGTGGTGTTTTTCGACGCCAGCTTCAGCGACCTGGTGCGTACCCTGCAGCCGCTGGTGCCGCAAGTGCGCTTCTGGGTGCTGCTGGGCGAGCAGGGGGCCGTCGACCGGCTCGAGGACATGCCCGGCGTGCTCAGCTACGAGACACTGCTGGCTGCGTTCAGTGGCCAGTACAGCTGGCCGCAGTTCGATGAGCAGGCTGCTTCGAGCCTGTGTTACACCAGCGGTACCACCGGCAATCCCAAGGGCGCGCTGTATTCCCACCGATCGACCCTGCTGCACAGCCTGAGCCTGAACACACCCAGTGCGCTGGGTATCGGCCCGCAGGATGTGGTGATGCCGGTGGTGCCTATGTTTCACGTCAACGGCTGGGGGACGCCTTACTGCACGGCGATGGCCGGCTGCAAACTGGTTCTGCCCGGGCCAGCGCTGGACGGGCGCTCTGTGTACCAGCTGATCGAGCAGGAGCAGGTCACCATTGCGCTCGGTGTGCCGACGGTCTGGCAAATGCTGCTGGAGCATGTCGATGCCTGCAAC
>NZ_JBLUPX010000016.1:0-97063 GCF_048068235.1 Pseudomonas sp. NY15364 | reverse complement strand
CCTGAGCGCTGCACTTTGCATCATTGCACCAGTAAAAACACAAACGCCCCGAATCAATCGGGGCGTTTGTATTGAACCGGTTCAGTTCAGAACGTTTTCACACAGTCTGTCAAGGCCGGTTTTTTAATGGGCTCGCTTCAGGCTTCTTCAGCGGCCATTTCCACGTCGTGGGCAATCAGAGCGACCAGAGCATTCTGCTGGCGGCGCGACAACTGACGAAAACGCTGCAGCAATTCACGCTCATGGAGGCTCAGTTCGGGGCTGTCGAGGCGCAGGCTGAGATCGTCATCCAGAGCACCTTCCTGAAGCATGCTTTGCTCCAGACGGGCGATGATTTCCGAGTTCATGCTGCGGTGATGGTTGCGTGCTACGTCAGCGATACGCTCACGCATGCCATCTGGCAAGCGAACGACAAATTTGTCAGCCGTGCGGCTGGAGTAAATAGCCTGTTTCATAGGGCGCATACATTACCGGTTAGTTCAGGGTGCGATACTGGTAGCCAGTGTCGAGATTGTCACCGGTTTGACAGTGTTTCGCACTAGCCGTTCAACCGGTACCGCGTTCTGCGTCATTATGACCTTCAGGTCATCTGAACAGTTCCTTGACGCCAAATGCGTGTCACATTGTGATTCAGGTAGCGGCTTTATGCCAGCACCGATTGTCTGAAATGCGTGGTACTCGGCAGAACTCATCCTGTTGCTTCGCTCGAGCATAAAAGTTTCAAGTTTCATTCACTCAATCGTCATCCCCGGTTCACGGGTCTGACACAGCGTGCGCCTACCTTGGTCTACACCAGAAGGCGCGAGCTAGCGGCCTTCTTATCGAAATGATAGTAGAGGGCCAGCACATGAGCGCAGCGATTCGAGTCGACCGTCTGAATAAAAGTTTCGGCCGCAAGCAGGCGCTGTTCGATCTGGCGCTATCCGTGCAGCCGGGCGAGATGGTGGCACTGATCGGTGCCTCTGGCTCGGGCAAGTCGACCCTGCTGCGTCATCTCGCCGGCCTGGCGCGCGGTGACGCCGGTAGCATCGAAGTGCTTGGGCGCCAGGTGCAGAGCGACGGGCGCCTGAATGGCGATGTGCGCCGTCAGCGCGCCGATATCGGCTACATCTTCCAGCAGTTCAATCTGGTCGGGCGCCTCAGCGTGCTGCAGAACGTCCTGCTCGGCGGTCTGGGCCGTATGCCGCGTTGGCGCGGTAGCCTCAGCCTGTTCAATCCTGAAGAGAAGCAGCGTGCGCTGCAGGCGTTGGAGCGGGTAGGGCTGGCCGAGTTCGCCGCGCAGCGTGCCTCGACTCTTTCCGGCGGCCAGCAACAGCGCGTGGCCATCGCCCGTGCGCTGTGCCAGCAGGCCGAGGTAATTCTCGCCGACGAACCGATCGCCTCGCTCGACCCAGAGTCGGCGCGCAAGGTGATGGAGATCCTCGCCGACATCAACCGCCGCGACGGCAAGACGGTGGTGGTGACCCTGCATCAGGTCGATTACGCGGTGCGCTATTGCCAGCGCGCCGTGGCGCTCAAGGGCGGGCGAATTCATTTCGACGGCCCGACCGCGGGCTTCAACCCAGATTTCCTCAATGACCTCTACGGCGGCGATCTCGATATCAGCCTGCTGCTGCCGCAAGGGCAGCGCCCACGGGCTGTGGAGCGTCCGCTGACACTGGCCAAGGCCTGATCTCAGCCCTCTCATTCGAAACAACAACGCCAACTAGCAACAGGAGTGTGCTCCATGTTCAAACGCATCGGCCAGGTGCTGGCTGCTTCCGCGCTCGTCACCGGTTCCCTGCTGGGCTCGGCCCAGGCCGCCGAGGAACTCAACTTCGGCATCATTTCCACCGAGTCTTCGCAGAACCTCAAGGCCATGTGGGATCCGTTCCTGGCTGACATGAGCAAGCAGACCGGGGTGAAGATCAACGCCTTCTTCGCCCCTGACTACGCCGGGATCATCCAGGGCATGCGCTTCGACAAGGTCGACGTGGCCTGGTACGGCAACAAGTCGGCGATGGAAGCGGTGGACCGCGCCGGCGGCGAGATCTTCGCCCAAACCGTGGCGGCCAACGGCGCGCAGGGTTACTACAGCCTGCTGGTGGCGCACAAGGACAGCTCGATCAACTCGGTCGAGGACATGCTGAAGAACGCCAAGAGCCTGACCTTCGCCAACGGCGACCCCAACTCCACCTCCGGCTATCTGGTGCCCGGTTATTACGTGTTCGCCCAGAACAACGTCGACGCCGGCAAGGTATTCAAGCGCTCGCTCAATGGCAGCCATGAGGTCAACGCGCTGTCGGTGGCCAACAAGCAGGTCGATGTCGGCACCTTCAACAGCGAAGGCATGGAACGCCTGGAAGTGACCGCGCCGGACAAGGCGGCGCAGCTCAAGGTGATCTGGACTTCGCCGCTGATCCCTTCCGACCCGATCGTCTGGCGCAAGAACCTGCCGCAGGAAACCCGCGACAAGCTGCGCAACTTCTTCATGACCTACGGCGCCAAGCCGGAAGAGAAGAAGGTGCTCGAAGGCCTGCAGTGGGGCCAGTTCAAGCCGTCGGACAATGATCAGTTGCTGCCGATTCGTCAGCTCGAGCTGTTCAAGAAACGCACCGAAGTGGCCAACAACGACAAGCTCAAGGACGCCGACAAGCAGGCTCAGCTCAAGGAGCTGGACGCCGAGCTGGCCAAGCTCGAGCAGCGCATGGCCGAGCGTGAGAAGCAGGGCGGCGCCAGCGCCGGTTGATCCTGGCAGCCCCTCGGTATCGACCGAGGGGCTGACTGCAGTCGTTTTCCCCGAGATGCCTTGATGACCACTTTGACCACCCATACCCCGACTGCCGATAGCAAACGCAGCTGGCTGCAATTGATCGGCTGGGGCCTGTTCTTCGCCGTACTCGCCTGGTCCTGGCAGGGTGCGGAAATGAATCCGCTGGCGCTGGTGCGCGATGCCGGCAACATGGCCACCTTCGCCGCCGACTTCTTCCCGCCGGATTTCAGCAATTGGCAGCATTACCTCAAGGAGATGGTCGTCACCGTACAGATCGCTCTTTGGGGCACGGTGCTGGCCATCGTCTGCGCCATTCCGCTGGGCATTCTCTGTTCCGAGAACATCGTGCCCTGGTGGGTGTACCAGCCGGTACGCCGGGTGATGGATGCCTGTCGTTCGATCAACGAAATGGTCTTCGCCATGCTTTTCGTCGTCGCGGTCGGGCTCGGCCCCTTCGCCGGCGTGCTGGCACTGTTCATCAGCACCACCGGGGTACTGGCCAAGCTGTTCGCCGAGGCGGTCGAGGCCATCGATCCGGGCCCGGTCGAAGGCGTGCGCGCCACCGGCGCCAGTGCCCTGCAGGAGGTGATCTTCGGCGTCATCCCGCAGGTGCTGCCGCTGTGGATTTCCTATTCGCTGTACCGCTTCGAGTCCAACGTGCGTTCGGCCACGGTGGTCGGCATGGTCGGCGCCGGTGGCATCGGCGTGATCCTCTGGGAGGCCATACGCGGCTTCCAGTTCGCCCAGACCTGCGCGCTGCTGATCGTGATCATCCTGGTGGTGAGCGCCATCGACATCCTGTCCCAGCGCCTGCGCAAGCTCTTTATCTGAAGGAGAGGGAGGGCGCCTGTGCGCGCCCTTTTCAAACGATGAACTTGTCTAGACAAAGCGAACCGCTATACCGCGAACTGGCCGCCGTGCTGCGCGAAGACGTGCAGCACATGAGCCCGGGCGATTACCTGCCGGGCGAGATGCAATTGGCTGCGCGCTTTTCCGTCAACCGTCACACCCTGCGCCGCGCTGTCGACGAGCTGGTGCTCGAAGGCCGCTTGCTGCGCCGTCAAGGCAAGGGCACCCAGGTGCTGGCCAAGCCGCTGGTGTATCCGGTAGAGGCGGGTAGTGCCTTCAGCCAGTCATTGTCGGCGCTTGGCCACCGCGTCGAGGCGCAACTGGTCGAGCGTCAGCATCGCACTGGCAGCGGCGAAGAATGCCGCCACCTGCAACTGCCCGATGGCAGCGAACTGCTCGAGCTGGTCACCCTGCGCCTGCTCGACGGCCAGCCGCTGAGTCTGATTCGTCATCGCTTCTGCATCAGCCTGGCGCCGCTGCTGGCCGACTATCAGGGCGGCTCGCTGCGCCAGTACCTGGCCGAGCGCGATCTGCCGCTAACACGCACCTTCAGCCTGATCGGCGCGCGCCTACCCAGTCGCGAGGAGGCTGCGCATCTGCTGATGCCGCGCCATGCGCCGCTGCTCAGCGTACTCACTTTGTCCCGCGATCCCGCTGGCCGGGCGGTGGAGCTGGCGCAGTCCAGCAGCCGTGCCGACCGCTTCCAGTACCAGGTAGCGACCTGATGGAGACCCGCATGAACGAAACCGATCCGAACATCGCCGCGCGTCAGCGCTGGATGGGCGTCTTGGCCCGCGCCGGCAGCGCTCTCGATAGCCATGAGGCGGCGCTGAAAGACAGCGCCTACCAACTGATCCGCTCCCCCGAGGTGGGCATGACCCTGGTGCGCGGGCGCATGGGCGGCACCGGTAGCGCCTTCAACCTCGGCGAGATGACCGTGACCCGCTGTGTGGTGCGTCTGGCCGACGGCCGAACCGGTTACAGCTATCTGGCAGGCCGCGACAAGCGCCGCGCCGAACTGGCCGCCCTGGCCGACGCGCACCTGCAGGGCAGCGACCAGGCGCGCTGGCTGGATGACCTGATCGAACCCCTGGCCCGCGAGCAGCGCGAACGGCGCCTGAACCGGGCCGCCCGTACCGCCACCACTCAGGTGGAATTTTTCACCCTGGTCAGAGGAGAGGACTGATGACTACGCCGCACAGCTCGCACTGGCTGCAACCGGCTTTCGACGACCCGGTGCTGGACGCCCAGGTCAGCTTCCGCGCGGCCCTCGGAGCCCTGGCCGAACCGGGGCTGCCACGCGCCATGGATCGTGCCCATGCCTTGGGCGACCTGGCCCCAGCTACTTATGGCTTGTGTCTGGCCTTCCTCGACAGTGATACGCCTCTTTGGCTGGCGCCGCGTTTCGACACGCCGCTGATTCGCGCCAACCTGGCGTTCCACTGCGGCTGCCCGATTGTCGCCGAGCGTGAGATCGCTTTGTTCGCCCTGCTTGATGAGAGCGAACTGGATGATTTGTCGGACTTCGACAATGGCAGCGAACGCTACCCGGATCAGTCCTGCACGCTACTGATCCAGTTGGCTGATCTGCACGCCGGCCCGGCCCTGCGCTGGCGCGGCCCAGGCATCAAGGACGTGCGCAGCGTCAGTCTGCCGTTACCTACCTCGTTCTGGCAGCAGCGTCAGGCACGCAATGCCTTTCCCCGTGGCCTGGATTGCTTCTTTGCCGCAGGCGGCGAAGTCATCGGCCTGCCGCGCAGCACCCGCGTGCTGATCGAAACCGAGGAGGCTGCCTGATGTATGTCGCCGTCAAGGGTGGCGAACGCGCCATCGACAATGCCCATCAACTGCTGGCCAGCCGTCGCCGTGGCGATACCGCCGTCGCCGAACTGGGCGTTGAACAGATCCGCCAGCAACTGCCGCTGGCTGTGGCCCGGGTCATGAGCGAAGGCTCGCTGTACGACGAGGAGCTGGCCGCACTGGCGATCAAACAGGCGGCCGGCGACCTGATGGAGGCCATCTTCCTCTTGCGCGCCTACCGCACCACGCTGCCACGTTTCGGTGCCAGCGAGCCGCTGGACACCACGAAGATGCAGCTGGAGCGGCGCATATCCGCCACCTTCAAGGATCTGCCCGGCGGCCAGTTGCTCGGCCCTACGTTCGATTACACCCACCGTCTGCTGGATTTCACCTTGCTGGCCGAGGGCGAGTATCCGACACCGGACACCACGCTTGCCGACGAGCCCAAGCCCTGTCCTCGGGTGCTGGATTTTCTCGCAGGCGAAGGGCTGATGGCCCGCGAGCAGGACGACGGCGCACCGGTGCCGGACATCACCCGCGAGCCGCTGGCCTTTCCCGCCAGCCGCGCCGAGCGCCTGCAGGCGCTGGCCCGTGGCGACGAGGGCTTCCTACTGGCGCTGGGTTATTCCACCCAGCGTGGTTACGGACGCAACCACCCCTTCGCCGGGGAGATCCGCATCGGCGACGTCGAGGTGTGGATGACGCCCGCCGAACTGGGTTTCGCCGTGCCATTGGGCGACATCGAAATCACCGAGTGCGAGATGGTCAACCAGTTCGTCGGTGAAAGTGCCGAGCAGGCGCAGTTTACCCGCGGCTATGGCCTGGCCTTCGGTTACGCCGAGCGTAAGGCCATGGGCATGGCGCTGGTCGACCGCGCGCTGCGCGCCAGCGAGTACGGCGAAGAGGTGCAGGGCCCGGCGCAGGAAGAGGAGTTCGTGCTGATGCACTGCGACAACGTCGAAGCTGCCGGCTTCGTCTCGCACCTCAAGTTGCCGCACTACGTCGACTTCCAGGCCGAACTGGAACTGATCCGCAAGCTGCGCCGCCAGGCGCCGGCAGAGGAGAACCGCTGATGAACGCTTTCACCGCAAGCGGCGCCCGCGAAGCGTCGGCCTACAACTTCGCCTATCTGGATGAGCAGACCAAACGCATGATCCGCCGCGGTCTGCTCAAGGCGGTAGCGATCCCTGGCTACCAGGTGCCCTTCGGCGGTCGAGAAATGCCACTTCCCTATGGCTGGGGCACCGGCGGCATGCAGCTGACTGCCGCCATTCTCGGTGCAGACGATGTGCTCAAGGTGATCGACCAGGGTGCCGACGACACCACCAATGCGGTGTCGATTCGCCGCTTCTTCGCCCGTACCGCAGGTGTCGCCACCACCGAGCGCACGCTTGAGGCCAGCGTGATCCAGACCCGCCACCGTATTCCGGAAACACCGCTGTCGGCCGGGCAGATCATGGTCTATCAGGTGCCGATTCCCGAGCCGCTGCGTTTTATCGAGCCCAGCGAGCAGGAGACGCGGACCATGCACGCGCTGGAAGACTACGGCGTGATGCACGTGAAGCTGTACGAGGACATCGCCACCTTCGGCCATATCGCCACCGCCTACGCCTACCCGGTGACAGTGGACGAGCGCTACGTGATGGACCCGTCGCCGATCCCGAAATTCGACAACCCCAAACTGGACATGAGCCCGGCGCTGATGCTGTTCGGTGCCGGCCGCGAGAAGCGCCTGTATGCGGTGCCGCCATTTACCCGGGTGGTCAGCCTGGACTTCGAGGATCACATCTTCGCCGTGCAGCGCTGGGACGAGTGCTGCGCCTTCTGTGGCAGCAGCGAGTCCTTCCTTGACGAGCTGATCGTGGACGACGCCGGCAGCAAGCGCTACGTCTGCTCCGACACCGACTTCTGCCGTCAGCGAACCGAGGAGAACCTACAATGAGCGCCGCCGAACGTCTGCAACCTGCCATGGCTGCAACCGAGCCGTTGTTCTCTGTGCGTGACCTGACCCGCCTGTACGGCCCGGACAAGGGCTGCCAGGGCGTGAGTTTCGACCTCTATTCCGGTGAAGTGTTGGGCATCGTCGGCGAGTCCGGCTCGGGCAAGTCCACCTTGCTCAGCCTGCTCTCCGGGCGTTGCCCGCCGGATCGCGGCGCGGTCAGTTATCGCGGTCGCGACGGCCAGTGGCTAGACCTGTACAGCGCCAGCGAGGCCGAGCGGCGTACGCTGCTGCGCACCGAGTGGGGCTTCGTCGAGCAGAACCCGCGTGACGGCCTGCGCATGACAGTGTCGGCCGGCGCCAATATCGGCGAGCGGCTGATGGCCCAGGGTGTGCGCCACTACGGCGAACTGCGCGCCGCCGGGCTCGACTGGCTGAGCCAGGTGGAGATCGACCCGGCGCGTATCGATGACCTGCCGCGCACCTTCTCCGGCGGCATGCAGCAGCGCCTGCAGATCGCCCGCAACCTGGTCTCGGCGCCGCGTCTGGTGTTCATGGACGAGCCGACTGGAGGGCTGGACGTGTCGGTGCAGGCGCGCCTGCTCGACCTGCTGCGCGGCTTGGTGCGCGAGCTGGACCTGGCGGTGGTGATCGTCACCCACGACCTGGCGGTGGCGCGGCTGCTGGCCGACCGGCTGATGGTGATGCGCCGCTCGCGCGTGGTTGAGGCGGGGCTGACCGACCAGATTCTCGACGACCCGCAGCATCCGTATTCGCAGCTGTTGGTGTCGTCGGTGTTGCAGCCCTGATTTCGTCCTGTGGGAGGGGCTTTAGCCGCGACCCCTCTTTGTCGCGGCTAAAGCCCCTCCCACGAACGCAGAGAGTATTGACCATGGAAAACCTGATCGAGGTCAGCGGCCTCAGCAAGACCTTCACCCTGCACCAGCAGAACGGCGTCGTCCTGCAGGTGCTGCGTGATCTGAATTTCGCCGTGCGCGGCGGCGAGTGCCTGGTGCTGCACGGCCAGTCCGGCGCCGGTAAATCGACCCTGCTGCGCACGCTGTACGGCAACTACCTGGCCGCCGGCGGCAGTATTCGCATCCGTCACCAGGGCTCGCCAGTGGAGCTGGTCGGCGCCGAGCCGCGCCAGGTGCTGGCGGTGCGTCGGCAGAGCCTGGGTTACGTCAGCCAGTTCCTGCGGGTGATCCCGCGCGTGTCGACCCTGGACGTGGTGATGGAACCGGCGCTGTCGCGTGGCTGGACGCGCAGCGACGCCGAAGCGCGGGCCAAGGCGCTGCTAGGCCGGCTGAATATTCCTGAGGCGCTCTGGCAACTGGCGCCGGGCACCTTTTCCGGCGGCGAGCAGCAGCGCGTCAATATCGCCCGCGGCTTCATGGTCGAGTGGCCGGTGCTGTTGCTCGATGAGCCAACCGCCTCGCTGGATGACGCCAACCGCCAGGTGGTGTTGGCGCTGATCAACGAGGCCAAGGCCACGGGTAGCGCGCTTATCGGCATTTTTCACGACCGCACCGCGCGCGAGGCGGTGGCCGACCGTTACCTCGACATGAGCGCCAAGGCGGCGCAAGCGGAGTACGTCTATGTCGTCTGAACAGATTCTCAGCAACGCCCGCGTCGTCACCGCCGAGCGCGAGTTCCTCGGTACGCTGGTGCTGCGTGACGGGCTGATCGCAGCCGTGAACGAGGGCGTCAGTCGCCTGCCGCAAGCCCAGGACCTGGGCGGCGATTACCTGCTACCGGGGCTGGTGGAGTTGCACACCGACAACCTGGAGAAACACATGAGCCCGCGCCCCGGGGTGGACTGGCCGTCGACCTCGGCGGTGCTGACCCACGATGCGCAGATCGTTGCCGCCGGCATCACCACGGTGTTCGATGCGCTGTCCATCGGCGACATCAACCCGCGTGGCCGGCGCATGCAGCAATTGCCGGCGATGATCGAAGCCATCGCCGCCAGCGAAGCAGCCGGGCAGACTCGCGCCGAGCACCGCCTGCACCTGCGCTGCGAGCTGTGCCATCCCGATGCCCTGACCATCTACCGTGACCTGGTGGAGCATCCGCTGGTGGCCCTGGTGTCGGTGATGGATCACTCGCCCGGTCAGCGTCAGTTTGCCAAGGTGGAGAAGTACCGCGAGTACTACATGGGCAAGTACCACCTGAGCCCGGAGGAGATGGAGGAATTTCTTCAGGAGCAGATCGCCAACTCGCGCCAGTACAGCGACCGTCAGCGCCATGCCATCGTCGAGGACTGCCACAGCCGGGGTATCTCGGTGGCCAGCCATGACGACGCGACTTTGGCCCACGTGCAGGAGTCGGCCGATTTCGGCATGGCCATTGCCGAGTTTCCCACCACCCTGGAAGCGGCCAAGGCTAGCCACGATCTGGGCCTTAAAGTGCTGATGGGCGCACCGAACGTGGTGCGCGGCGGTTCGCACTCGGGCAATATCGCCGCCGCCGAGCTGGCTCAGCATGGCGTGCTGGATATCCTCTCCAGCGACTACTACCCGGCCAGCCTGCTGCATGCGGCCTGGCTGCTGGCCGGGCAGGACAACGACTATGATTTACCAGCGGCCATCGCCACCGTGAGCCGCGCACCGGCCAGGGCGGCGGGGATGGATGACCGCGGCGAGATTCGCGTTGGCCTGCGCGCCGATCTGGTACAGGCCAGGGCGCATGGCCAGCAACCGGTGATCCAGCAGGTGTGGCGGCAAGCACGAAGGGTGTTCTGATGCAGGGCAGGTTGATCTATCTGATGGGGCCTTCGGGCTCGGGCAAGGACAGCCTGTTGCAGGCGGCGCGTGCGCCACTGGAGGCACGCGGCTGCCGTTTCGCCCGGCGGGTGATCACCCGCAGCGCCGAGGCTGTGGGCGAGGACGCGCTGGGGGTGACCCCGGCCGCGTTCGAGCGCCTGGAGCTTGAGGGCGCCTTCGCCCTGAGCTGGCGCGCCAACGGCCTGGCCTATGGCATTCCCCGTGAGATCGACGACTGGCTGAGCGCCGGGCAGGACGTGCTGATCAATGGTTCGCGCGGTCATCTCGAAGCGGCCCGGCAGCGTTATCCGCAACTGCTGGCGATCGTTCTGCAGGTCGATGAGGCGGTGCTGCGCCAGCGCCTGCTGGCCCGCGGTCGGGAAACCGCGGAGCAGATCGAGCAGCGCCTGGCGCGCAGCCGGAGCTTCGCTGCCGTGGCAGGCGCTTCAGTGGCGACCGTCGCAGAGGATGGCGTCTGCGTGCTGAACAACTCCGGGCCTCTGCAGCAAACCGTCGGCCGCCTGCTGCAACTGCTCGACGAGCACCGTCGATGCGCCTGACCCTGCTCGGCACCGGCGATGCCCGCCAGGTGCCCGTGTACAACTGCCAGTGCCCGGCCTGCACAGCGGCGCGCGTGCAGCCGGCGCGGCGCCGTGGCCCTTGCTGCGCCCTGATCGAATGCGGCGCGCAGCGCTGGCTGATCGACAGCGGCCTGACCGATCTCACCGAGCGTTTCGCACCGCACAGCCTCAGCGGCATCCTGCAGACCCACTACCATGCCGACCATGCCCAGGGTCTGTTGCACCTGCGCTGGGGCCAGGGCCTGGTGATCCCGGTGCATGGCCCGGATGATCCGGAAGGCCTGGCCGACCTGTACAAGCACCCCGGCATTCTCGACTTCAGCCAGCCGTTCGCTGCCTTCGAGCGTCGCCAACTGGGTGAGCTGAGCGTTACCGCACTACCGCTGACCCACTCCAAGCCGACCTTCGGCTACCTACTAGAGGGGCAGGGCAGGCGCATCGCCTACCTCACCGATACCGTCGGCGTGCCGGAAGCGAGTTGTGCGGAACTGCAGCGCGCGCCGCTGGATCTGCTGGTGCTTGATTGCTCCACCGCGCCGCAACCCGTCGCGCCGCGCAACCACAACGACCTGACCCGTGCGCTGGAGGTCGTCGAGCGCCTGCAGCCGACACAGGCAGTGCTGACCCATATCGGCCACAGCTTCGATGCCTGGCTGCTGGAGCATCCCGACGCCTTACCGCCAGGTGTGACGCTGGCAAGCGATGGCCTGGTGTTGTGAGTCCAAACTGCTGTCTGTAACCAAAGATTTCAGATTCGCCGGGCTTGCCGTTACAGTGCTGGGCCTTCCAACGTGTTTGCCCCCAGCAAAGAGGTTGCATGAACGCCCGCCGCATTACCCTGTTGCTGTGTACGGCCGAAACCCTCGGCATGGCCGGTTTCGCCCTGTTCGCCGCGCTGCTACCGCAATTCCAGGCACTCTGGGGGTTGAGCAATACCGAGGCCGGCTGGATCGGCGGCGGCTTCTTTCTTGGTTACATGCTCGCCGTGCCTGTGCTCGCCGGCCTGACTGATCGGCACGACGCCCGGCTTATCTACCTGGCGGCCATGTTGCTGACGGCCGTGGCCAGCGCCGGCTTCGTTTTCGCCGATGGTTTCTGGTCCGCATTGCTCTGGCGCGTACTTGCCGGTATTGGCCTGGCCGGCACCTACATGCCGGGACTCAAGGCGTTGTCGGAACGTATCGACGGTGCCTCGCAGTCGCGTGCCATCGCCTTCTACACCGCTAGTTTCGGCCTGGGTACGGCGCTGTCCTTCACCCTGTCCGGTGAATTGGCCAAGCTCGGCGGCTGGCAACTGCCGGCGTTGCTCAGCGGTGCCTGTGCGTTGCTGGCCTGGGCGTTGGTGTATTGGGGGCTGGCGCCGAAAGCGGTCGAGGCACATGCGCCGCGTAATCTGCTGGATCTGGCGCCGTTGGGAAATCGCGCGGTGTTGGCTTACTGCCTAGCCTATGCGATGCACAACCTGGAGCTGTTCGCCCTGCGCGCCTGGTTGGTGGCCTTCGTGGTGTTCTCCGGGCATCTGCAGAGCGTCGATCCCTGGCTATCGGGCACCTGGGTGGCGATGCTGGCGACCTTGATCGGCATGCCGTCGAGTATCCTCGGCAATGAACTGGCGCTGCGTTTCGGGCGTCAGCGCTGGCTGATCGGCGTGATGCTCAGCTCCGCGCTGCTTGCCGCCGTGGTTGGCCTGGGCGCGGCGCTGCCGTTCTGGGTGATGCTGGTGCTGACTCTGATCTACGCGGTGACCGTCACCGCCGACTCGGCTTCGTTGACCGCTGGACTGGTCAGCGTCGCCCCGGCCAGTCACCGTGGCGCGGCGATGGCGCTGTATTCCTGCACCGGCTTTACCGGCGCGTTCCTCGGTCCGTTGCTGTTCGGCATGACTCTGGATGCTTTGGGCGATCAGCAGTTGCTCGGCTGGTGGGCGGCGTTCGCGCTGATGGGCCTGTTGCTGACGCTCGGGCCGCTGGCGTTGTGGTGGGCGGGTAGAGGGCGCGAGGAACGCTCGCGCCTCTGAGTCAGGGCTACCGGGCCTGGGTGGTGGATTTTACGCTTTGCTGCCCAGCGTCTCGGCCTTGCGCAGCCAGCTCTGGCGTTGTTCTTCGCTGGACGGGCGCACCGGGGCGAACTCGCTCAGGCGCCGCGTTTTGATCCCGCAGAAACCGAGGATGGTACGCACCATCTGCCGATGCGCCGGGGCACCGTAGATCCAGCGGAAATACCAGCGAGGCGTGTCCATGGTCACCAGCAGGTCAGCGCTGCGCCCGCTGAGCAGCTTGTCCCAAAGTTGCGAGCGGTTGCGGTACTTGAAGGCGAAGCCGGGCAGGAACACCCGGTCGAAGAAGCCCTTGAGCAGCGCAGGAATGCCGCCCCACCAGACGGGGTAGACGAACACCAGGTGCTCGGCCCAGTGAATCAGACGCTGAGCTTCGAGCAGGTCCGGCTCCAGATTCTGGCTCTGCTCGTAACCTTCACGCAGGATTGGGTCGAACTGCATTTCGCCTAGTCTGAGCTGGCGCACCACGTGCCCCTTGCTACGTGCTCCCAGGCTGTAGGCCTCGGCCAGGGCGTGGCAGAGGCTGTCCTTCTTGGGGTTGCCGAGAATCAGCAGGATGCGTTTGCCATCGCCTTCCAGTGGTGTGGCGCCACTCTTGCCTTCAGTCATGCCGCCCGGCTCCGAGCATGTCCTGCGGTCGTACCCATTGGTCGAACTCCTCTTCGTTCAGGTAGCCGAGCTGCAGTGCGGCCTGGCGTAGCGTGCTGCCTTCGGCGTAGGCCTTTTTGGCGATTTCGGCGGCTTTGTCATAGCCGATGTGGGGGTTGAGCGCTGTCACCAGCATCAAGCCGTTTTCCAGATGCGCAGCCATTTGCGCGGCATCCGGCTGCAGGTCGGCGACGCAATGCTGCTGGAAGTTGCGGCAGCCATCGGCGAGCAGGCGGATCGATTGCAGCAGGTTGTGGATGATCACCGGCTTGAATACGTTGAGCTGCAGGTGGCCCTGGCTGGCGGCGAAGCTGATGGTCGCGTCGTTGCCCAGCACCTGACAGGCCAGCATCGACAGCGCTTCGCACTGGGTCGGATTGACCTTGCCAGGCATGATCGAACTGCCCGGCTCGTTGGCTGGCAGGCGCACTTCGGCGAAGCCGGCGCGCGGGCCGGAGCCGAGCAGGCGCAGGTCGTTGGCCAGCTTCATCAGGGCCACGGCCAGAGTCTTCAGCGCGCCGGAGAGCTGCACCAGCGGCTCGTGGCCGGCCAGCGCGGCGAACTTGTTCGGGGCGCTGGTCAGCGGCAGGCCGGAGAGTGCGGCCAGTTCAGCAGCGATGGCTTCGGCGAAACCGGCTGGTGCGTTCAGCCCGGTGCCGACGGCAGTACCGCCCTGGGCCAGCTCGCAGACGGCGGGCAGGGCAGCGCGAATCGCGGCCTCGGCATGGCCGAGCTGGGCGACGAAGGCCGACAGCTCCTGGCCGAAGGTGATGGGGGTGGCGTCCATCATATGGGTGCGCCCGGTCTTGACCAGGTTGGCGTGGCGCTGCGCCTGTTCCTGCAGGCCGTCACGCAGTTCGGCCAGCGCCGGCAGCAGGGCGTGGCGAACGCCCTGCACAGCGGCGATGTGCATGGCAGTAGGGAAGCAGTCGTTGGAGCTTTGCGCGCGGTTGACATGGTCGTTGGGGTGCACCGGGGTCTTGCCGCCGCGTTGGCCGCCGGCCAGTTCGTTGGCTCGGCCGGCGATCACCTCGTTGACGTTCATGTTGCTCTGCGTGCCGCTGCCGGTTTGCCAGACCACCAGGGGGAATTGCGCGTCGTGCTGGCCTTCGAGCACTTCGTCGGCAGCCTGTTCGATCAGTCGGGCGATATCCGCCGGCAGCTCGCCGCTGCGGCTGTTGACCCGTGCCGCGGCTTTCTTGATCAGCGCCAAAGCATGCAACACGGCCAGCGGCATGCGCTCCTGGCCGATGACGAAGTTGATCAGCGAGCGCTGGGTCTGCGCGCCCCAGTAGGCGTCGTTAGGGACTTCGATGGGACCGATGCTGTCGGTTTCGGTGCGGCTCATGGCGTTCTCCGGGGCAAGTGCAAGATTGCTGGCAGTTTAGGTCGCGCCGCTGGAGACTGGTTCCACAACTTATCTATCAGGTTGATTGGAGCCTTTGAAAGAGCGACTACCAGCGGGCGTGGGTTTCACCCAGCCAGCCCAGTGCTCCGTCCACTGGCACACGCTCGCCCCTCGGGCCGCGCAGCACACCGTCGTAATGACCGAAGCGCTGCACGGTGTTGGCGTGGAGCGGACCGAGTTTGGGGCAGGCCTTGTGCAGTTGGCAGGGAGTGAAGCGCAGGGCCACACGATCATCCTCGCTGTCCAGACGCCAAGTAGCCAGCGGCGCCTGCGAACTGCGCTCGATATGCAGGGGGCTGTCGAGTAATTGCACCTCACCGCCGAACCACAGGGAGTTTTCCGACAGGCCGCTGTGATCGAGCCAGCCAGCACCGAAGTTACCGGCAATGCCGCCCGCAGCAGCGAAAGCAGCGCGCTGCCAGTAAGTGTTCAGCGGCCAGACACCGCGACCGAAATCCAGCGCGGCGAAGCTCTGGCCCGGCATGCAGCTGTAATGCTTGCCGCCCAACTGCAGACTGCCGGCGGTGGGCAGGCCAAGCTGGCGGCAGGTGGCGTGAAAGCCGCCATTCTGCAGGGGGGCGACCAGATTGACCGATTGCAGATGGGCAGGGCGCTGAATGTCCAGGGCAACCTGTAGGGGCTGGCCGCCGATATCCGGGGCGGCAGCGGTGAGGCGCAGGCGTCCGGGGTGCTCATCGATGCGCAGTTGCAGGCGAGAGTGGCTGAAGGAGTGACTCTCCAGTGGCAGGTCTGGCAGTTGGCAGCCCAGAGCGAAGGGGCGGAGCTGGGTATGGGCGACGGCCTGGCCGGTGTCCAGGTCGAGGAAGTAGGCGGCGCCGTAGCCCAGGTAGTCGAGGTCAGCCAGGGTTAGCGAGAGCATCCACTGCGGCGTGGTGATGCACCAGTGATTCCAGCGTTTGCGCCGCCCGGCGTGGCCGTGCAGGGTGCAGTCCACCTGCGGGCGGCTGGACCAGCCAATGGCCTCGTCCAGCAATCGGCCTTTGCTGTCGCAAAGCGGCTGGAGCGGAAGGGGAGCGTGTGAGGTGAGGCTGGTCATCGGGCACGTCCGTGTGTGTGCGCGGGCTGGCGATCAATTGCCGGCTCTTGAGGTGCGCACGCCTTGTTGAATAATAGTGGGGAGGTCGCAAAGAATGCCGAGCCCACCCGAGCATGAGCAAGTACTGGCATTTTGGCAACTGACCAGTGGGTGCGCCGGTCAACATGACGGGTGTGAGCCAGCGCACAACGCGCATCGCTTGAGGGATTTCCGCACAGGGCACAAAATGCCGCCTTCGTAGTCTACCCAGACTCATTCACAACCTCTGGACGCTCTCCATGCTCCGTTTTTCCAAACTCTGCACCGCCGTTCTGCTCAGCGCGAGCGCATCCCTGGCCATGGCCGATGCCGCGAGTCACGCTGCCGATGCCGAGCGTTTTCTCAAGCTGGCTCACGCCGACAAGCTGACCGTGCCGGTCTACGGCCAGGTGCAGCAGATGTTCGCCCAGCGTTTCGCCGAGGCGCCGAATGGCAAGAAAGCGGTACTCGAGAGTTATCAGGCCAAGGCCAATACCGCGCTGGACAAGGCGGTCGGCTGGGACAAGCTCAAGCCGGACATGGTCAAGCTCTACACCAGCAACTTCAATGAGCAGGAGCTCAAGGACCTGATCGCCTTCTACGAGTCGCCGCTGGGACAGAAGGTGCTGCAGAAAATGCCGACTCTCACCGCACAGTCCGCGCAGATCACCCAGAGCAAACTTGAGTCCGCGGTGCCTGAGGTGAACAAGCTGCTGGCCGACATGAGCAACGAGCTCGGCCTGCCTAAACAGCCCTGATGGAGCCCGAGATGTCCAAGCAAGAC
This sequence comes from Pseudomonas sp. NY15364, assembly GCF_048068235.1. Lineage (NCBI taxonomy): Bacteria > Pseudomonadati > Pseudomonadota > Gammaproteobacteria > Pseudomonadales > Pseudomonadaceae > Pseudomonas > Pseudomonas sp. NY15364. Next base: position 80,406 of record NZ_JBLUPX010000016.1, on the reverse strand, counting down.
CTTATCGTCACCGCCCTGGCCGCGCTGCAACCCGAGCACCTCGAAGTGCTGGACGAGAGCCATATGCACAGTCGCGGTCTGGAAACCCACTACAAGGCGGTGATCGTCAGCCCGGCGTTTGCCGGCCTGAATGCGGTCAAGCGGCATCAGAAGGTGTATGCGACGGTCGGCGAGCTGATGGGACAGATCCACGCGCTGGCGCTGCATACCTACACCCCGGAGGAGTGGGCGGCGCAGGGCGTGGCGCCGGCTTCGCCGACCTGCCGCGGCGGCCATTGATTTAGCTCGGCTGTAATCCGGGGGGAACCCGCCGGTAATTCCAGGATTGCATCCAGGCGACGTGACAGGCTGTCGCGCCTTGTCGCCAAGCCACCCCGGCGTATCCCTGCTTTGCTACAATCCGTCCGCGCCGGCCCACGCCGGCGCTTTCGTTTAGATTCTCGATCCAGCGAGCTGCAGCCATGCAAGTCGCTGCGTTAGTAACGCAGCACGGCCGACGCGCAGCTGATCGAGGGCCAGTCCGCCCTTTACGTGGGCGACTACTGAGAGAATATTTATGACCGACAAGATCGTCGTCGCGGCGTTGTATAAATTCGTCTCCCTGCCGGACTATCAGGCGCTGCGCGAACCCCTGCTGAAAACCCTCATCGATAACGACATCAAGGGCACCCTGTTGCTCGCCGAGGAGGGTATCAACGGCACCGTTTCCGGTACCCGTGCCGCTATCGATGCACTGCTCGCCTGGTTCCGCCTGGATGCCCGTCTGGCCGATATCGACCACAAGGAATCCTATTGCGATGAGCAGCCGTTCTATCGCACCAAGGTCAAACTGAAGAAAGAAATCGTCACTCTCGGCGTACCTGGCGTCGACCCCAATCAGCGCGTCGGTACCTACGTCGAGCCGCAGGACTGGAACGCCCTGATCAGCGACCCTGAAGTGCTGTTGATCGATACCCGCAACGACTACGAAGTGGCCATCGGCACCTTCGAGGGCGCCATCGACCCGAAGACCAAGTCGTTCCGCGAATTTCCCGAGTACATCCGCGAGCACTTCGACCCGAGCAAGCACAAGAAGGTGGCGATGTTCTGCACCGGCGGTATTCGCTGCGAGAAGGCCTCCAGCTACATGCTCGGCGAGGGTTTCGAAGAGGTCTATCACCTCAAGGGCGGCATTCTCAAATACCTCGAGGAGGTGCCGCAGGAAGAGACCAAGTGGCAGGGCGACTGCTTCGTCTTCGACAATCGCGTGACCGTACGCCATGACCTGTCTGAAGGCGATTACGATCAGTGTCACGCCTGCCGCACGCCGATCTCCGTGGAAGAGCGCCAGTCCGAGTTCTACAGCCCTGGCGTCAGTTGCCCGCATTGCTGGGATTCGCTGCCGGAGAAGACCCGTGAAGGCGCACGCGAACGGCAGAAACAGATCGAACTGGCCCGTGCGCGCAATCAACCGCACCCCATCGGCCGCGATCCCCGCCAACTGAACGAGGCCTGACCATGGCTAGCCGCCTGCTCTACGTGATGGATCCGATGTGCTCCTGGTGCTGGGGTTTTGCACCGGTAATCGAAACCCTCGTCGAGCAGGCGGCCGCTGCCGATGTGCCGCTGCAAATCGTGGTAGGCGGCTTGCGCCGTGATCAGGTGGCTGTCGATGCCGCCGCACGGGTGCGTTACCTGGGCTACTGGCAGGCGGTCAATGCCAGCACCGGACAACTGTTCGACTTCGAACGCGGCCTGCCGGAAGGGATGGTGTATGACACCGAACCCGCCTGCCGCGCGCTGGTCACTGCACGTAATCTCGATGCGCAGAGCGCCTGGACGCTGCTCAAGCTGATTCAGCAAGCCTTCTACACCGAAGGGGCCGACGTCACCCAGGCCAGCGTGTTGGTGCAACTGGCCGAGCAGGCGGGCATCCCGCGCATCGAGTTTGCCGAGGCCTTCGACAGCCGGGCCATGGAGGACGCGACCGCCGCCGATTTCACCTGGGTGCAGGACCTGGGCATCGCCGGCTTCCCGACGCTGCTGGCCGAGCGCGATGGCCAACTGGCGCTGCTGACCAACGGCTATCAGCCGCTCGAGGTGTTATCGCCGCTGCTGGGGCGCTGGCTGGAGCGCGCCGCCAATGCCTGATCGGTTGAGCTGGGCAGAAATTCGTCGCCTGGCCCTGCGTCACAAGAAAGCGCTGATCCTGGCCAATCTGGTCGCCGTGCTGGCGACCCTGTGCAGTGTGCCGATCCCATTGCTGTTGCCGTTGCTGGTGGACGAAGTGCTGCTGAACGACGGCGATGCGGCGCTCAAGGTGATGGACAACTTCCTCCCGACCGAGTGGGAAACGGCAGCCGGCTATATCGGCCTGATGCTGGTGCTGACCCTGCTGCTGCGAGGCTCGGCGCTGATCTTCAACGTCTTGCAGGCGCGGCTGTTCGCCAGGTTGTCGAAGGACATCGTCTACCGCATCCGCATGCGTCTGATCGAGCGGCTCAAACGCATTTCCCTTGGCGAGTACGAGAGCCTGGGCGGCGGCACCGTGACCACCCACCTGGTCACCGATCTGGACACCCTGGACAAGTTCGTCGGCGAGACCCTGAGCCGCTTTCTGGTGGCGATCCTGACCCTGGTTGGCACCTCGGCCATCCTGATCTGGATGCACTGGCAGCTGGCCTTGCTGATTCTGCTGTTCAACCCGCTGGTGATCTACGCCACCGTGCTGCTGGGCAAGAAGGTCAAGCACCTGAAGAAGCTGGAGAATGACAGCACCTCGCGTTTCACCCAGGCGCTGACCGAAACCCTTGAGGCGATTCAGGAAGTGCGCGCCGGCAATCGTCAGGGCTACTTCCTCGGTCGCCTTGGCGGCCGGGCGCGTGAGGTGCGCGATTATGCCGTGGCCTCGCAATGGAAGAGCGACGCGTCGAACCGTGCCAGCGGCCTGCTGTTCCAGTTCGGTATCGATGTGTTCCGTGCGGCGGCGATGCTCACCGTGCTGTTCTCCGACCTGTCCATCGGCCAGATGCTCGCGGTGTTCAGCTACCTATGGTTCATGATCGGCCCGGTGGAGCAGTTGCTCAGCCTGCAGTACGCCTTCTATGCCGCAGGCGGGGCGTTGACGCGGATCAACGAGCTGCTGGCCCGTAAGGACGAGCCGCAGTACGACGGGCGCGTCGATCCCTTCAAAGGTCGTGACACGGTGGGTATCGAGGTGCGCGGGCTGACCTTCGGCTATGGCGACGAGCCGGTGCTGGATCGGCTCGATCTGTCCATCGGCCCTGGCGAGAAGGTGGCCATCGTTGGCGCCTCCGGCGGAGGCAAGAGCACTCTGGTGCAGTTGCTGCTGGGTCTGTACACGCCGCAGGCCGGCAGCATCCGCTTCGGCGGCAGCGCGCTGGAGGAGATCGGCCTGGACTGCGTGCGTGACAACGTCGCGGTAGTGCTGCAGCACCCGGCGCTGTTCAACGATACGGTACGCGCCAACCTGACCATGGGCCGCGAGCGCAGCGATGAGGCCTGCTGGCAGGCGCTGCGCATCGCCCAGCTGCACGACACCATTGCGCAACTGCCGCAAGGGCTGGACAGCGTGGTCGGGCGTAGCGGTGTGCGTTTGTCCGGCGGGCAGCGCCAGCGCCTGGCCATCGCGCGTATGGTGCTGGCCGAGCCCAAGGTGGTGATCCTCGACGAAGCCACTTCGGCACTGGATGCCGCCACTGAGTACGCCTTGCACGAAGCGCTGGCGCAGTTCCTTGAAGGCCGCACCACGCTGATCATCGCCCACCGCCTGAGCGCGGTGAAGCAGGCCGATCGGGTACTGGTGTTCGACGGCGGCAGCGTGGCCGAGGATGGTGACCACCAGCAACTGATCGCAGAAGGTGGCCTGTACGCCAAGCTCTACGGGCATTTGCAGCAGGGCTGAGTCGTAGGGTGCGCCGTACGCACCGCAGCGATCAGGATTTTCGGGAAGTTCTTCGCGGCTGAAGCGTAACGCCGCCCAGCCGCTCCTACGAGGCAGTTGGGCATCTGTAATGTTGTAGGGCGGGTGCGACCCGCCATAAATGGGTGGCGGGTTGCACCCGCCCTACGGATCTGAAGCCGCTTCTACGGAGCGGCTTCAGCCGCGATGCTCTTTTGCGCAACCAATGTCCCCGGATTGCATCCGGGCTCAGCTTCCTGGGCTGTCGCGGCTAAAGCCCCTCCTACAAGGTTTCGCTGCTGCACTGACAGGCTGCCCCCCGTTCTGTGGGAGGCGCTTCAGCGGCGCCGCTTTATCTCAATCGCTGCTCATCAGCGCTTCGCTCAACTCCTCGAACAGCGTCTGCACCGAGCGCAAGGCACGGCAGTCCGGGCGGGTCAGCAGCCAGAGTTCGGTGTCGCAGCCTGCCAGCGGCGGGCCGAGTGGCTTGAGTTCGGGGTGGGCGTGCAGTACGAAGTCGGGCAGGGCGGCGACGCCCAGGCCGGCGCGTGCCAGTTGCGCCACGGCATACATGCTGCTGCAGCGATAGTTGGGAGTGACGCTCGGCAATTCGCGCAGACGCCAGAGTACCGTGGCGTGATCCGGCATCGACTCGTCCGGGGCGATCCAGCTCTGTCGCGCCAGGTCGCTGCGATCCTGGCCATCGTCGCGTGCGCAAACCACGTAGGACACCTTGGCCAGACGGCGGCCGACCAGATGCTCCGGCGGCTGGTTGGTCAGGCGCAGGGCCAGGTCGGCGTCGCGGCGGCTGAGGTTGGCGAAGTCGTTGGAGGTCACCAGTTCCAGCGACAGTGCCGGATAGTTGGGCATGAAGCGCGCCAGCGCCGGCAGCAGCAGGCTGCTCAGCACTGCGTCGGTACAGGTCAGGCGTACCGTGCCGCTGACCACCTGCTTGCCCTGCTCCAGCGCCACACGGGCGGCATCCAGTGCCTGTTCGGCGCGCTCGGCCTGCTCGGCCAGGGCCCGAGCGGTTTCGCTGGGCTCATAGCCGCGTCGACTCTTCTCGAACAGCGCCACCCCCAGGGCGGCTTCCAGCCGGCGTACAGCACGGAACACCGTGGACACGTCGACCTGCATCAATTCTGCCGCCCGCGCCAGGGAGCGACCACGCACCAGGGCGAGCACCAGAGAGAGGTCGGTATGGTCGATCTGATATTGCATGGCTGCAATCTCTGCTTGTCTATTCGCCAATTATTATTGCGCGAGCGCCATCTTATAGTGGCAGGGAGACGGTCATGCAAGAGGGGATAGGCGTATGTACAGCAAGTGTCGAGTCAAGGTCGCCCTGGTAGGTGATTACAGTGCGGCAGTTACCGCGCACCGTGCCATTCCAGAGGCGCTACGCCTGGCTGGTGAAGCGCTGGGAGTGGCGGTCGAATATGACTGGCTGGCCACTGAGCGTATTCTCGATGACGCGACTTTGCAGGCCTATGACGGCATCTGGTGCGTGCCGGGCAGCCCTTATGTTGCTACCGAGGGTGCGCTGCGCGCGATCCGTTTCGCCCGCGAGCAGGGCGTGCCATTTCTCGGCACCTGTGGTGGCTTCCAGCACGCGCTGCTGGAATACGCACGCAATCAGCTGGGGTGGGTGGATGCCGAACACGCCGAGCTGTCGTCGCAAGCGCAGAACCCTCTGATCGCGCCGCTGAGCTGCGCCTTGCTGGATGTCAGCGAGCATGTGCGCCTGGTTTCCGGTTCGCGTATCGCCGAGCTCTACGGTGTACGCGAGATCAGCGAGCAGTACCTGTGTCGCTACGGCCTTTCCGATGCCTTCGTCGAGCCGCTGATGGCGCAGGCGCTGAAGGCTTCCGGGCATGACGAGGCGGGTGCCGTGGGTGCCATCGAGCTGGAAGATCATCCGTTCTTCATCGCCACCCTGTTCCAGCCCGAGCGTGCGGCGCTGGAAGGGCGCCTGCCGCCGCTGGTCGCCGGCCTGGTTGGTGCCTGCGCGGTGCAGTCGGTGCATGAGGCGCAGCAGGAAGCAGTGGCTTGATCGCGGCCACGCCGGAGCCACCCTATTACGTGGTGATGTTCACCTCGGAGCGTACCGACGTGGACACCGGTTATGCCGAGGCGGCACAGCGCATGCTGGCGTTGGCCGCACAGCAGCCCGGCTTTCTCGGCGTGGAGTCGGCGCGCAGCGACGGCCTGGGCATCACCCTGTCCTATTGGCAGAGCGAAGAGGCCATTCGCGGCTGGCGCGAGCATGCCGAGCACAGCGCCGTTCGCGAGCAGGGACGCACCGACTGGTACGCCGCCTTCACCACTCGCGTGGCCAAGGTGGAGCGGGCCTACACATTCTCGCGCCCGAGCTGAGTGATAGTGGCAAGCCGGCTGACCGTCGTGTAAGGATTATTTTACGGTTGCCAGGGCGTTGCCTGCCTTGCCTGAAAGGCGTAAGGAAAATTTGCCACTGTCGCACTCGGCCGACGCGTCTAAGTGTCGCAACGCATCTTGAGAGCGGGTCTGCGCTCGGTTGTCATGAGGTTGTCCGCAACGCATTCGTGCGGCTGCCATAACAATGACAATCAGGAGGCGAAATGACCGCCGTGGCCAAGATCGAGCAGCACAATCCCATCGGAACCGACGGTTTCGAGTTCGTCGAATTCACCGCACCGAACGCCGAAGGCATCGAGCAACTGCGCCAGTTGTTCACCGCCATGGGCTTCACCGAAACAGCCAAGCACCGCTCGAAAGAGGTGTGGCTGTTCCAGCAGAACGACATCAACATCGTGCTCAACGGCAGCCCCACCGGCCACGTGCGCGCCTTCGGCGAGAAGCACGGTCCCAGCGCCTGCGCCATGGCCTTCCGGGTCAAGAACGCCGCCCAGGCTGCGGCTTATGTCGAACAGCAGGGTGCCACGTTGGTGGGCAGCCACGCCAACTTCGGAGAGCTGAACATCCCCTGCGTCGAAGGTATCGGCGGCTCGCTGCTGTATCTGGTTGACCGTTATGGTGAAAAGAGCATCTACGACGTCGACTTCGAGTACATCGAAGGCCGCAGTGCCAACGACAACGCCGTCGGCCTGCAATGCATAGACCACCTGACTCACAACGTGCGTCGCGGACAGATGGACGTGTGGTCCGGCTTCTACGAGCGTATCGCCAATTTTCGCGAGATCCGCTACTTCGATATCGAAGGCAAGCTCACCGGCCTGTTCTCCCGCGCCATGACCGCGCCCTGCGGCAAGATCCGCATTCCGATCAACGAGTCGGCCGATGACAAGTCGCAGATCGAGGAATTCATCCGCGAGTACCACGGCGAAGGCATTCAGCACATCGCCCTGTCCACCGACGACATCTACGCCACCGTGCGCCAACTGCGCGCCAACGGCGTCGACTTCATGACCACCCCGGATACCTACTACGAGAAGGTCGATACCCGCGTCGCCGGCCATGGCGAGCCGACCGAGGTACTGCGTGAACTGAACATCCTGATCGATGGTGCGCCGGGCGATGACGGCATCCTGCTGCAGATCTTCACCAATACGGTGATCGGCCCGATCTTCTTCGAGATCATTCAGCGCAAGGGTAATCAGGGCTTCGGCGAGGGCAATTTCAAGGCCCTGTTCGAATCCATCGAGGAAGACCAGCTGCGTCGCGGTGTGATCTCCGAGGAGTGATGCCATGAGCCGCCAATGGATCCGCTTTCCCTTGCGTGAAGGCGAGTGCTCGCGCCAGGCGCATTGCGACCTGCCGCAGGGCACCTACGAGCGCGAGATGGGCCGTGAGGGCTTCTTCGGCCCCACCGCGCACCTGCACCACAAGCATCCGCCCACCGGCTGGATCGACTGGGAAGGCCCGCTGCGCCCGCATGCCTTCAACTTCAACGACATCCCCAGCGAGCGCGATTGCCCGCTGGCGGCGCCGCTGACCCTGCACAACGCCGACGTCAAGCTGCGCGTCTGGCGCACCCACGGCGCCATGCGCCATCTGGTGCGCAACGCCGATGGTGACGAGTTGCTGTTCGTGCATGAAGGCAGTGGGCATTTCTACTGCGACTTCGGCCATCTGCAGTACCGCGACGGCGATTACCTGCTGATCCCCCGCGGCACCGCCTGGCGTATCGAGGCCAGCACGCCGAGTTACTTCCTGCTGATCGAGAACACCGACGGCGCTTACCAGTTGCCGGACAAGGGCCTGCTCGGCCCGCAGGCGATCTTCGACCTGGCGGTGCTGGAGCACCCGCATATCGACGACGCCTTCAAGGCGCAGCAGGACGAGAGCACCTGGCAGATCCGCATCAAGCGGCGCGGCCAGATCAGCACCGTGACCTACCCCTATAACCCCCTGGATGTGGTCGGCTGGCATGGCGACAACACCGTGGTGCGCCTGAACTGGCGCGACATCCGTCCGCTGATCAGCCACCGCTACCACCTGCCGCCGTCGGTGCACACCACCTTCGTCGCCAATGGCTTCGTGATCTGCACCTTCACCCCGCGTCCGGTGGAATCCGACCCCGGTGTGCTCAAGGTGCCGTTCTTCCACAACAACGACGACTACGACGAAGTGCTGTTCTACCACCGTGGCAACTTCTTCAGCCGGGACAACATCGAGCAGGGCATGGTCACCCTGCACCCGTGCGGCTTCCCCCATGGGCCGCACCCCAAGGCGCTGAAGAAGAGCCAGGAAGATCCGGCCACTTTCATCGACGAGGTGGCGGTGATGATCGACACCCGCCGCGCCCTGGAAGTGAGCGATGCCGCTGCTGCGGTGGACGTGGCCGAGTACGTCAATTCCTGGCGTGCGCCGGGTCTGTCGGGTTAAACGACGCTGTGGGAGCGAGCTCTGCTCGCGAAGCTTTTTGTTCGGTCAGGGTTCGCGAGCAGAGCTCGCTCCTACCTCAGAATTCGAAGGATTATCGATGAAACTTGCATCACTGAACCAAGGCCGCGATGGCGTGCTGATCGTCGTTTCCCGCGATCTCACCCGTGCCGTCGTTGTGCCGCAGATCGCTTTCACCCTGCAGGCTGCACTGGACGACTGGGCCGTGGCCCGGCCCAAGCTCGAAGCGGTCTATCAGCGCCTCAACGACGGTATGGAAGAGGGCGCGTTCGCCTTCGATCAGGCCGCCTGCCACAGCCCCTTGCCACGTGCCTATCACTGGGCCGACGGCAGCGCCTACGTCAATCACGTTGAGCTGGTGCGCAAGGCGCGCGGCGCCGAGATGCCCGAATCCTTCTGGCATGACCCACTGATGTACCAGGGCGGCGCCGATGCCTTCATCCCGCCGCACAGCCCGATCAGCCTGGCCGACGAAGCCTGGGGCATCGACCTGGAAGCCGAGCTGGCAGTGGTCACCGACGATGTGCCGATGGGCGCCACACCGGCCGAAGCGGGCGGCCATATCCGTCTGCTGATGCTGGTCAACGACGTCTCGCTGCGTAATCTGATCCCTGGCGAGCTGGCCAAGGGCTTTGGTTTCTACCAGAGCAAACCGTCGTCGAGCTTCTCCCCGGTGGCCATCACCCCAGACGAACTGGGCGAAAGCTGGAAGGACGGCAAGGTGCACCGGCCGCTGGTGTCGCATATCAACGGCGCGCTGTTCGGCCAGCCGAACGCCGGTGTGGACATGACCTTCAACTTCCCGACTCTGGTGGCTCACGCAGCCAAGACCCGACCGCTGGGCGCGGGCACCATCATCGGCTCGGGCACCGTGTCGAACTACGACCGCAGCGCGGGCTCTTCCTGCCTGGCGGAAAAGCGCATGCTGGAAATCGTCGAGCAGGGCGAGGCGAAGACGCCGTTCCTCAAGTTCGGTGATCGGGTGCGCATCGAGATGTTCGACGTTGCCGGGCAGAGCATCTTCGGCGCCATCGATCAGGTGGTGGAGCACTACGACGCCCGCTGATTCGTAGGAGCGGCTTTAGCCGCGATGTTGTCAGCTGATCGCGGCTGAAGCCGCTCCTACCGCGTTTCGAAAGGAATCCGCAATGTTGAAACTCTACGGCTACTGGCGCTCCAGCGCTGCCTACCGTGTGCGTATCGCCCTCAACCTGAAGGGCCTGGCTTACCAGCAGGTGCCAGTGCACCTGGTCAAGGACGGCGGCCAGCAGCACGGCGCCGACTATCGCGCGCTGAACCCGCAGGGCCTGTTGCCGCTGCTGGTGGATGAAGAAAACGGCGGCGTGCGCATTGCCCAGTCGCTGGCGATCATCGAGTACCTCGAAGAAATCTTCCCGGTGCCGGCGCTGCTGCCGGCTGATCCGGCCGAGCGTGCGCAGGTGCGTGCGCTGGCGCTGCACCTTGCCTGCGACGTGCACCCGCTGAACAACCTGCGCGTGCTGCAGTACCTGTCCAGCGAACTGGGTGCCGGCGACGAGGCGAAGAACGCCTGGTACCGGCACTGGGTCGCGCTCGGTCTGACCGCCGTGGAGGAGGGCCTGGCTGCATTCGACGGTCGCCTGTCGCTCGGCGACCGGCCTGGATATCTGGAAGCCTGCCTGATTCCGCAGCTGTATAATGCGCGGCGTTTTAACTGTGACCTTGCCGCGTACCCACGCATTGTCGCCATGGCGGCGGGCTGTGAACCCCTGGAGGCCTTCCAACTGGCCTTGCCGGAGGCACAAGCCGACGCTCAGTGACACCTTTGGCTTCCACCCAAGCCTTGCATTCCGCTGCGCCATAAGCGCGGCGGGTCCGATTCCGTCACAGATAAAAACAAACAGGTGACGCATGACCCGTGAAAAACCGAAGAACCTCTGGCTTTCTCGCTGGGGTTTCATCCTCGCTGCAACCGGCTCGGCCGTCGGCCTGGGCAATATCTGGAAATTCCCTTACATCACTGGCGAGTACGGCGGCGGCGCCTTCGTGCTGATGTACCTGGCGTGCATCCTGGCCATCGGCATTCCGGTGATGATGACCGAGATCGCCATCGGTCGCCGTGGGCGCGGCAGCCCCATCGACGCCATCGGCCGCGTGGTCCGCGAGAACGGTGGTAACCCGCTGTGGAAGGCGGTGGGCGGTATGGCCATGCTCGCCGGTTTCATGATCCTGTGCTTTTACGTGGTCGTTGCCGGCTGGGCTTTCGCCTATACGTGGAAAATGCTCGACGGTTCGCTGGCGGCCACCAGCGTCGAGGCACTGGGCGGGGTGTTCGAGGCGCACAATGCCAACCCCTGGCAACTCGGTGGCTGGAGCGTGCTGGTGGCGCTGCTGACGTTGTGGATCGTCGCCAAGGGCGTGCAGAAAGGCATCGAGAATGCCGTGCGCCGGATGATGCCGGGTCTGGCGCTGATGCTGGTGGCGCTGGTCGGCTATGCGTTCACCAGTGGCAGTTTCAGTGCAGGCTTCGGCTTCCTCTTCCACTTCGATGCCTCGAAGATCACCGGTGAGGCACTGTTGGCGGCACTGGGGCACGCCTTCTTCACCCTGAGCCTGGCCTCGGGCGCCATTCTCACTTACGGCTCCTACATCCCGGATGGGCAATCCATCGCGCGGACCACCTTCATCGTCGCACTCTGCGATACCTGCGTGGCGTTGCTGGCCGGTCTGGCGATTTTCCCGATCATCTTCGCCAACGGCATGAACCCTAGCGCTGGGCCGGGGCTGATCTTCATGAGTCTGCCGCTGGCCTTCCAGCAGATGCCATTCGGCACCGCCTTCGGCGTCTTGTTCTTCGCCATGGTATCGATCGCGGCACTGACCTCGGCGATCTCGATGATCGAGGCCAGCGTGGCCTACCTGAACGAAAAGCACGGTATCAGCCGCCTGCGCGCTGCCATTGGGGCCGGCGTGGTGCTGCTGGTGATCAGCCTGCTGGCGATGCTGTCGTTCAACCTGCTGGCGGGCTGGACGCCGCTGGGCAAGAACTTCTTCGACTGGCTGGATTACCTCACCTCGCGCTGGATGATGCCGCTGGGTGGCATCTTGATGGTCGTACTCGCAGGCTACGCACTGCGCGGCGAGATCATGCGTGACGAGCTGGATCTGCCGCCTGCGGGGTACGCGCTGTGGCTGTTCATGGTGCGCTACGTCAGCCCGGTGCTGATCATGGTGGTGTTCCTGCATGCGCTGGGCTGGCTGATGTTCGATCCCGTACTGCAGTGGTACTGGATTGCCGGTGCCATCGGCCTGCTGGCTGTGGCTGGGGAGGTTCTGCGGCCGAGAGTGATGCCGGCGCTCGCCGGGCGCTGATCGCGGCTCGAATCCAGAGGCGCAGCTTCGGCAGAGGCTGCGCCTTTTTTATTGCGATAAACCAGAAACGGCGCCTCAGTAGGCGGTATTTCGCCATTTATTCGGCGTCAATAAGCGGATAGTTGCCTGTCTTGGCCATTTCATTGGCTATGCTGAGAGCCATGGGTTGGCTAATTGCCAGCACTCAAGCGGGGACACTCTTTGCCGATAAACCGGACTCGACATGGCACAGCAGTTGCGTAGTCAGTCGACCAGGTCGCGCCCACGATGCGCGGCTGTATAAGAAGAATCTGGAGTCGCCGTTATGTTCAAGCCTGCCGCACGCTTTTTCGCCAATCTTGCCGTCGGCAAGAAACTCTTTATCGGTTTCGGCCTCGTGCTGTTGCTTACCGCCGCCATGACGGTCAGTGGCTATCTGGCGGTTCAAGCGGTATTACATGGGCATGAGCAGGTTGGGCAGTTGGCGCAGGTGAACCAGGAGATTCTCCAGGCGCGTCGTCTGGAACGCAGTTTCGCTATCGAACAGACCCAGGAGAGCGCAGAGCGTGTGCGCGAAAGCTTGCTCAAGGTACAGGGCATGCTGGAGCACCTGGGCAAGGATGCAGCCGAAAGCACGCGTGTGCAGACCATGCAGCAGGCTACTGCCGAGTACCTGAAGCAGTTCGACAACTATGTCGAGCAGCAGGGTAAGGCCCGTGAGGCTCGCCAGGACATGCGCACTGCTGCTGGAGAAACCCGTGACCAGTTCGAGGTGATCGAGCTGGACATGTATGACGCCGTGCGTGAGCTGCGCCTGCAGGGTGATCGTCTGCGGGGTAGCGACCCCCTGACCCTGGCGGAAACCGCATCCGGCCTGAGCAAACGCATGCTCGACCTGCGCGGCCAGGAAAGCCTGTACATCATCGATGGCTCGCCCGAAGCGCTGGAAGAGTGGGAGTACGTCAGCGAAGACCTGCAGACCGTTGCCCGCAGCCTGACCGTCTGGCTCAACGATGATCAGAAAGCCTCCATCGAAACCGCCCTGCAGGCGTTGACTCTCTACCAGCGCTCCTTCCTCTACTACCAACAGCTGCGTGAGCAGAACCAGGCCACCGAGAAGGCCATGATCGAGCGCGCCCGCTCGGTCGTCGACCTGGCCGAGTCGGCCCAGGCCAGCGCCGAAACCCGGATGCTCGCCGACACTCAGCGCGCACTGGTGATGCTCGGCATCATGGGCTTGGCTGCCGTGGTGCTGGGCCTGTGTGCCTCGCTGCTGATCACTCGTCTGATCGTCGCGCCGCTGCGCCAGACCGTGACCTTCGCCCAGCGTATCGCCGCCGGTGACCTCAGCCAGGACATCCCGCAGGACCGCGGCGACGAAGTGGGCCAGTTGCTTGCAGCCATGCAGGACATGACCGTCAGCCTGCGCAATCTGGTTGGCCGTATTGGCGGTGGTGTCGGGCAGATCGCAGCGGCTGCCGAGCAACTGTCTGCGATCACCGCGCAAACCAGCGCCGGGGTGCAGACGCAGAAACTGGAAACCGAACAGACCGCTACCGCCATGCACCAGATGGCCGCCACCGTGCAGGAAGTGGCGCAGAACGCCGAGCAGGCTTCACTGGCCGCGCGCGATGCCGACCTGGAGGCACAGCAGGGTAATCGCGTGGTGCAGCAGGCCGTGGATCAGATCGACAGCCTGGCCAGCGAAGTGGAGCAGTCGGCCAAGGCCATCGCCGACCTGAATCAGGAAAGTGCGCGTATCGGCAGTGTGCTTGAAGTGATTCGCAACGTCGCCGAGCAGACCAACCTGCTGGCGCTCAACGCGGCCATCGAGGCGGCGCGCGCCGGCGAGCAGGGCCGTGGTTTCGCCGTGGTCGCCGATGAGGTGCGGGCACTGGCCAAGCGTGCTCAGGAGAGCACCGAGGAGATCGAAAGCCTGATCGCCGGCCTGCAACGCATGGCCAAAGGCGCGGTGCAGCAGATGGACAGCAGCCGCGATCTGACCCGGCGTACCGTCGAGCTGGCCGGTGAAGCCGGCGATGCTCTGGGTCGTATCACCCAGGCGGTGAGCACCATCGAGCAGATGAACCAGCAGATCGCTGCCGCTGCCGAGGAGCAGAGTGCGGTAGCCGAGGCGATCAACGAAAGCGTCACCCGCGTGCGCGATATCGGTGAGCAGAGCGCCACTGCCAGCGAGCAGACCGCCGCGTCCAGCGCCGAGCTGGCTCGCCTGGGAGTGGAACTGCAGGGGATGGTGCGACAGTTCCGCACCTGAAGCTGGCGAGCCGGGACGCCGGCCGCTGGCGGGCGTAGGGCGGACTCAGGAGCGCCAGCGAACAGTCCGCCGTCTTCGGCGCGGCAAAAGTCCTGACGGCGTACTGCTTCGCGAGTGCGTCCTACAGTGCTGTGGGAGTTGGTGCGACAGTTCCGCACCTGATAAGGGCGAGCCGGTACGCGGCTGCGGACGGGCGTAGGGCGGACTCAGGAGCGCCAGCGAACAGTCCGCCGTCTTCGGTGTGGCAAAAGTTCTGACGGCGTACTGCTTCGCGAGTACGCCCTGCAGCGCTGCCCCTCAGCCCAGGTGAAAACCGCCGTCGATGGGGATGATGGCGCCGGTCATGTAGGCACCGGCGCTGCCGGCCAGGCTCAGCGCCAGTGCGGCCATCTCTTCCTCACGCCCCCAGCGCTTCATCGGGATCACTGCGGTATCGGCGGCCAGCGCCGCTTCGTCATCGGCGATGAAGCGGGTCATCTTGCTCGGGAAGCGCCCCGGGGCGATCACGTTGACGTTGATGTGATCGCCCACCAGTTCCTTGGCCAGCATGCGCGACAGCTGATGCAGCGCGGCCTTGCTCGGCCCGTAGGCGTAGGCCTGTTCACCCATGGCGCTGATGCCGGCCACCGAGCCGATATTGATCACCCGCGCCGGGCAGTCCGCCGAGCCGGCCTTGCGCAGCAGAGGCAGCAGTTGCTGGATGCAGCCGAACACCGAGGTGACGTTGAGCTGCATGACCTTCTCCCAGCCCTTGGCCGGGTAGTTCTCCAGCGGCGCGCCCCAGGTGGTGCCGGCGTTGTTGACCAGGATGTCCAGCTTGTCGATGCGCCCGGTCAGTTCGGCAGCCAGCGCCTGCACGCCTTCCTCGCTGGCCAGGTTGGCGGCTATGCCGGTGCATTGGCCCAGCGCCGACAGCTCGCTGGCGGTTTGCGCGCAGGCTTCGCCGTCACGGGCACAAACATAGGCATGGGCGCCTGCCTCGACGAAGGCCTTGGCGATCATCAGGCCAATACCGCGGGTGCCGCCAGTGACCAGGGCAGTGCGCCCGGCAAGGGAGAAGTAAGGATGCATGGAAAGGCCTCGCGAGATGGTGAGGGCTTCACCCTAGGGCCTGGCAGCGGGGAATGCAGGCATCATTGCCGGCCGAAATGACGCTTTATGCGTTTTGTCTGGTCGCGGTTGAAGCCCTCCCAGGGAATCAGCGCCCTGTGTGGGATTTGCTCATGCAGAGGCTCTCGCGCATTTGTGGGTGGGGCTTTAGCCGCGACTCGCCATCTGCACATCCAGCACCCGGATGCGCCCCGGCTCGGGGTAGTGCCAGTGCACGTCAAGATCCCAGAAGCGCGCGCCATAGCGGCGTTCCGGCTCTGGCTGTTGGTAGGCCGGACGTGGGTCTTGCGCCAGGCATTGCTCGATCAGCTCCACCAGCGGTTCGTTCAGGCGCAGCGCATGCTGGCGCGCCAACGGCAATGCATCGGCATTCCATTCCACCGGGATCAGCCGTGGCGCGCCATCGGCCATGTCGTTGCGCGCGTCGGCCACGGTATCGGCGTAAGGCACGTAGGGCTTGATATCCAGCACCGGTGTGCCGTCGAGCAGGTCGATGCCGGACAGATGCAGACGCCCCGGCTCCACTCGCTCCAGGCGCACCACCGACTGGCCGATGCCGTTGGGGCGGTGGGTGGCGCGGGTACTGAATACGCCCACCGACTGATTACCGCCGAGGCGCGGCGGCCTGACTTTCAGCCGTGGCTTGTCCTCCAGCGCCTGGTGAAACAGAAACAGCAGCCAGACATGACTGACCTGTTCCAGGCCCTGCACGGCTTCGCCCTGATCGAAGGGCGGCAGCAATTCCAGTACCCCGCGCGCGGCAGGCGCCAGTTGCGGCTGACGAGGGATGGCGAATTTTTCCTTGAAGCAGGAACGCACGATACCGACAGGCGAAACCAGATGCTGCATGGCGTCCTCTTAGCGGCTGTGCACAGGCGCGTCTTGCGCTACCCGGCAGCCGGCATCGCGGAAGGGGCCGGTGAAACGAATCCAGCCGTCACCAGGGCTGACCTGGGCGCAGGTCAGGTGGCCGTCGACCTTGCTCTGCCAGAGGAAGAAGGGGGCTGGCGCGGCCAGGGTGGGCAGGCTCAGGGCAAGTAGGGCGGTGAGTAACAGGGTACGCATGAGGGTGGTCTCCAGAGCGTGACGCACACAGCCTAACACGGCCTCAGAAACGTTCCTTCTCACCCAGATAGCGCCACTGCCCGGAAGGCAGTTTGGCCATGGGTACGCCGCCGATACGGATGCGCTTCATGCTCAGCACTTTCAGGCCCAGCGCCGTGCAGATCTGCCGCAGCAGGTCAGGAGCCGGATTCTTCAGGGCGAAGCGCAGGCGCTGTTCGCTCTGCCAACTGGCCTTGCACGGTGGGAACTGCGTGCCCTTGTGCAGCCAGCCTTTCTTCAGGCGCTCCAGCGCGCTGGCGGGCGCCTCGCCGGCGACCTCGACCAGGTATTCCTGCTCCAGCTTGGCCGCGTCCTCGCGCAGCTTGCGCTGTGTGCGCCAATCCTGGCTGAGCACCATCAGGCCGCTGGCGCCGGTCTGCAATGGCAGGCTCTGCTCCTGGCGCAGGAAGTGGCCATGCAGGATGCGCTGGGCGTGTGGGTCTTGTTCCCAGTGTCGTTCGCGCACCAGCAGATGTTGCAACTGCGCGGCGTTACAGCCAGCCGCACCATGCACCAACAGGGTGACGGGCTCTACCGGTTCAAGCGTGGCATCCGGATGCAGCTCGATACGCTGATCTTCGATCTTGAATTGCGGCACCTCGACCACCTGGCCGTCCACCGTCACCCAGCCGCCAGTGATGTACAGATCGGCCTCGCGGCGCGAGCAGCCGAACAGTTCGATGACGCGCTTGGACAGACGGGTGGCTTCGCTCATTACGGCGCTCGACAAAAAGAAGGTCATTGTACCGACAAGGCGTTGCGCTGCCGGAAAGAAAAAGCCCCGCATGCTGCGGGGGCCGTCATGCAGGGATCTGGCTCAGACCAGCTCGCCCCACATATCGTACTCGTCGGCATCGACGATGCGCACACGCACCTTGTCGCCCGGCTTGACGTTGGGGGAGTCAATGAACACGCTGCCATCGATCTCCGGGGCGTCGGCCCAGGAGCGCGCCACGGCGCCTTCGCCATCCACTTCGTCGACCAGTACGTCCATCTCCAGGCCGATCTTGGCCTGCAGACGCGCCGAGCTGATCGCCTGCTGATGGGCCATGAAACGCTCCCAACGCTCCTGTTTGACCTCATCCGGTACCGGCTCCAGGCCCATGTCGTTGGCCGGCGCGCCTTCGACCGGGGAATACTGGAAGCAGCCGACGCGGTCGAGCTGAGCTTCGGTCAGCCAGTCCAGCAGGTACTGGAAGTCTTCCTCGGTCTCGCCAGGGAAGCCGACGATGAAGGTGGAGCGGATAGTCAGTTCCGGGCAGATCTCACGCCACTTCTTGATGCGCGCCAGGGTCTTGTCTTCGAACGCGGGGCGCTTCATCGACTTGAGCACTTTCGGGCTGGCGTGCTGGAAGGGGATGTCCAGGTAGGGCAGCAGCTTGCCGGCGGCCATCAGCGGGATCACGTCATCGACGTTGGGGTAGGGGTAGACGTAGTGCAGGCGCACCCACACGCCCATCGACGACAGCGCTTCGCACAGCTCGAGCATGCGCGTTTTCACCGGCTGGCCGTTCCAGAAGTCCAGCTTGTACTTCATATCGACGCCGTAGGCGCTGGTGTCCTGGCTGATCACCAGCAGCTCTTTCACGCCGGCCTTGACCAGGCGCTCGGCTTCGCTCAGTACGTCGCCCACTGGGCGGCTGACCAGCTTGCCGCGCATCGACGGGATGATGCAGAAGCTACAGGTATGGTTGCAGCCTTCGGAAATCTTCAGGTACGCATAGTGGCGCGGGGTCAGCTTGATGCCCTGCGGCGGCACCAGGTCGATCAGCGGGTTGTGCTCGGTCTTCGGCGGGATGACTTCGTGCACGGCATTGACCACCTGCTCGTATTGCTGCGGGCCGGTGACGGCCAGCACGCTCGGGTGTACGTCGCGGATGCTGTCCTCGGCCACGCCCATGCAACCGGTGACGATCACCTTGCCGTTCTCGGCCAGCGCCTCACCGATGGCGTCGAGCGACTCGGCCTTGGCACTGTCGATGAAGCCACAGGTATTGACCACCACCACGTCGGCATCCTGGTAGGTCGGTACGATCTCGTAACCTTCCATGCGCAGTTGGGTCAGGATGCGTTCGGAGTCGACAGTCGCTTTCGGGCAGCCGAGCGAGACGAAGCCGACTTTCGGGGTGGCGGTGGACATGCGGGCTAACCTCTAACGGGCGCCTTGTGGGCGCCTCTGATCAAAAAGTGCGCAATTCTAGCGGCGGATCGGGCACTTGACCAGAGGCGTCTTCACCTCAATTGCGCCCCGGCAGCATGCGCGTCAGGGTGTTATCGCGCACCACGTAATGGTGATACAGACCAGCGACCGCGTGCAGGCCGATCAGCCAGTAGCCGGCGCTGCCAGCCAGTTCGTGCAGTTCCTTGATCTGCCCGGCCAGTGCCTTGTCCGGGCCGACCAGTGCCGGCAGCTCCAGGCCGAAGAAGGGAATGGGCTTGCCGGCGGCGCTGAGAATCAACCAGCCAGCCAGCGGCGCGCCGATCATCAGGGCGTACAGGGCCAGGTGCATCAGCTTGGCGAGCAGGTTTTGCCAGCTCGGTGGCGCGGGCTGGATGGCCGGGGTAGGGCTCAGCGCACGAGCGAGCAGGCGCAACCAGACCAAGGCGAAGACGCTCAGACCGAGCATGAAGTGCCATTGCTTGAGCAGCTCGCGGGTATCACTACCTTTGGGGAAATTGCCCTTGAGTTCGATGCAGGCGTAGACGGCGGCGATCAGAATCAGCATCAGCCAGTGCAGGCCAATGGACAGGCTTCCATAACGTGGTGGGGTGTTCTTCCAGTTCATACAGGCTTCCTCGGTAATGTCCTGCATCTGTGGCAGGTGTCTCCAGCATAGGCCCGCTTGGCTTATGTGAAGCTGAGGAAGATCAATACTCGGAAACGAAAAAGGCCACTCGTTTGAGTGGCCTTTATCTGAAGGTGGTTGCGGGAGCAGGATTTGAACCTACGACCTTCGGGTTATGAGCCCGACGAGCTACCAGACTGCTCCATCCCGCGGCGGCCATTCTACTCGGGGAGAAAGTTTTGTCAATCGGTTTCTTGCTTTTGATCGAAAATGCTAATCGACAGGCAAACAAAAAGGCCACTCGCGAGAGTGGCCTTTTCGGAAGGTGGTTGCGGGAGCAGGATTTGAACCTACGACCTTCGGGTTATGAGCCCGACGAGCTACCAGACTGCTCCATCCCGCGGCCGCCATTCTACCGGTAGAGAGCTTTGCGTCAACTATTATCTTCAAAAAACTGTTTTCAACTCAGATGGTTAGCCTCAAACAACTGTTAGACTCCAGCGAGTTAGACCAGACCTGGCAAGGCTTTCGAGGGTGTTGTGCGCAAGATAATCCACGTTGACTGCGACTGCTTTTACGCCGCCATCGAGATGCGTGACGACCCGAGCCTGGCCAATCGTCCGCTAGCCGTTGGCGGCTCGGCTGATCGTCGTGGAGTGATCGCCACCTGCAACTACGAGGCACGTGCCTATGGCGTGCGGTCGGCGATGTCCTCGCGGCATGCGCTGAAGCTGTGCCCGGACCTGCTGATCGTCAAGCCTCGCTTCGAGGTATACCGCTCGGTTTCCCGCGAGATTCACGGCATTTTTCGCCAGTTCACAGACTTGATCGAGCCGTTGTCGCTCGACGAAGCCTATCTGGATGTCAGCGAGTCGGCGCATTTTGCTGGCAGCGCCACGCGCATTGCCCAGGAAATTCGCCGCCGCGTGGCGCAGGAGCTGCACATCACCGTGTCGGCAGGGGTGGCGCCGAACAAGTTCCTGGCCAAGATCGCCAGCGACTGGCGCAAGCCCAACGGGTTGTTCGTGATCACCCCGGATCAGGTCGACGATTTCGTTGCCGAGTTGCCGGTGAACAAGCTGCATGGCGTCGGCAAGGTAACGGCCGACAAGCTGACGCGCCTGGGGATTCGTACCTGCCTGGATCTGCGTGAATGGAACAAGCTGGCGCTGGTGCGTGAGTTCGGCAGTTTTGGTGAGCGCTTGTGGCGCCTGGCCCACGGCATAGACGAACGTGCCGTGCAGGTGGACAGTCGTCGCCAATCACTGAGCGTCGAGAACACCTACGATCAGGACCTGCCCGACCTGGAGGCCTGCCTGAAGAAGCTGCCGGCGCTGCTCGAGGAGATGAACGGTCGTTTGCAGCGGCTGGACGCCAGCTATCGACCGGACAAACCCTTCGTCAAAGTCAAATTTCACGACTTTACCCAGACCACCCTTGAGCAGGCGGGGGCCAGTCGGGATCTGGAAAGCTATCGGCTATTGCTGAGCAACGCCTTTGCCCGGGGCGGCAAGCCGGTGCGCCTGCTCGGGGTGGGCGTCAGGCTGCATGATCTGCGCGGGCGGCAGGAGCAGCTGGAGCTGTTCGCGTAGGTGCTGTTGTGGGAGGGGCTTTAGCAGGCTGTTGAAAAACTACCTGCGTTGCCATTGCTGCGTTAAAAACAGGCTCAAAATGCTCATTTACAGATCGTAAACTCCGCTTTTTCGCCTGTTTTTGCCTTGCACTGGCTGCCTCGCCTACGTTTTTCAACGGCCTTTTAGCCGCGATCATCGATAAAGACGTCGCCGCTGAAGCGCCTCCCACAGAGTATCCACGCGGCTCGATTATTGCGGCCAGAGGCGAATCGGTTTGCCGCTGGCCGGCCACAGTTGCAGTTGGCCGATGTCGTTGAAGTCCCAGCGCTGCACTTCCGTCAATGCTGCTAGAAAGCGCTGCTCCTGTTCCATCAATGAAGGCGCGCACATCTTGCGGGTGCTACCCGGGGTTTCGAAACGGACGGCGTCACCTTTTAAGATGTAGCCAGCGAACCAGTGATTGCAGCCGGCGTGACCGTGAGCGCGACCGTCAGCGGCAAAAGTCACGGTCAGGTGGCTGCGGTCTATCAGCGGGCGTTCGCCGATCCATTCCACTTGGTAGCTGCGTTCGGTTTCCAACTGCGGTGCGTCGCTGGCGCAGCCGACCAAGGTGGCGGCGAGCAGGGCGATGGGCAGGGCGCGACTCATGCTGTCAGGCCTCCTGGCAGGTGCGGCATAGGTGGCGACCAGCGTCGTTGCGCCAGCCCAGCTCGGTGATGCGGGCTTCGGCGGCTGGCGCTTGCGCGGCTTTGCCAAGAGCCGCATCGACGGCGAATTCGAAATCCAGCTGCTTGCCGCAGCTGTCGCAGTTCACCTGCCAGTTATGGATGGCCAGTTCCTTGAACTGCGGACCCTTGCACACGGCCAGCCATTGGCCGGGCGGGTTGATCAGGTGGCGAACCTTCTCCACTTCCAGGCGCATGTGCAGGTCGCGGCTGCCCTTGAGGGTGACCAGCAGCACGTCGTTGGCCTGGATCGAGCCGCCGTTGCCGGTGACCTGGTAGCGGCCCGGCGCCAGTGCGCGGCATTCGGTGAGGGTGTGTTGCGGGTTGAGCAGGGAATAACGGAAATCGTGTTCGGCCATGGGTCCTCCGGATCAGCCGGCATGCTATCACGCGCCGGCCTTGACCTCATTGCTTGGCCGGCCGGCTAGCCAGGCCTCGATGTTGTCCAGGGTGGTGTGGGCGATGGCTGCGAGTGCCTCGTGGGTGAGAAAGGCCTGGTGCGCGGTGATGATGACGTTGGGGAAGCTCAGCAGGCGGGCCAGGGTGTCGTCCTGCAGCGGCAGGTCGGAGTGATCCTCGAAGAACAGCTCCGACTCTTCCTCGTAGACGTCCAGGCCCAGGTAGCCGAGCTGGCCGCTCTTCAGCGCTTCGATCAGTGCGGGAGCATCGACCAGGGCGCCGCGACCGGTGTTGATCAGCATGGCGCCGCGCTTCATCTGGGCCAGGCGTTCACGGTCGATCAGGTGGTAGCTGGCATCGGTCAGCGGGCAGTGCAGGCTGAGGATGTCGCTGCTGGCGATCACCTCATCCAGCGGCGCCTGGCGTGCGCCCAGGGCCTCCAGCCCGCTCAACGGGAACGGGTCGTGGATCAGCACCTGACAGCCGAAGCCTTGCATGATGCGGGCGAAGACCTGGCCGATCTTGCCGCCGCCGACCACGCCGACGCACTTGCCATGCAGGTCGAAGCCGGTCAGACCGTGCAGGGAAAAGTCCCCTTCGCGGGTGCGATTGAAGGCCCGGTGGGTGCGTCGATTGAGGGCCATGATCAGGGCCACCGCGTGTTCGGCCACGGCGTGGGGCGAATAGGCCGGCACCCGCACTACCGGCAGGCCGAGACGCTGCGCCGCTGCCAGGTCGACATGGTTGTAGCCGGCCGAGCGCAGGGCGATCAGGCGCGTGCCATCAGCGGCCAATTGCTCCAGCACCGGGGCGGACAGGTCGTCATTGATGAAGGCGCAGACCACCTCGCTGCCTTTGGCCAATGCCACGCTGTCGGCGGTCAGGCGTGTTTCGTGGAACTGCAGATGCCAGTCGGGCGGGCAGTTTGCCGCGAGAAACGAGTCACGGTCATAGGGTTTGCTGCTGAACAGGCAGATGCGCATATGGGGTCCTCAAGCGCTTTGCGCGGCGGCTTCGCTCAGGCGCTCGATCGCTGCGTCCAGCTCGTCCAGGGCACGCTGAGCTTCGGGGTCGTCCTGTTTGAGCAGGGTCTCGCTGCGCTGGCAGGCAGCGCGCAGCTGGGGCACGCCGCAGTAGCGGGTAGCGCCGTGCAGGCGGTGAACCCGCTCGATCAGCGTTGTGCGTTCACCGCTAGCGCGAGCCTGGCGGATGGCCTGACGGTCACCGGGCAGGCCTGCCAGCAGCATGCTCAGCATATCGGCGGCCAGGTCGGGCTTGCCGGCTGCCAGACGCAGGCCTTCCTCATTGTCGAGCACCTTGGGTTGCGACTGCGCAGGGGCGGGCGGGGCGGCCTTGTGCGTTGGGGCGTTGCGCAGGTTAAGGCCGGTCCACTTGAGCACCACCTGGGCCAACTGGCGGTCGTTGATCGGCTTGGTCAGGTAGTCGTCCATGCCGCTTTGCAACAGGGCGCGCTTCTCGTTGGCCAGGGCATGGGCGGTGAGGGCGATGATCGGTGTGGTGCTGCGGCTCTGTTCGCTTTCCCATTGGCGAATCACTTCGGTAGCTTCGCGTCCATCCATGCCGGGCATCTGCACGTCCATGAACACCAGGTCGAAGCTGTCCTGCTGCACCGCTTCTATCGCCGCGTAGCCGCTGTCGACGGCAGTCACCTGGGCACCAAGATCGTCGAGCAGGGTCTGCACCAGCAGCAGGTTCGCCGGGTTGTCGTCGACGCAGAGAATCTGTGGTCGGCGGGTATCGCTGATCACCACCGGCTCGCTGATCGGCCGTTGTGGGCTGACCAGTTCTAGCAGCGCTTTATGCAGCTTGCGTGTGCAAGGGGGCTTGGCCTGCAGCTGGTTATAAGCGTCGGGCAGCGAGTCGTGGAACAGGCCCAGCTCGGTGGTCGGGCAGAGTACCAGCGCTTTGCAGCCGAGGCGGTCGAGATCCCATATCCGTTGGCCGAGACTCTCGGGCGCCAGCTGGCTGGCGGTAATGCCCAGCACTGCCAGGCTCAGCGGGCGTTCGCGCGTGTGCTGGTTGTTCACCGCTTCGAAGAGCTGAGCGGGATCGGAGAAACTCTCCACCTCCAGGCCGCAGTCCTCAAGCTGGTGGGTCAGTGCCTGGCGCGCCAGTTCGTGACTTTCCAGCACAGCCACACGACGCCCCTGAAAGGCTGCGCGCGGCAGATCTTCGGCATCGTCGCGTGCCTTGGGCAGGGTCAGGGTGATCCAGAATTCCGAGCCTTCGCCTGGCGTGCTGTCGACGCCGATCTCGCCGCCCATCTGCTCGATCAGGCGCTTGGAAATCACCAGGCCAAGGCCGGTGCCGCCGGCCTGGCGGCTGAGCGAGTTGTCGGCCTGGCTGAAAGCCTGGAACAGCGCACGCAGGTCCTCATCCGACAGGCCGATGCCGGTGTCCATCACGCTGATGCGCAGCTGCGCGCTGTCGGCGCTCTCGTCCTCGACCATGGCGCGCATGACGATGGTGCCTTCGCGGGTGAACTTGATCGCGTTGCTGACCAGGTTGGTCAGTACCTGCTTCAGGCGCAGCGGGTCGCCGCGCAGGGCCAGCGGCGTGTCGCGGTAGATCAGGCTGACCAGTTCCAGCTGCTTTTCATGGGCTGCGGGGGCGAGGATGGTCAGGGTGTCCTGTAGCAGGTCACGCAGGTTGAAGGGGATGGATTCGAGCATCAGCTTGCCGGCTTCGATCTTGGAGAAGTCGAGCACCTCGTTGATGATGCCGAGCAGGCTGTCGGCGGACTTCTCGATGGTCGACAGATAGTCCTGCTGGCGCGGGCTGAGCTCGCTCTTCTGCAGTAGGTTGGTGAAGCCGAGAATGCCGTTGAGCGGGGTGCGGATCTCGTGGCTCATGTTGGCCAGGAATTCGGACTTGATACGGCTGGCTTCCAGGGCCTCCTTGCGCGCGAAGTCCAGTTCGATGTTCTGGATCTCGATGGTCTCCAGGTTCTGACGCACGTCTTCTGTGGCCTGCTCGATGCTGTGTTGCAGTTCTTCCTGGGCGTTCTGCAGCGCCTCGGCCATGCGGTTGATGCCAGAGGCCAGCTCGTCCATTTCATGGCTGCCCAATGGTGGTAGGCGGGTTTCCAGATGACCGTCCTTGAGCTGTGCGACCCCGGCCTTGATCGCGCGCAGTGGGCCGTTGATGCTGCGGCTCATGCGCAGGGCGAGCAGGGCGGTGACGGCAAGGCCGCCGGCGATCAGCAGCAGGCTGGCGAACAGGCTGCGGTAGCCGCTGAGCAGTGTGCCCTGGTGCGAGAGTTCTAGCTCGACCCAGCCGAGCAGCTCCAGTTGACCGTCTTCGGCGAGGGTGTCGTTGAGCACCAGGTGCTGGTCGTAGACCGGCAGCAGAAAGCGCGTGGCATCCTGGCCACTGAGCAGGCTGACGCCCGGCTGGCCGCTGGGCGTGGGGTTGAGCATGCTGGGGCCGGCGTGCGCCAGGGAGGCGCGCTCAGGGGCAAGAAAACCGACCGCACGAACGTCCGGGTGCTCCAGCGCCTGCTGGGCGATACGCTCGAGCTTCTTCACGTCCTTCTGTTCCAGAGCCGGCGCCGCCAGGGGGGCCAGGTGTTCGACCAGCATCTCGCCGCGCTGCAGCAATTGAGTCTGCAAGCCCGATAGCTGCACCCAGGTGAAATAACCGCCCAGCACCAAGGCCAGCAGGCTGGTGGGCAGCAGGGTGAGCAGCAGTACGCGCCCTTTGATGCTGAGATCTTTGAACACGACCTTCCTCCTTCGGAACATCTGGGCAGTGTAGCGATTCGGCGCGGGGGAATCTGTAGGTGTGAGATTAGCGTTTAGTAGATAGAATTGTTCGCATTCAATGTCTCCCGGTTGACCACCATGATGACCCGTACACCTACCTCGGCTCGCATCCTTGCCGTCGAGGATGACCCCTTGCTTGCCAGCCACGTGCAGTCGCACCTGATGAGCTGCGGGTTCGACGTGACCTTGAGTCACGATGGCAGCGAAGGTTTGCAGTTGGCCGAAAGCGAAGATTTCGATCTGGTGCTGATGGACATCCTTCTGCCCGGCACCAATGGCCTGGAGGTGCTGCAGCGTCTGCGTCAGCGCCGCAGCGTGCCGGTACTGCTGATGTCGGCCCTGGGCGATGAGCAGAATCGCATCGCCGGGTTCAGTCAGGGTGCCGACGATTATCTGCCCAAACCTTTCAGCCTCGGTGAACTCGGCGTGCGGGTCGAGGCGATTCTGCGTCGGGTCGCCTATGAGCGTCGCGAGCAGCACCTCGGCAGCGTCGACGGTGGCTTGCAGTTCGATGAAGGGCGCAGCGATGTCGCCTTCTCAGGTACCTGGGTGGGCCTGACGCCCAGTGAGTACCGCGTGCTGGAGTTGCTCTGGCGGCATCGCGACGAGGCCCTGAGCAAGCCCTTCCTTTATCAGCAGGCATTACGTCGTGCTTATTCTCAGCATGACCGCAGCCTGGACATGCACGTCAGCCATATCCGTCGCAAGCTGCAGGCCCTCGGCTACGAGGCCGCGCGCATCGATACCGTGTGGGGCAAGGGCTACGTTCTGGTCAATTCCTGCATATGAGTCTGCCGGGTAGACACTCACTGCTCTGGCGCCTGGCCGGTGCGCTGGCCCTGTTCTGTCTGCTGCTGGTCAGCCTGCATGTGGACGTCGGCCGCGAGCTGATCGAGGCGACGTCTTATCTGCCCGATTCCACCCGGCAGACGCTCAAGGGTTATGCCCGAGAAGCGGAAACGGCGTGGCAAGAGGAGGGCGCGCCGGGTGTCGATACCTTTCTCCAGCGGTTGCAGGAGCGCGAGCGAATCTGGGCCGTGGTGGTCGATTCGCACAAGCACTCGCTGTCCTCGCAGCCGTTGAACACCGAGCAGGAGCAGCGCCTGGACTTCGTTCGCAGGCTCGATTTCTCCGTAGGACGGCCGGGCGGTACGCCAACCTTCTATATCCCCTTTGCCGACAGCGATGCCCGGCTGGTGATGGAGCTGCCGCAGCGCCTGAATCCGCGCCGGTACAACGAGCTATGGGAGCTGCTGCTGCAGCGCGTATTGCCGGCGATTCTGGCAATCGTCGTGGCGCTGCTGCTGTACCGTCTGCTGATCGCTCCGTTGGCGATCCTCCGGCGGCAGGCTGCCGCGCTCAGCGCTGGCGACCTTTCCGCCCGACTGGGGCCGCAGGTGACAAGGCGCAAGGATGAGTTGGGCGAGCTGGCGCGAACCTTCGATCATATGGCCGAACGACTGGATGGCACCGTGGCCTTCCAGCGCCAGCTGCTGCGTGATCTGTCCCATGAATTGCGTACGCCATTGGCCCGCTTGCGCGTGGCAGGGGAGAGCGAGCAGGACGGCGAGGCGCTGCGTCAGCGCCTGGCGCGTGAGATCGAGGAAATGGAAAAGCTGGTCGGCGACGCCCTAGAGCTGGTCTGGCTGGATACCGAACGGCCCAGCCTGCCACTGGAAGAGGTCGATCTCGGTCGGCTCTGGGACGTGATCAGGGAGAACGCCTGCTTCGAGAGCGGCTGGGCCATCGAGCGCATGCCCTGCCAGCTGCCTGCAGACTGTCGGGTGCTGGGCAACCTCAACGGCCTGGCACAGGCTCTGGAGAACATCCTGCGCAATGCCATTCGCCACTCGCCCGACGGCGGTGTGGTACGCCTGGCCGGGCGGCGTGAAGGGGGGCAGTGGTTGCTGTGGATCGAGGATCAGGGACCGGGAGTCGCCGAGGGCGAACTGGAAGCCATCTTTCGTCCCTTCACCCGGCTCAGTGCCGCACGGCCTGGTGGCGATGGCTTCGGTCTGGGGCTGGCCATCGCTCGCAGCATGATCGCCACCCAGGGCGGTCATCTATGGGCGGAAAACGCCAGGCCAGGGCTGCGGCTCAAGCTGCGCCTGCAAAGTGTATAGTTCGTAAATTCGATTTACTCTCAAATGTAAATAAATACTATTTGCGCCGAGCCTGTCAGGGCCGGCGGATAGTCGCAATGCTTTTTCCTTCCTGATGCGTCGCTGGCGACGCTGCGCCGTTTTGCTCCGGTCCTCTACATGGCTTTCGGCCTTCGTCACCGCTCGGTCGGCTGAGCCAGGCGAGCGTTGCTGATGTGCCGAGATGAAGTCGCCAGCCAGGCGATGTCCGGG
Source organism: Pseudomonas sp. NY15364 (assembly GCF_048068235.1). Classification (NCBI taxonomy): domain Bacteria; kingdom Pseudomonadati; phylum Pseudomonadota; class Gammaproteobacteria; order Pseudomonadales; family Pseudomonadaceae; genus Pseudomonas; species Pseudomonas sp. NY15364. Next base: position 52,218 of record NZ_JBLUPX010000016.1, on the reverse strand, counting down.
GTGTGCAGGAGGAGGGCTTCTGTGCGGGACGGTCGCTGGCAGTCAGCCGACAACTCGATTCACTTCGATCACAGGGAGCCATTCACATGCCATTCAATACGCGACGTCTCGATGCACCGGCGCGTCCCGCAAGCACGAAAACCCTTCTGGCGATCACGTTGGCTTCGTTGGCCTGCTCGGTGGCTGCCGAAGAGCAACCCAAGCAGCTGGAGCTTGGTGCGGTAGTGGTCACTGCAACGGGCTTCGAGCAAAGCGTCAAGGATGCTCCCGCAGCCATCACGGTCATTTCCGCCGAGGAGTTGAAGAAGCGCTCCTATACCGATGTGACCGACGCGCTGAAGAATGTGGCCGGGGTACAGATCGCGGGTGGCGGGGTGGAGCGCTCGATCCAGATCCGCGGTATGACCTCGGGCTATACGCTGTTTCTGATCGATGGGCGGCCGATGCAGGGCAACGACTCCTTCGGCCTCAACGGTACCCAGAACGGTACGCCGATCAATTTCCTGCCACCCATCGAGGCGATCGAGCGCATCGAAGTCATTCGTGGCCCGGCTTCGTCCTTGTATGGCTCCGATGCCATGGGCGGGGTGATCAACATCATCACCAAGAAAATTCGCAACGAGTTCGCCGGTAGCGTCACCACCGAGTACAGCCTGGCCGATAGCGCCAACAAGGTGAACGAGGACGGCTATCAGACCAGTGCCTATCTGAATGCGCCGCTGATCGAGGATGTGCTGGCCCTGCAGGTCAACGGTTCATTCCTGCATCAGGACGAAAGCCATTTCCTCGGCGGTGACGACAGCGCTGCCTCCGATCCCAGGTACAGAAGAAGCAACCTGGGCGGCAAGCTGGGCTGGAACATCAACGAGCAGAACCTGGTCACCTTCAACTACAACGAAGCGCTGCAACGCCGTTGGGCCAATCCGGGCAAGAGCATCGACGTGGCCGACGAGCCGAGCTACAACGAGTCGATCCTCAAGACCTACGCCATCACCCACGAAGGGCGTTACGACAACCTGCTGCTGGATACCTACGTCAACTACGACACCTCGGAGAACCCGACGCGAGTCAACGCCAATACCGGCAATGGCATCGAGTACAGCGTACTGACGGCCAATACCCAGGCGACCTATTTCCTTGGCTCCCACGCACTGACAGGTGGCCTGACCCACAAGTACGAAGAGCTCAAGGACGGTGCCAGCAGCGGCCTGCGCCCGCCGGTCGTTGCGGTTGCCGATGCCGTCGTGGAGATGGAGCGCTACCAGAATTCGATCTTCCTGGAAGACAACTGGAGCCTGACCGACGACCTGTCGCTGACCCTCAGTGCCCGCTACGACGACAACGAGGCGTTCGGCAGCGAAGTCAGTCCCAAGGTCTATGCCGTGTATCACCTGACCGAGAACTTCACCCTCAAGGGCGGCGTGACCTCCGGTTACAAGGCGCCCAGCCTGCGCCAGGCCGCCACCGATTTTGGCTCCAGCTCAAGGGGCGGCGTAATCATCGGTAACCCCGAGCTGACGCCGGAGACCAGCCTCAACCGCGAGATCGGCATCGGTTACGAAAACTTCGATCTGGGCCTCAACACGACCCTGGCTGTCTATCAGACCGACTACAAGGACAAGATCAACCGTACTGGCCGCGTCTGCCAGCCGAACGTGCCCTGCGTATACAACGGCACTACCTACCCGGCGCATCAGTACGGCTACACCGCCTACGAGAACGTGGACGAGGCGGAGCTGAAGGGTGTGGAGTTCACCCTGGATTACCAGCTGCTCGACAACCTGATGTACCGCCACAGCTACACCTATACCAGCACGGAGCAGAAGACCGGTCAGTACAAGGGCGAGCCGCTCAACGACATGGCCAAGCACATGTTCAACGTCTCGTTGGACTGGCAGGCCACGGAGAAATTGAACCTCTGGACCCAACTCAACTACCGGGGCGAGACATCCGGCCGCTGGCAGACCGGTACCAGCGGCGCGTCCACCAACGGCGTGACCTACCCGTCCTATACCTTTGCCGACGTCGGTCTGGTGTACAGGCCGACCAGGGATCTCAGTCTGAAGTTCGGCGTGTACAACGTCACCAACAAGGAAGTCACCACCGACGATGACTACGCCTACAACCTCGATGGCAGGCGATACGTGTTCGGCCTGACGCAGAACTTCTGATCCGCAGCGCCTTAATCAGGCCGCCCTGGAGCCCCTCCGGGTGGCCTTTGGCGCCAGCTCCTGGCGCGCCGCTACGGCATCCACGAATACTCAAAAAGCGAGGAAAGCGATATGACGCTGTTCAAGCGTACCCTGACGAACCTGCTGTACCTTGGCGCGCTGATGTGCGCAGTGTCGGCCGCCCAGGCCGCCTACCCGCTGGCCATCGAACATGGCCAGGGCAAGCTGACACTGAGCGAGACGCCCAAGCGCGTCGCCGTTTTCGATCTGGGCGTGCTCGACACGCTCGACGCCCTTGGCATCGCCGCCGAAGGCGTGCCGCAGATGTCAGGGCCGGCCTACCTGAAGGCGAAATACGAAGGGCGCAAGGCCGTCAATGTTGGCACCCTGTTCGAGCCGGATCAGGCGGCTTTGGAGCGTCTCAAGCCGGACCTGATCATCATCGGCGGTCGTTCCAGCAATCAGTTCAAGGCGCTTTCGGCGCTGGCGCCGACTATCGACCTGAGCATCGCCCCAGCCCACTTCCTGGCAGGCGTGCAGGGTAATCTGAAAGTGCTGGGCGAGATCTTCGAAAAGCAGGCGCAGGCCGCACAGCTCCAGACACAGCTGGATAAGGAACTGGCTGCCGTTCATGCAAAGACTACCGGCCAGAGCGCGCTGACGCTGTTCACAGTTAATGACGCGCTGATGCTGCATGCGCCGGGCGAGCGTTTCGGCATGCTCAACGAAGTGCTGGGTACTCGCTCGGTGGTCGAGTCGGTGGACCCGGCGAGTGCTGCGCAGGGGCGCCCGGCGCCGGATTCACCGGAGGCCAGACAACTGCGCGAGCGGCAGAAGGTGCGCCTGGAGGCAGCGTTGCAAGAACAGCCGCAGTGGCTGGTGATCCTCGATCGTGGTGCGGCGACCGGTGGCGAGGGCAAGGCCGACGAAACCCTGGGCAAGCATGCCGGCATAGCAGCCAGCAAGGCCTGGATCGATGGCAAGGTGTTCTATCTCGAGCCGGCGACCTGGTACATCGCCACTGGTGGCTATCAGGGGTTGATGAGTACCCTGAAGGATTTCGCCGCTGCGCAATAAGATGTGACATGACCCGGATGCAGTCCGGGTCATGTCTCGATCATGCTCTGCAACCGATCATGGCGTGATGAACCGACGGGTTCGGCGTATCATGACGCCCCTTCGCGTCAGTCTGGATTCGAGCGACCCATGACCCTGCAATTCCCCACCATCGCCGACTGCATCGGCAACACGCCCCTGGTGCGCCTGCAGCGCCTGGGCGGCGACACCAGCAACACCCTGCTGGTCAAGCTGGAAGGCAACAACCCGGCCGGCTCGGTCAAGGACCGCCCGGCGCTGTCGATGATCAATCGCGCCGAGCTGCGTGGCGATATCCAGCCTGGCGACACCCTGATCGAAGCCACCAGCGGCAACACCGGCATCGCCCTGGCCATGGCGGCGGCGATCAAGGGCTACAAGATGATCCTGATCATGCCGGACAATTCCACCGCCGAGCGCAAGTGGGCGATGACCGCCTACGGTGCCGAGCTGATCCTGGTCAGCAAGGAAGAGGGCATGGAGGGCGCGCGTGATCTGGCCGAGAAGCTGCAGGCCGAAGGGCGCGGCAAGGTGCTCGATCAGTTCGCCAATGGCGACAACCCCGAGGCGCACTACAGCGGTACCGGCCCGGAAATCTGGCGCCAGACCGGTGGGACCATCACCCACTTCATCAGCTCCATGGGCACCACCGGCACCATCATGGGCACCTCGCGCTACCTCAAGGAGCAGAACCCGGCGATCCAGATCGTTGGTCTGCAGCCGCAGGAAGGCTCGGCCATTCCGGGCATCCGTCGCTGGCCCGAGGAATACTTGCCGAAGATCTATCAGGCCGAACGGGTCGACCAGGTGATGGACATGGGCCAGGCCGAGGCCGAGCACGTCATGCGTCGTCTGGCGCGTGAAGAGGGCATCTTCTGCGGTGTGTCTTCCGGCGGCTCGGTGGCCGGCATGTTGCGTCTGTCGCAGCAGGTGGAGAACGCGGTGCTGGTGGCGATCATCTGTGATCGAGGCGACCGTTACCTGTCCACCGGCGTTTACCAAGAACCGGCGCACTGATGGCCAGACGCAGCTCCAACCTGCGCTTTCAGCCCAGCGGCGGCAGCCGTGCAGCGCAGGTGCCGGTCGGCAAGAAGCAGAAACTCGCCATCGAGCGTCTGGCCGGCGACGGTCGCGGCATCGCCTTCGAAGGCGGGCGCACCTGGTTCGTCAGCGGCGCACTGGCCGGTGAAGAGGTCGAGGCGCGGGTACTCAGCGCCCGCAGCCAGACCGTCGAGGCGCGCGTCGAACGCATCATCACCGCCAGCAGCGAGCGCCGTCAGGCACCCTGCATTCATGCCGACCGCTGTGGCGGTTGCAACCTGCAGCACATGCCGCATGCCGACCAGCTCGCCCTGAAACAGCGCACGCTCACCGAGCAGTTGTCGCGTCTGGGCGGCGTGCAGCCGGATGAGTGGGCTGCGCCCCTGATAGGGCCGGAGTTCGGCTACCGCCGCCGCGCGCGCATTGCCGTGCGCTGGGATGCAAAGGGCCGGCAACTGCAGGTCGGGTTCCGTGCCGAAGCCAGCCAGGACATCGTCGCCATCGACCAATGTCCGGTACTGGTACAGCCCTTGCAGTCCATTTTCAGCGCCTTGCCGGCCTTGCTGCGCAGTCTGGAAAAGCCGCAGGCAGTCGGGCACGTCGAGTTGTTCAGCGGTACCGCCGAAGCCGTACTGCTACGCCATACCGCTGCGCTGACAGAAACTGACCTCGAGCGCCTGCGCGCCTTCTGTGACGAGCATCGCGCACAGCTGTGGCTGCAGGGCGACGGGCAGCCACAGCCGGACGATCCGTCCGCGGCGCTGGGGTTCGAGTTGCCGCGCTGGCAGTTGCAATTGGCCTATCGCCCGGGTGATTTCGTACAGGTCAATGGTCTGGTCAACGAGGCGATGGTCGCTCAGGCGCTAGACTGGTTGGCAGTACAACCTGCTGAGCGGGTCCTGGATCTATTCTGCGGCCTGGGCAATTTCGCCCTGCCGCTGGCGCGTCAGGCGGCCGAGGTGGTGGCTGTGGAGGGCGTCGAGGCGATGGTGCAGCGGGCATCTGACAACGCGCGCAACAACGGCTTGGGCAATGCGCACTTTTATCGTGCTGACCTGTCCAACCCGCTGGCCAATGAGGCCTGGGCGCGCGGCGGTTTTACCGCGGTACTGCTCGATCCGCCGCGCGACGGGGCGCTGGAAGTGGTACGTGGGATGAGTGAGTTGGGCGCGCAGCGCCTGGTCTATGTATCCTGCAACCCGACCACGCTGGCGCGCGACGCCGCCGAGTTGGTGCAGCAAGGCTATCGCCTGCGTCGCGCCGGGATTCTCGACATGTTTGCGCAAACCGCGCATGTCGAGGCCATGGCTCTATTCGAGAAACCCGAGCCCTAGGGCTCGGGCCAAGGCGGTACGTTCGGTACCGCAGGGGTGTGCAGGACGCGCATCCTTTCAGTTAATCCGACCGGCTCAGAGAAGGCCGGCGACTGTTCGGTGCGACTCATGCGCACCGTAGGGAAGGTAAGACGATGGTTCAGGTGAGAGCGCATCAGCCAGTCAACGATGACGGCAGCATCAATCTCGAGGCCTGGTTGGAGCATGTCACTCGCGTCGATCCGGCACTGGATCGCCAGGCGCTGCAAGAGGCCTGCGAGTTCGCCCGCGATCTGGAGCAGCAGGCCAACACCACCCAGCATCACTGGAGCGAGGGCGCGTCGACATTCCGCGCCGGTCTCGACATCGCGGAAATCCTCGCCGATCTCAAGCTCGATCAGGATTCGCTGGTCGCGGCGATCATCTATCGCGGTGTGCGCGAGGGCAAGATAACCCTGGCTGCCGTGCACCAGCGTTTCGGCCCGGTGGTGGCCAAGCTGATCGAAGGCGTGCTGCGCATGGCGGCGATCAGCGCCAGTATCAACCCGCGTGAATCCGTGGTGCTCGGCTCGCAGACGCAGGTGGAGAACCTGCGCAAGATGCTGGTGGCCATGGTCGACGACGTGCGTGTGGCGCTGATCAAGCTGGCCGAACGCACCTGCGCCATCCGCGCGGTCAAGGAAGCCGACGAAGAGAAGCGCCAGCGCGTGGCGCGCGAGGTGTTCGACATCTACGCACCGCTGGCGCATCGCCTGGGCATCGGCCATATCAAGTGGGAGCTGGAGGATCTGTCCTTCCGCTACCTGGAGCCGGAGCAGTACAAGCAGATCGCCAAGCTACTGCACGAGCGTCGCCTCGATCGCGAGCAGTACATCAACGACGCTATGGCGAATCTGCGTCAGGAGCTGGAAGCCACCGGTATCAAGGCCGATATCAGCGGCCGGGCGAAACATATCTATTCGATCTGGCGCAAGATGCAGCGCAAGGGCCTGCAATTCAGCCAGATCTACGACGTGCGTGCGGTACGTGTGCTGGTGCCAGAGGTGCGTGATTGCTACACCACCCTGGGCATCGTGCATACCCTGTGGCGGCACATTCCCAAGGAGTTCGACGACTACATCGCCAACCCCAAGGAGAACGGCTACCGCTCGCTGCACACCGCCGTGCTCGGCCCGGAAGGCAAAGTGCTGGAGGTGCAGATACGCACCCACGCCATGCACGAAGAGGCCGAGCTGGGTGTGTGCGCGCACTGGCGCTACAAGGGCACCGACGTCAAGTCCGGCTCCAACCACTACGAAGAGAAGATTTCCTGGCTGCGTCAGGTCATCGAGTGGCACGAAGAACTGGGCGATATCGGCGGCCTGGCCGAGCAGTTGCGCGTGGATATCGAGCCGGATCGAGTCTACGTGTTCACCCCCGACGGCCACGCCATCGACCTGCCCAAGGGCGCCACACCGCTGGACTTCGCCTACCGCGTGCACACCGAGATCGGCCACAACTGCCGCGGCGCCAAGATCAACGGCCGTATCGTGCCGCTGACCTACAGCCTGCAAACCGGCGAGCAGGTGGAAATCATCACCAGCAAGCAGGGCTCGCCGAGCCGCGACTGGCTCAACCCCAACCTGGGCTATGTCACCACCAGCCGCGCGCGGGCGAAGATCGTCCACTGGTTCAAGCTGCAGGATCGCGACCAGAACGTCGCCGCTGGCAAGCAGTTGCTTGAGCGCGAGCTGGCGCGCCTGGCCCTGGTCGGTGCGGACTTCGACAAGCTGGCCGAGAAGGCCAACCTGAAAACCGCCGAGGACCTGTTCGCCGCCTTGGGGGCCGGCGACGTGCGTCTGGCTCATGCGGTCAACCTGGCGCAGCAACTGCTCGAGCCGGAGCGCGGCAACGAGCAGCTGGAACTGATCCCGCGCAAGGCGCAGGGGTTCAAGCCGGGCAAGCGCGGCGACATTCAGATCCAGGGCGTCGGCAACCTGCTGACACAGATGGCCGGCTGTTGCCAGCCGCTGCCGGGCGACCCGATCGTCGGTTACATCACTCTTGGCCGTGGCGTCACCATCCATCGTCAGGATTGTCCGACGGCGTTGCAGCAAACTGCGCGCGAGCCGGAGCGGATGATCCAGGTGAGCTGGGGGCCGGTGCCGGTGCAGACCTACCCGGTGGAAATCGTCATCAAGGCCTACGACCGTTCCGGTCTGCTGCGTGACGTCACCCAGGTACTGCTCAACGAAAAACTCAACGTGCTGGCGGTCAACACCCGCTCGAACAAGGAGGACAACACCGCCTCCATGTCGATCACCGTGGAGATTCCAGGGCTCGATGCCCTGGGTCGTCTGCTGGCGCGCATCGGCCAGTTACCCAACATCATCGAGGCGCGTCGCCAGCGGGCCAATTAAGCGGCACGCTTCAGGTGACAAGCAGCAAGTCAAAGGCGCCGCTGCGCCTTTTCTTGTGGCTTGCCGCTTGTAGCGTGCAGCCCAGGAGTTTTTTATGTACCAACTCGACGATCTGCTGCATCTGATGGCCCGTCTGCGTGACCCGCAACACGGCTGCCCGTGGGATCTCAAGCAAAGCTACGCGAGCATCGCGCCCTACACCCTGGAGGAGGCTTACGAGGTCGCCGACGCCATCGAGCGTGGCGACTTCGAGCATCTGCCGGGTGAGCTGGGCGACCTGCTGTTCCAGGTGGTCTATTACAGCCAGCTGGCGCAGGAGGAGGGGCGTTTCGATTTTGCCCGCGTGGTCGATGGCATCACCAGCAAGCTGATTCGTCGCCATCCGCATGTATTCCCCGACGGTGATCTGTACGGGGCGCCGGACGCCGCCAAGTTGGAAGAAGCAGCGGTCAAGCAGCGTTGGGAAGAGCTCAAGGCGCAGGAACGCGCCGAAAAGGCCGCCGAACCCGAGCTGCTCTCCCTGCTCGATGATGTGCCAAGCGCGCTGCCTGCACTGTCGCGTGCGGCCAAACTGCAGAAGCGTGCGGCCCAGGTTGGCTTCGACTGGCCCGATGCTTTGCCGGTGGTGGACAAGGTGCGCGAAGAGCTGGATGAAGTGCTCGAAGCCATGAGTGAAAACGATGCCGAGGCGGTGGCCGAGGAGATCGGCGATCTGCTGTTCGTCGTCAGCAACCTGGCACGGCACCTGAAGGTTGATCCTGAGGCTGCGCTACGGGCAGCCAATGGCAAGTTCGAGCGGCGCTTTCGCTTTATCGAACAGAGCGTGCGGGAGGCCGGGCGCAGCATGGACGGTTGCTCGCTGGAGGAACTGGATGCCCTCTGGGGCGAGGCGAAGAAGTTGGAGAAGCAGTCGCCAGGCTGTTGAACCCTATAGGCACGGCGGCGTTCCGATTTATCCGCGAAGCCTCTGCTGTCCGCCTTTCGCGACTGAAGCGGTTCGCCGCCCGGTCGCTCCTAAAGGCTGGAGCCGCCGCTGCTTAGCCCTTATGCTGGGCGCCTTGGACTGGCAGCGCGAATTTGCGTCGCTGCCGCAACTGAATCATGTTCGGGATCTTTAGTCATGGGTCTTTCCCTGCGCGACCAGCTGCTCAAAGCCGGCCTGGTCAATGAAAAACAGGCCAAGCAGGCTGGCAAGCAACAGCAAAAGCAAAAGCGTCTGGTGCAAAAAGGCCAGGCCGAACTGGATGACAGCACACGCCAGGCCGCACTGCAGGCGCAAGCCGAAAAGGCCGCACGTGATCAGGAGCTGAATCGTCAGCAGCAGGAAAAAGCCGAGCAGAAAGCCTGCGCGGCGCAGGTCAAGCAACTGATCGAGCGTTCACGCCTGCCTAAGCTCGACGGCGAGGACTACTACAACTTCGTCGATGACAAGAAGGTCAAGCGCCTGCCGGTCAACACCATGGTGCGCAACAAGCTGTCCAACGGCTGGCTGGCCATCGTCCGTCATGGCGGTGGTTACGAGATCATCCCGCGCGAGGCCGCACTGAAGATTCAGGAGCGCGATGCCTCGCGCATCGTCCTGCTCAATACCCATGTCGAAGAGCCGGATGCCGACGATCCTTACGCGGCCTATCAGATTCCTGATGATCTGATGTGGTAATGCCGCATCGCAGGACGCCGTAGGGTACGCGGTGCGCACCGCGACGCCCTGCGATTAGCAGCGATTGCCGCTCAACAGTACTCGACCAAAGCTGGCGCCTGCATCCTGCGGGGTGATCGCCAGTAGGCGATCCATGCGCAGGCGTTGCTCGCCGTCGGCTGTACGTACCAGCAGAAACTCTTCCTTGCTCGCTGTGGTTTCCGTGGTCAGGGCCTGGCCCAGTAGGGTCGAGCCGTCGACCAGTTCGATATCCAGTTGATAGCGATGCATGCAGGCGATCTCCAGATAGTCGTAGAGATCACAGGCCAAGGGGTGGTAGTTGTCCATCGAGGACGTCCTCCGTGGTCAGGCCTACCTGGAATGAAATAGTCGTCATTCCCGCGCAGGCGGGAAACCAGAACCCCGCAGTACCTGGACTCCCGCCTTCGCGGGAGTGACGGTGTAGAGCTTTGAGCGTTTCCCTAGTCGAGAAAGATTCAGGCAGCTTGCGCTTTTCCAGTTTCGATAAAAAAACGCCGCAACCCGATACCGGTGTTGCGGCGTTTTCGTTTCGCGGACGCGCCTTACATCAACGGAATGGTGTAGCTGACGATCAGACGGTTCTCGTCCAGGTCGCCGATGCTCGCGTTGGAACGCACCATTGCGTTACGCCAGCGCACGCCGAGGTTCTTCAGCGGGCCCTGCTGAATGATGTAGCTGATATCGACGTCGCGTTCCCATTCCTTGCCACTCGCCCCACCCACACCGTCGAAGCCGTCACCGGTGACGTAGCGGACGAAGGCGGTCAGACCCGGAATGCCGTAGCTGGCGAAGTTGACGTCATAACGAGCTTGCCAGGATTTCTCGTCCTTACGGGTGAAGTCGAGAATCTGGATGTAGTTGACGATGTACGGATCGGTTTCGGTCAGGAAGGGGAAGGCGTTGTCGCCGCCGACCTTCTGGTAACCCACGCGGAAAGTGTGCGCGCCGATGCCGGCCCAGAGATTGACCGAGGTCAGGTCGTTGTCCAGCTTGCCGCCGAGTTTGCGACCGTTGTCCTGAGAGTCGAAGTAGGCCAGGTTGGCGCCCAGCTTCCAGTCACCGATCGGCTGTACATGGATCAGGTTGTACAGCTTCTGGTCGTAGATATCCTCCAGCTCGCCATACCACACGCCAACGGTGGTGTTGCCGCCGTTGAACTTGTAGTCGCCGCCGGCGAAATTGTAGCGGTCGCTCTCACCGGCCACGTTGGTGGCGGTGATGTCGACCCGGTCGGTGGAGGCGCGCTGGTTCACTTCACGCAGTTGGCCGCCGTTGAGGGTCAGACCGTCGATTTCCTGCGAGGTGATCATGCCGCCGGTGAACACCTGTGGCAGCAGGCGCGAGTCACCGGAGGAGACGATGGGTAGCTTGGGCATCAGTCCGCCGACCTTGCCGACAGTCTTGGAGATGCGTGCCTTGACCGCGCCGCTGAACTCGGAATATTCGTCCGGTCCCTCGTTGCCGAAGCCGTTGGGTAGCAGAGCGGTGCCGGCGCGATCGTCAGACGAGTCGAGCTTCAGGCCCAGGCCCGCATAGGCGTCCAGGCCAAAGCCGACGGTGCCTTCGGTAAAGCCGGACTCGGCTTTAAGGATGAAGCCCTGTGCCCACTCCTCGCGCTTGGACTGGGCTACGCCCGGGTCGCGCAGGTCCCGATTCATATAGAAGTTGCGCAGCTCCAGAGAGGCTTTGCTGTCAGCGATGAAGTCAGCCTGTGCCAGGCTTGGCAGGGTCAGGCTGGCGCCCAGCGTGGCGAGGGCCACGGCACGGGCGAGGGGAGTTTTACTCATTATTGTTGTCTCCTCGTTGTTATAAGCAGGTTGGCCACGAAGTGACCAGCCAGTTACGGCGCGACGAAATAAAGCATTTCGCCTGCGAGTCGACTGTAAGACTTTAGTCTGTCGAGCCTTGGGTGGAGCCGGAGCGTAAACAGCCATGGGCTCTAGGTCGTGCTTATCAGGGATTTTCGGCGGCTGGCCATTGATCGGGAAAATTTCGCTGGAGCACAATCGAGCTGAGAAAAATCGATAACCGTTGGTCGATAAAGGTTAAAGCTTGCCTGTGTGCGGCCGCTAAGGTCGGCAGATAACCTATTCAGGTACCCGGCCATGAATCCTCTGAACTCACTCAACTCCGCCGCTTCCCGCGCTGCGCAGGCCAGCCGGTCCATGGCGGCGCGCAGCAATAGCGCCGATGCCCAAGCCACCTTGGCCAATCGCCTCGCCGAGAAGCTCGGCGTGCCGGCCGGCTCGTTGTCCGGAACGCGTGATGACTACACCCCGGAGAAAGTGGCTGGGCGGATTCTGGGTTTTATCGAGCAGCGCCTGCAAAGCGAGGCCGCGGCAGGCGCTGACCCGGCCAAGCTGGACAAGCTGTTGTCCCAGGCGCGTGATGGCGTCGAGAAGGGTTTTGCCGAGGCACGCAAGATTCTCGATGGCATGGGCGTGCTCAAGGGACAGGTGGCTAGCGATATCGACGATACCTACAAGCGTATTCAGGATGGCTTCGGCGATCTCGACAAGCGTTTCGGCAGCGCCGCCCCTGGCGCCTCGGGCCAGGTGGCGATGGCGGGTTACAGTGAGCGCTTCAGCGCGCTGGCGGAGACCTTCGATTTGTCCGTCACTACTCGCGATGGTGACCGCCTGCGCATTTCCGTGGCGCAGGCTTCCGCCAGCTGGTCGCAGAGCAGTTTTGCTGCCTCCAGCGATGGTAAGTCCACCAGTGTGGTGGGCAGCAGCCAGTCTGGCAGCATGCGTATCGGCGGCTGGCAGGTGGATGTCGAAGGTGAGTTGGACGACGACGAGATCAAGGCGTTGGAGAAGCTCTTCAGCCAGGTTCAGGATCTCTCCGACAAGTTCTACGCCGGTGACCTGGCAGGCGCCTTCGATCGCGCCATGGCGCTGGATATGGATGGTGAGCAATTGGCTTCGATGTCGATGCGTCTGGCCCAGACCGCTGTGCGTCAGGCCACCGATGCCTATGGCGCGGTGGCTGGGCAGGGCGCCAGTGCAGTCAATGCCGGGTTGCAGGAATATGCTCAGGGTCTGCTCGATGCGCTGCGCAGTGCCGGTGATCTGGCGCAGGACGCCGGCGGCATGCTCAAGGAACTGCTCAAGGGCGGCTTCTCGCTCGATGAGCGCTTCGATTTGCCGCGCCTGGAGAAGGCTGACAGCCTCAACCGCAGTCTGCTCGATGGCCTGCAGTCGCTGATCGCTGGTCAGCCTGGCAAGGACGCTAACGTGAGCTGATTATCGCCGGTGTTAAACTGCGCACCTTGCTGACAGTGAGGTGCGCTGATGACGCCTGAATGCCAACTTTTCGGAACCCTGGGCTGCCATCTTTGCGAGGTGGCCGAGGCGTTGCTCATGCCATTCGTCGAGAATGGCCTGTTGGTCGAGTTGATCGACATTGCTGAGCATGAGGGTATGGTCGAGCAATACGGATTGCGTATTCCGGTATTGCGCCGTTGCGATAATGGCAGCGAGCTGAACTGGCCATTCGATGCCGAGCAGGTGGTGGCCTTTCTGAGTTGAGAGAGTCAGTTCGACAAAACGCAGCCAATAAAAAACCCGCCGATTAAGGCGGGTTTTTGATTTGGTCGAGAGACAGGATTCTAACAATCGTCTGTGATGCCCTTATTTATTGGGCTTGTGCGGTTTCCAGAAAATCTGGCATACCAATAGGCATACCATTTGCCTTTTTGCTGGCTTTACCGTTCGTCGGCTCGGTGATTTTTGCAGCCGGCGTGATGGTCATGCCGAGGCGTACCGCCTCCTGCCGTTCGCGCAGCGCCCCGCGAGACTCCGACCAGCCTGGCAATTGGGCGATCGTGTCGCAGGTGGCCATCTGTGGGATGCACACGGCCATGTACGCCTCCCAGCTATCCTGGGGCGGGTTCTCGGCGGGGTTCTCGACGTGGTAGCCGAGGGCGCGCAGGCGTGCTGACTCGGCGTTGAAAGCGGGATAGTTGCAGTCCGGCAGCCCGGTCATCGGCCCGCTCAGGTAGATCCGCTGCGGTGCAGTTGCGGGTGACTTCGAAGGCATCACATTGGATGCCTTGACGAACTCTCTGCAGATCACCACCGCGTCGGTACCGTCCTGGCTGTGAACCGGCATGGTGTGGAAGGGCAGCGCGCTGCAGTCCTCCCAGAGCTTGGTGCAGGCACGGCAGCGGCCGGCTTTGGGTTGGTAGTTCATGGCTTGGCACCTGCCATGAATGCAGCGCGCCTCTGCTGAGCGGCCAGGCGTCTGATGGCCTTTCGTTCCAGTTCGACGAGCGCGTAATGCTCAATGGCTCGCAGAACCTCGGGGGTCGACCGGGGAAGCCTTGGCGCTTTACCGTCGATGTATGGAGGCCACTCGCCGCGTTCCGCGGCCGGGTGCGACCAGTCCCTGGCAAGGTCGTCGATCTGGCTGCGAACCCGATGGCGCATGTGCTCCCAGGCAATCGCACCATCACCCTCGCCACCATCCGGGCCGTAGTCTGTCCAGCAGAAGAACGGCGTCCGCTGCAGGGTTAGCATTGGCCCGAGGCGTGCCGATCCGTCCCAGCGCCGACGATTGCGATGCGATATTTTCCTGCTGGTGCCTTTCTCGGTGAGTTCTACAGCGCAAGGCCCATCGAGATCGATGCTGTATCCCAGCGCCTCGGCATGCACTGCTATGCGCTTGCTCAGCTTCTTCATGATGCGCGGATTCATGCTGCCACCTTGCCGTGCTCCGGGCAGTCGTGGGGATGGCCGCATGCTTCGCACTGGTCGCAGTGCTCGCACAGTGGGTACTCGCCGTCATACTCGGCAAGGTTGCAGTTGGCGCAGCGAGAATCACCCTCGATGCTCCACCCCATTTCGCGCAGCAGTTTGTAGTCGGTGATGACTTGGGGGCTGGTGATTCCGTGCTTTTCAGCGAGGCAGTCGTGCTCGGGTTGGTGTTTCACCGACATATCGAAGTATTCGCCGTCGCAGACGCCTTTGATTTCCGAACCATCGCGCCACAGCAGGGGCTTGGCCTCTTTGTGGCTATACGCAAAGCAGGCCTCTACATAGGGGTATTCGTCCGGGTAGCGGTGGCCGGCGAAGTAGCAGCGCAGTTTCTTGGTCATGACTGCTGCTCCTGCCTGTCAGAGCGATGCTGCAGCTTTAGCGTTTCTGCTCGGCGGTGCTCGTATGTGGCTTTTTCGCTTTCAGTGGCGTGTTTCATTGGGGGATAGGCTTCGCTGACGAAGATCGTCCCGCCCAGGCAATGGATTGCATGCCAACCGCCGGCATGTGGTGTGTCGAGCTTGGCAAGTGCGGTGCAGCCGTCTGAATATCGAACGATATCGCCAGCTTTGAAGTTGCCTGCTGGCGTCTGATCGACAATCTGGTCAAGGCCTTGCTGGGCGCGCCACTCTTTCACCGAGCCGTCGCCGTCGAGCACCACACGGGCGGCCATAACTGCGGTCTGGATGGCTTCCTTGCGGACGTTCGCCGCCGGTTCGTCGAGCATCGCCTTGATCAGCTCGCCAAACTCTTCGGCCAGGGCCAGCCCCATGATGCGATCGCCGGGGAACTTGGCCCTGGCGCGCTTCAGCTCTGCGCGGATCTCGTCAAGGAATACCTCGACAGGATCTGGCTTCGGCTCGGCCGCCAGTTGCATCATGAGGAAGTCGGCGCCCTGGTCGATCATCAGGTCAGCGGCTGACTCGGCACCGTGGGCGTAGCGGATCTTCATGCCCAGCGCTTTGGCGATGTGCACTTCGAGCTTGGCGCCCCTACTTTTCTTCCAGCCAGGCAGGAGGTGGATGGCTTCGCAGGTGGCCAGACGCCAAATGTCATAGCGCAGGTAGTCGCCCCATTCGGCACCGTCGACATGGCCATGGTCTGCCGGGTTCTCGACGCGCCAGCCTGCGGCGCGCAGGCGATCGGCCTCTGCATTGAAGGCTGGGAAGTTGAAATCTTCGATGCCCGTCATGGGGCCGGCTACGTACACGCGGCCGGCGCGCTCGGTGGCGAGCGTGATCTTGCTGAGCGCCTGCAACTGGGTGACTAGGTTGGCGGTGCAACTGTGGCTTCCGTTCTGGCCATGCAGCCAGGTGTAACCGCAGGTGCAGCAGGTGTGGTGGGCTGGGGCATTCATGGCTGCTTCTCCTGATGCTTGGCTTGTTCGGCACGATCCAGGCGCTCGATCTCTGCCAGGATCAGGGCGCCGGCCTTGATCAGGTTGTGGCGTGGGGTGCTGGGCTTCCAATACTTCCAGTCCCATGGGAAGAATGACTTCCAAGAGAAGGCGCCCATAAGGGCAGGATGCCCCGACCAGATGGCGTAGCAGCCAGCAGCAATCGCCAATTGGCCGCGAGTTGCCATGTCGTCGTGGCCGGAGTCGTAGCCCTCGGCGGTGATCTGCCGCTGGCGCTCGGCCAGAACGTCGCTGGCGGCAACTGACAAGGATTCCTTGGCGGTTGGGTCGGGAGGAGGCGCAATGTACACATGAGCGCTACCGTCCTCGTCGCACAGGCTATTTGCCTCTGGCATGGCGAACAGCACCTGTCCGGCGAACTCCATTTCCGCGATTCCGCCTTCCAGCAGCCATTCAAGACGCAGGCCTTCTTCCTCGTCATCGCGGGTCACGGCAACTGCCTGAATCAATACATGCTCGGCACCCGGCACACCCACCGGCAGGCTGGCGCGGGCTTGCTCTTCAATCAGTTCCCGAAATTGCTTGCAGTTGTGGGCTTCGTCTTTGAGCAGCGCTATCGTGTCTCGGATTTTCGCCAGCAGGCCATCGCCATAGACGTGTATGCCAAGCTGGCGAGCAATCTCTCGCACTGGATCCGCATCCATCTTCATCTGTTCGCACATCACCGGGCATTCAGCAGTGGTGTGATCAGTCGCACCAGGGCAGTTAACGCATTGCTTGTTCATGGCTCACCTCGCGTGGTGTGGGATAATCGTTGTCTGGCCTGGCCGGCGGCATCGGGCAGGGAAGTTCGGCCGGGCTGATTCCAGTGACGGGTAGGTATTGGGGAGGGCGGAATGAAAGAGGGATGCTTGTACGAGCGGGACATTCTTAAAGCCCGCGCTTGGTTTCGCGTTTACGCGTTGTTGGCCGTGATCACGCCTGTTGCTGTGTATCTTTACTGCGTCGCGTTTGATCAACCGAGTGTATGGATCAGTAGATTCGGTGCCGTTATGGCTGGCTTCGCTTACCTGGCAGAGCGCAACGCTACGGCGATGGCGGACGTTCTTAAGCCTAGTGGTATGGTCGATATCACCTTTCATCAGACCAGGCTCACCTATATGGGCGAGATCAAGTGCTCTATACGGTTCGCCATCCTGTTGGCTTTGGTTGGTGCTGGTATATGGGGCTTTGGCGATCTGATACCGATCGGCTGATCTTTTGCTGCAGCGCGGGCACGGGCATACGCCGATGCGCAGGCCGGTTTCGCGGCAGTAGGTAGGGGTGTTGAGTGCGTGCCGTGCATCGGGAGGCGATGACGGGTTGCCAGGTGCGTGCAAGAATACTGTTTTTATATCCAGTATTCTGCCATGAACAACTACCGCCTCCCAGACTTCCGCCCGGTCACGAAGGGCGAACTGCGACAGATCTGGTCCGATAACCCGGAAATGCGCCGGCTGGTGCTCGAAGTCGAGCGATACCGGCGCGTGCTGGGTGAGGTGGATAGCCTTTACCAGAGCGCCCGCGAAGCCTGGAGCGCTAAAGGCGGCGGGCATCTGGTGGCGTTTCACCGCTTCAAGATTCTCTTGAGCGAAGAGCGCAACCGGGGCGCAGACGATTAGGCTCATGCGCTCACCTGCTGAACCTGATTCCAGGCGCCAACCAGATCGAAGATCCGGTAGGCCTGTTCTTCGGTCAGGGACACCTGGGCGGGAATGGCGATCCAGCCAGAGCCGATCAGGTCGCGCGGGTTGCAGTTAGCGCGCTGGTCGAGCACGCAGGTTTCGATCACGTCCGTCAGGTGCGCGGCCAGGTAGTTGCCATCGGGCATGGCCTCGATGCTCTTCATGTACCGATTGCCAGACCAATCCACGCACAGGCCGGCGACGTAGATCGTCCAGCGATGCGGGATATCGCAAAGGGCATTGGCCACCTGGCGCCCGGGCGGAATGCGCTTGGCCAACTTCCAGTTGACCATGCCCTGCCAGCCGCTCGGGCTGATGCTCACCACGGCAACGTGGTTGCTGCTCAGGATGGCCCGGCAGGATCGCTCCAACCGGGCGCGCGGGTTGTTGGGCTTGCGGCGGCTCATTGGGCACGCTCCAGCTCGCGCTGAATGCGCCGACCGATCCAGCGAACAACCGGCACCGCCTTGCTGTTTCCGATGGCTTTGTAGCGCGGTCCGTCCGGACATTCCTGAGCAGGCTTGCCGCGCCAGGGAATCAGGGTGTAGTCGTCAGGGAAGCCCTGCAGGCGCTCGCACTCGCGCGGAGTCAAGCGGCGAACCTGAGAGCCCGCCAGCGTTGGAGGCTGCATCCCTCTTGTAAGGGTGTGGCACGGATCACCGGGTTGAGGATTGCTGCGACAAGTCGGGCATGTGATCTGGGTGGGGTCGAAGACGATCACGGCGTTTTCCTGGCCATGGTTCCGGCCCAATGGGTGCGCCTGGTCGTTGAGAACGTCAGGGTCTTGGGTGCCATGCACTACAAGATGGCTATGGCCGTGGTTTGCGTCTTGCCCTGAGCACCCTTGTAAACGCCCATAGCTGGCATCCAGGGTCGCAGCCACGATGAAGTGCCCAGCCGCTGCGCCTTCTGGGCGGCCGCCTGCGCCGCCGCTGAACGCTTCGCGCGTCAGGGTCCCTGCGGTGAGGGGTATGTCATCGAGCGAGTATCCGCCTGCCTTCCTGGCGCCACCTGCAATGGTTGGCGCCACGAAGAACGTTTCGCTCTCAACGTCCATGCGGGTGTCTTTCGCCGTGAGGGTCGCAGCTTGATCAACCGATCCGCCAAGGCTGTGCCCGCCGAAAGCAGGCACGCCAGCAATCACGCTGACGGCCGGGCCTTCGTCGCCCTCGCAGTTCGGGCAGCCGTAGTTGCCTAACTGTTCCTCGAAGGTGCAGCCGCATCCGCACTGGAGCGCAGGGCGGAAAGGAGCTTGCCCGGTAAGGTCTTGCCCCTGGCCTCTGCGCGGCGGAGTATCCCGGCGCATGCCTTCGCGCTCAAAAAGTACCGCTTCGGGATCGAACCCTGCTCGAGCACTTGCGACAACGAACACACGCTTGCGTCGTTGGGCCAGTCCGAAATATTGGGCATCCAGAACCCGCCATGCTGCTGTTCTTCGGGGGCCATACACACAACCAGACTTCGTCCATTTTCCCCTTGGCGGGACGAGTTCAATGGATTCGCCCACCAAGGCAGCGAGGAAACAACCGAACGCGTTGCCTTTGTCGGTGAGGACGCCGGGGACGTTTTCCCAGACGACGATGCACTCTGGCTCGCCTCTGGCGGTTCGAACATGGTCAACTGCATCTGCAAGCTCCACATATTTGATGGTGAGTTGGCCGCGTGGGTCATCGAGGCCGGCGCGCATGCCGGCGACAGAGAAGGCCTGGCAGGGCGTGCCGCCCACCAGCACATCCGGCGCAGCGATACTGCCGGCCAGCACCTGGCGGGCCAGCTTGGTCATGTCGCCCAGGTTGGATACGTCGGGCCAGCGGTAGGCGAGCACCGCGGATGGAAACGGCTCGATCTCTGCGAACCATTCCGCCCGCCAGCCCAGCGGGTGCCAGGCGACGGTGGCGGCCTCGATGCCGCTGCAGACGGAGCCGTAGGTGATCATTCGGCTGATTCCTTTTGGTTTATGTCTGCCTCGGCCATTTCGCAGAAGAAGCTGCAGGCCGGGATTGCTTCATTGCGGCGGATTGGGCCGTCTGGCAGGTCGCGCAGGGGGAAGCGCTCGCCATTGCGCGGGCCTGAGCGATAGCGCAGGAACCATGAGCCAGCGCCTAGCTCGTCCTGCACTTGGCAGAGCGCCTCGAACTGCTCGGGGAAGTCGGCGCGGATGGCGCGCCAGTAGCCTTCGCCACCTTTCACACAGCCGATGCAGTTGGCGTTCTCGTAGCCCATCTGGTAGGTGATGGGCAGGGCGATGCCTGCTCTGATGATCAGGGCTTTGCAGTCGTCTTTACCCAATCCGAGGTCGATCAGCGGAGCGATGGCTGGGCGGTCGGGGTTGCGCTCGCGAAAGTCGTCGAGGCGATCGGCTTCTTCGGCTGTGTAGCCGAGCACCATCACGTCGCCAGGCTGTTTCCAGGCATCCAGCAGGCGGCGCTTTAGGTGCTTGGTGCAGGGGGCGCCGTGCGGCCCTTTCATGTACCGCTCGCGGCGGAACACTTGGATGATGTCAGCACCGTACTTCTCGTCAGCCAGTACGGTGATATCGCGACCGAGCCACACCTGGCAGTCAGCCAGGAAGCGGCGATTGTCGATGTGCTCATTTGCCAGGAAGGCATTGATGAACTGAACATCATGGGTCGCGCCGTACTGCGCCAAAGCCAGCTTGCCTGCCACTGCCGAAGCAGCGCCGCAGCTGAACTGCACGACGATGCGCGAATCTGGCAGGACGATACCCGTCATTCCGCACCTTCCTGCTGCTCGGCATCGAGCAGGGCGAAGAGGTCTGTCTGTTCTTCCTTACTGACGGCTTTCGGTTGCTGGTCCCCTGCGGGGTGAGGGCCCTGGCCTGCCATGTAGAGGCAGTTGGCCTCAATTCCGTGCTTGCGCTGGGTTTCAGGATGAACAACGGTGATCACCCCAGCGAAAGCCTGGGAGATCAGTGCATGGTCAGCGGCGAGCTTGGCGATTTGCTCGTATGCCTCTTCACGGGTCATGCCGAGGCCTCCACAGGGTGGCCCAGGCACTGGCCATGCTCGCCGTGGTGGTCACAGCTCGGGATCATGGTGAACCCGCGTTCTGCGCAGTCACGGGCGATGGCCAGCGCCTCTTCGCCAGGAATCGGGCGACCGGTACCGCGCTCGCTCAGCAGGTCATCCAGGGCGCGCGGTCGGCGCGCCCGGGCGATCACGTAGCTGACGGCAACGCAGACGTGGAAGGTCTTGGCTTCGCTGGTCAGGCTCATGACGAAGCACCTGCGCGCTTGATCTGGTCGGCCAGTTGCTGTGGTACCTGATGGATCACCAGTTGATTGCGCGCCTGGTCAAACTCGACCTTGTTGCCCAACAGGCCCGCGTCGAAGCTGATCGACAGGCCATCGGTGCGGCCAGTGAAACGGCGGAACTGATTGAGCGTGCGCTTATCCGCGGGGATTTCTGGCGACAGGCCATAGTCCTTGTTGCGGATGAACTCATAGAAGGCGGCCGGGCGTTCTTCGTCGATCAGTGCGGCCAGTTCTTCCAGGCTGATCGGCTCGCCCAGCTTGGCCTGGCTGGCGGCGTAGCCCACCAGGGTGTTGGTTTTCTTGCGGGCGGACTCTTCTGGCAGATCTTCGCTCTCGACAAAGTCGCTGAACGCCTTGAGCAGGGTGCGGGTTTCGCCGGGAGCGTCGATGCCTTCCTGGCACCCGATGAAGTCGCGGAAGTAGTCGTAGACGCGGCGACCGCCTTTGCCCTTGATGAACGAAATGTACTGGCGCGAGTTAGGGTTGTTGCGCCATTCGCTCAGGTTGATGCGTGCGGCCAGGTGCAGTTGAGTCAGGTCGAGGTGCTTGGCCGGCACAACCTCGAGGTCTTCGGTGATCGTCACGCCTTCGCTGTGGTGCAGCAGGGCGATGGCCAGGTAGTCGGTCATGCCTTGCTGGTAGTGGGTGAACATGGCGTGACCGCCCACGGTTAGGTTGGATTCCTCCATCAGTTTCTGCAGGTGCTCGACGGCCACACGGCTGAAGGCGACGAAGTCCTGCTTGCCATCGAGGTAATCGCGCAGCCAGCCGCTGAGCGGGTAGGCGCCTGACTCCTCGTGGAACAGGCCCCAGGCCTTGCCCGGTTTGGCGTTGTAGGCCTCGTTCAGATCGGTCAGCAGGTTGTCGCGTGCCTGCGAGTCAGGCAGTGCGTGGGCGACGGCATGCAGCACGGAAGGGCTGCCGTCGGGCTTTTTGTCGATCAGGTGGATGATGCTGTGACGGATAGGCATGATGATTTTCCTGTTCGTTGCTGGCTGGTCAGATACCGGTGGGCACTTCTTCGCCGCCCAGGGCGGTGAGCAGTTCGGGCACGAACTCGCGGAAGGTGCGCATCATCAGGAAGAAGCTGGCGGACTGCTGGGATAGGGCGTCATCGCCGCCGTCCTGCTCGGCCTGGTCGGTCAGCAGGTCTTCGAAGCGCAGGCGCTTGATCTGCAGCTTGTCGTCGAGGACAAACGACAGCTTGTCCTGCCAGGCCAGAGAGAGCTTGGTGGCCTGCTTGCCGGTGGACAGGTGCAACTGGATCTCTTCGCTGGTCAGGTCCTGATGCTTGGCGGCGATGCTGCCGCCGTCTTCGTGGGTGTCGCGCAGGTCGCATTCATCCAGTACGAAGAAGCCTTCGGCCGCGCTCTGCTGCTTGAGCCAGTCGGTGAGGGTGGCGGTGGGGGCGATCTTCACGGACACCGGGCGAATCGGCAGGGAGCCGAGGCATTCGCGCAGGGTCGACAGCAGATCCTCGGCGCGCTTGGGCGACGTGGCGTCGACGTAGATCAGGCCGGCGGCAGGGTCGATCGCTGCGTAGGTGCTGGCGTTACGGGTGAAGGCGCGAGGCAGGAAGGCCTGCACGATCTCGTCCTTCAGCTGGTCGCGCTCCTTCTTGAAGACCTTGCGCATCTGAGTCTCTTCGATCTCGTCGACCTTCTCCTTCAGAGCGTCGCGCACCACGGAGCCGGGCAGGATGCGCTCTTCCTTGCGAGCGCGGATCAGCAGCATGCCTTCGACGGCGTGCACCAGGGGTGCATTGGGGCCTTTGCCGAGCGGTGCGGCAAAGCCGTAGGTGGTCAGCTCCTGGCTCTCGCAGGGGCGGGCAGGCTTGCTGCCCAGCGCGACTTCCAGCGCTTCGGCGGCCAGGTCGATGGCTTGTGTGAGGCGGTAAATCAGTAGGCTACGGAACCACATGGCTGTGTCCTCAGTCGGCTTTAGGGGATTTGGTGGCGAACTCGAAACCGTGCTTCTCGGCCATGCGCTCAAGGCGCGTGACGCCGATCTGCAGGCGTTTGGCTGCGGTGGACTTGGCGATGCCAAGGCCTGCCAGTGCACGGGCGCGCCGGATCAGCGCGGGGCTGTCCTCGACGACGGTTCCGATGGGGCGACCGCCTGCCTTGCGATGGGCCTTGGCGGCCTGCTCATGGCGGCGGGACCCTGTGATGATCGTCATGTCGGGAGAGCGCCACTGGCCACTGACCAGTGGGCGCTTCTCGATCGGCGACTCGGTTACCTGCTCGGCCCCGGCTTGGTGCTCAGCCAGCTTGTCAGCGAGCCACTGACGAGCTGCATCCTTGGATGACAGGGTCGGCAGGTTGAGTGTTGTTTCGTGGTGCATGATCACGCTCCCTGGTTTGGGGCTTTGTTGCCGTCGAAGAGGGCGAAGATGTTGCGGCCGCGCTTGTCGAGCATCCCGGCCAAGGCGGAGACCTTGAGTTGGGTGTCGGTGTGGCGGCGCATTTCGTCTGTGCTGAGCAGTGTTGTGCGCGTTTTGGTCATGACCTTCTGGCAGGCCGCCACTTCGCGCCGGGTTGCCTGAAGGGCGCGCGCTGCTGCCAGGCGCGCCTGGTCGCGCGGCGGCACGATGCGGTAACCCTGGCCACGGACGGACACGATGTAGATGCAGTGGTCTTCAAGCAGCGCTTGCTTGAAGTCCTCGATACGGCTCATGGCGACGAACTGAGCTTCGCGCGCCTGATCAACCGTTTTCGGGGTGGGAAGTTCGAGCGCCCAGGACAGCCAGTCATGGCTGATCAGGTCGCCATCGTTGAAGTTTTCAGCAATGAACTTCTCGACGGCGCCGGCCAGGCTCCAAGTGGAAGAGGTCATGCCAGCACCTCCACCGAGAAACGGCCGAACTTCGGGCGGTAGTCGCCGATGCCGCAGTATTGGCCAGCATCTTCAAGGCACTTGATGACCTGCTCGCGGTTGATGGTTTCGGAGTCGAAAGCGATCTCGCAGGTCAGTGACCAGTTGCGGAAAAGCGGGCGGTAGCGGGTGAGGCGTGCGGTCTGTACCTTCACGCTGCGAGCGTCGTAGAAACGCTGTTCCCACAAGCCGGAAACGGTGCGCGGGCCGGTGTATTCAAGCTTGCAGCGCTCATCCATTACCTCGACGGAGCGCTTCAGTTGGGTGCCCATCTTGGAGAGCTTGCCGCCGGCGACCATCGCTGATTCGATGTTCACGCCAGGGACATACGGGCCGAGCTCTTCATCGAAGTACATGCCGCCGCGCCATTCGGACTGGGCGATCGCTTCATGGTCTTCGTCGGTTTTCTTCCGCTTGCTGGTCAGCGCCTTGTGCGCCTTGGTCAGCGGGTTCAGCGGATCGGCGAAAATGTCGCTGTGCATGAGCAGAGGACGGGTGCCGATGATTTTTACCTTGATCGTTTGCATCTGACTTCTCCAATGAATGTGTGCGCTATGCGCCCTTGCCTAGCCAAGCCGGGCCTTGCCCTGCCCGGACGTGCCGTTGCCCGCCTCAATGGGTGGCTATCGCCACCGGAAAACCGACTCGAAGAATCGGTAGACCGCTGGTTACAGCCATTGCCGGAGCCTGCCGCGCCTGGCCTGGCCTCTCCGCGCCTTGCCTTGGCTTGCTTGATGCCTCTCGGCACCGGAAAGGCGACTCAGTGAATCGCCAGACCGCTATCGAGTAGCCCTTGCCGCGCCCGGCCGTGCCTAGCCTTGCCGCGCCCTGCCCATCCGGGCCGTTACGCGGCATCCGGCATGCGGATGCCTTTCAAGGCGAAGTAAATTTGTGCGCAGGCAAGGGCGTCGGGCATGGCGCGGTGGGCTTCCACCAGGTCTTCGCCAGTGAAGTGCCGGTAGGCCTCGGCCAGGCTGGGCAGCTTCTTGCCTGGCAGGTTCAGCACTGGGCGCGACTCGTAGCACGTGCAGAACTTGGTGGTGGATTCCTTGAAGGAATCGGCCAGGTCTTTGCCGTGGTAGCGGGCTATGGCGATGCGCGCGATACGGTCGTCGAAGGTGGCGTTGTGGGCGGCGCGGATGCTGGCGCGGGCGTGGATGGCCAGGAAGCCTTCGAGGGCTTCGGTTTCCGGAATGCCTTCGTCCATGGCCTGCTCCTGGCTGATGCCATGGATGGCGGTCATGTCCGGCGAGATTTCCCAGCCGTTGGGGCGGACGATGGCCTGGTAGCGTTCGAGGATCTTGCCTTCGGCGTCGCACAGCAGGGCGGCAACCTCGACGATGTGAGGTTGGTGGCCGGCTTCGCTAGGCTGTTTCCAGTCCGGAATTCCAGTGGTCTCGAAATCGAACACGTTGATCAAATTGGACATTTCAGTGACTCCAGGGTGTAGGAACCCCAACCCACGCCGGATGGGCCGGCGCGGTCGGTTATTCAGGGATTGAGTTAGGCGGCGGCTTTCTGGGTCGCTACGCTGTTGATGTGTTGCACCAGGGCGGCACAGATGCGCGGCCAGTCGCTGGAGCGGTACAGCACCGCACTGCCTTTGCGATCAACGGCATCGAACCCGAGCGAGCGCAGGAACTCGGCAGTTACGGTGAAACCGAGGGTGCTGTTGATATCGCCAAGCTTGATGCGCTGGCCGTCGTCTGCAGGGGCCTGTTGCTTCACTGGCTGAACTGCTGCTGGCTCTGCGACTGCAGCGATCGGCGCTGGCTCGGCGGGCTGGGCCGCTGCGTGCTGCTCGGCCAGTTTCGCGTCCTCGATCTTCTTCAGCTCTTCCTGGCGGATGCGCTCGCGCTCCTGATCCTGGCGAAGCTGCTCCGCCTGCTTGTGTTCGTTGATGCGATTGCTGATCACCGCCTGCAGGTCTTCGCTGGCCTTGAGCACCAACTGCTGAGCGTCGTGGAACAGGAACTCGAAGCCCGCGGCCTGATCGCGCAGGGTGGCCAGGTTCTGGTTGATGCCGGTGGCAATGGTGCTGGCGTCGACCTTGGCGCGTGCCAGTTCGGCATCGGCCGAGTCGCGCAGGCTGGTGATGGTCTTCTTGCCCTTGATGGCGCCGGCCACGTCAATGCCTACGGCAGGCATGCGGATCTTGCCGCCGAAGCTGGCTTCGAGGTCGGCGATGTGTTTGCGGAATGCATCGTTGGCATCCAGCACGATCTTGTCGCGGATCTCTTGCTTGCGGTTCTTGACCAGCTTTTCGAGGCGCAGGCGAACCTGGCGCGCTTCCTCGTTCACCTCGTCCAGGGTGCGGATCACCGCGTCGATATCCTGAGCCTGGCCCATGATGTGGCTCTTAGTGGCAGACAGGCGAGTTTCAACGTCGGTGCACCACTTCACGGTCTTCTCGGCGTCGGCGAAGTCCTGATCGTCCTGCAGGTCGGTGTTGATGTTGCTGATCGCTTCCATGGCCATGGCGCGGAACTGGTCAAGGTTGGAGTGCTTGACCATGCCGGTGACTTCGACGTGGATCGCTGGCAGCATTTCCGGTGCACGACCGATCTTCTCGACCGGCTTGGCGACAGGGGCATCCTGCTCTTCGAGGTCAGCGGCGAACTGTTTCCACCCAGCGGCCAGAGCCTCGACGCGCCCTGGTACCGGGTAGTACTCCATGGACACGAAGTGGTTTTCGGTACCGTCGGAGCAGACGAAAATGACTTTCTCGGCGCCGGTGACCAGCAGTTGCTGTTCCAATTGCCAGTAGTAGTGCGCTTCGAGCTGCTCGGCGCGCACCTTGGCGGCCAGCTTCTCGTTCCACAGCTTGTGCTCGAAGAGCACTTTCTCTGCCATGTCTATGCCGTCGAGGCTGGCCAGCAGGTTGTCACGGGAGCAGGTGACCGGGTAGAGGTCTTCGCCGATGCGGGCTGCCAGGATCTCGCGTGCCGCTTCTTCGGCTGCGTGGCCACGGTCGAACAGTTCCTGCTTGGCGGCGCTCACGTCAGGGGCCAGGCCGGTTTTCTTCTGGCGCAGCAGTTCGGCGCGGGTCATGTACTTAGAGGCGCCCATCATGGCCGGCGCCTCACTGGCGGTGAAATGGCTGCTGCGCAGTACGTGCCACTCGAGCGAGCCTTGGGTTACGTCATGGATTTTCATGCTTGTGCTTCCTCGGTTTCGAGCGCACGGATCTGTGCGATCTGGTCTTCAGAGAGGGTGTTGCCGCTGCTGACGGTGGAAATGATTCGGGCAGCGGTCTTCTGTCCGGAAGCGATCAGGTCGCGCCATTTCGGCAGCATTTCCTGCAGCTTTTTGTCGGAATAGGCGGGCTTGCCGGTTGGGGTTTGCTCCGGCGCAGGCTCGTTCTGCGGTTGCTGGGTTGCTGGCTTCCGATCGCCTTCGCCGGCGCCTTCGCCGTTCTGATCAAGGTCGTCATCAGCTGCAACGCCGAGAAGGGCAGTCGCTGCGTAGCGGCGCAGGTAGGTGAGGTGCGCGCCGAAATCCTTGATATCGCCGCTTTGGGGCATGCTGAACTCAATCTCAGAGGTCAGGACGCCGCCGTCTTTGTGGGCGAGCATGGTGATCAGCGAACTGCGGCCGTTTGCAGGCTGAATGGTCTGGATGAAGCTGATGCCGTGCTTGGTAAGCGCAGGCCTGGTGCTGCTGAACACCGCTTCAAGATCGGCGTAGCGAAACTCATACTCGCCGTTGGTG
This sequence comes from Pseudomonas sp. NY15364, assembly GCF_048068235.1. Classification (NCBI taxonomy): domain Bacteria; kingdom Pseudomonadati; phylum Pseudomonadota; class Gammaproteobacteria; order Pseudomonadales; family Pseudomonadaceae; genus Pseudomonas; species Pseudomonas sp. NY15364. Next base: position 24,821 of record NZ_JBLUPX010000016.1, on the reverse strand, counting down.
CGGGTGCGAATCTTGACGGTGCGGTTCTTGGCCAGCGGCGAGTACTCGGCCTGAGCGCTTGCGAGGGCGGCGTACAGCATCGCCATCTTGTTGGTTTGTTCCATGGTTGCCGTCCTACTGTTCTTCGCCGTCGTTGGCGGGGTTCTTGCGTTGATCGATCCAGGCCTGCACCTCGTTTGCCGAGAAGCAGACGGGAGAGCTGCGGCCGGTGCCCATCAGCTTCCGCTTGGCCGGGAAGTCGCCGGCGTCGAGCAGTCGGTACACCGAGCTGCGCGAGAGGCCGGTTCTCTTCAGCACTTCGGGCAGGCGGATCAGGCTGTCCTGTGCTGTGGCTGTTGTTGTCATGCGGGCGGTACTCCGTACTTGATCAGGGCTGCTGCCATGCAGGCGCCCCAGATGGCGAGCCACACAGCGGCGGCGCGCAGGGTGTCTTTCGTGAAACGGCTCATGACGGCACCTTGCGAGTAATGAACCAGAGGCCTTCTTGGCGTATGGATCGTTTGATCTGGTCGGGATGGGTGAGGCCATCCGCAATGGCGTGACGCATGGCTTCGCCAAAACAGCGGCCTGTGAATGTCTTAAACACTTGGCACCGCCTGGGCGTTGCCCGAATCGCTCGGCGTGGTCGGCAGCAGGCCGTTACGCTTGCCGATGGCGACGATGTGAGCCTGGTAGTCGTCGAACTCGGCATCAGTGATCAGGCCAGTGGCATAGGCCAACTGGTTCATGCCGTCGGCGTGCTCTTTGGCCATGGCCTGAATCAGGATCGGTTGATCGGCGGCCAACACCAGCTTGCCGATGGCCTGGGAGATCAGGAGCTGAGCCTTGGTCTTCTGCCAATCAGACATAAGCCACCTCTGCATCCTGCTCGCGGCACTCGGCCAGCCAGGTTTCGTCATCCTCTTGCTCGGCCAACTCTTCATCGGTGAGCGGGTCGAGGTAGTCGGGATCGCGCGGGTCGAGGTTCCGGCGCCAGTTGTTGGCGCGGATCATTGCGGCAGCCCCAGTGCTTCGTACTTCGCGCCGATGATGCGGCGCTCGACTTCCTCGACCACGAACAGCGGGCGGCACTTCTCGACGTGCTCGGTGATCAGCTTGTCGGCCTGCTTTTGCTCGGCCTTCTCGCCAACGATGCGGGAGACGCACAGGGCATAGCGGGTGTCTTCGTCGAAGCGATCAGCGCAGAACTGGGCGAAGGCGTTGCATAGCTTCGGTTCACCCTGCTGCAGTTCGTTGAGCACCAGGCACTGCATGGCAGTCATCGAACGCTTGCGGGTTTCCTCACGCTCCGGAAGGCCCGGATACGGCAGCGGGTTGGCGCTGTTGATCAGTTCTGGATGCAGGTACATGAGTCGCCTCCGTGTGGTGGCCTTTCGGCTTTGCTTGGAGGCAATTAAACATCGTGTTTATTTGTGCGTCAACACCGAATGTTTATTTTGTTTATTTGTGGCATGATCAAGGCCGGCCGATCTGATCGGCAGAAACGAAAAAGCCCAGCCGGGCTTTGGGGGAGGGAAGTTGTGAGGGAATGCAGGAAAGTGCCGGGGCCATGTATCGGCCCCGGCTTTTGCTGCTAGGTGAGCATGCAGGTGACGATGACAGCCCAGCGCCCAAGGGCAATGAGCTGCTGATGCGTCAGCTTCACGCTTACCTTCAGTGTCAGCGTAATCATGAGTTGTTGCCTCATGGTGTCGCTGGCAGAGCGCTCCACCAACCGACAGGTCGGATGGGGTTCGGATCGGTGCAGTTGAGAGGGTGCCCGTATCGCTGGGCTGCCGTTAACCCAAACAATTGCCCGACCATCCGCCGCGTGGCCACGCGACGGTTGGTTACAAGCAGACACGCTCACGCGTGTGCCTTATCGGAGGCGGCCTCCTGCTTGCGATCCAACTTGGTTGCTACCCCCTGTGGCGCAGTGGGGTAGCAACATTTTTCACCTGCCGATCAATCTGGATGCTAAAGCCCAAGGTTCAGCACCAGGGCAAGAGTGACCACGATAGCGATCCACAGTAGCAGCCACCTGATCGCCCCTTTGTCGCCCCTGGCGAGTGCATCGAAGAACCGAAGCCATTTCATGGCTTGTGGTGATCTCGCTTATCTCATGCGATCAAGGATGGCAATTGCGTTGTCACGTTCTTCTATGAAGAAGTAGCTGGCGAACTGGTAGGCGTCTTGCCAGTTGGGGTGTGCCTGGCTGAAAAATTCCAAGCCTTCGACGATCTTGTCTACCAGTTCTGGTGCAGGTGTCGCAGGCTTGACCACTCCATCTAGTGTCATGGCGGTTACAGTGTGGCGGAGCTTATCAATTAGCTTTTCGTAGGCAATTACGCCTTTGTCACGGCCAAACCATGTTTTCTTGCCAAGATTTTTTGCTGCTCCGGCAAGGGCCATAACCAATTGCGTCAGCGCGTTGTACGTATGCGGTGTTACCAGGCGCATACGCTCTTCCAGCATCTTATTCCCTGCCATTGGCCTACCTCTGAATATGCCTAATTTCCATGGTGCATTAGGTTGCTAGAAGAACATCGCCCCCCAGAAAACGCGCCCGATCACGGTAATTTCATGTCGCTCTATGTCGGCGAGGGAGTACTCCTCGTCCGGGTGTTCGTCACGATTGAAACTACGAAGGCGCAGGCCGCCACCGGGGAGCCGGTAGGCCTGTTTAACGCGTAGTTGACCGCCGTGGTTGATGGCGTATAGGTCGCCATCGATGATGCGGGTATTGCCAACGTCCACGCCGACGGTCGCCCCGTTGCGTAGCACAGGCTCCATGCTGTTGCCGGTGATGGTGACGCAGCGCGCATTTGCTGGATCGACGCCTTGGTTTTTCAGGCTGTACTTTCCAAAGCGCAGCCTTCTCTTCGTGTTGACTTCAACGGACATGCGCCCGCTCCCTGCGGCAAGTTCTACTTCCTTGAGAAACGGCACTAGGACTTCGTCATCCGGCAGTGGGGTATCGTCGTCCCAGGCCTCTATCGGGCCATTCATGACCGCTTCTGCGGTTATCTGGCGAACTGGAGAGCTGCTTTCAACTGGCAGCACGCCATCCTCCAGCCATTCCTGGCTGACGTTTAAGAGTGCGCAGACCTGTCGCACCTTCCCTTTCGGCACGCCGCGAGTCCACCAGTTGTGGATGTTCTGCGGGGCGGGCAGGCCGAGGGTGCTCGCAAAGTCTACAAACGTGATCCCCCTCTCTTCGAGTAGGGAGCGTAGGCGTATGCCTGAATGTTCTTTTTCCATAAACAAAGAGTTTACGCCGCTTGTGCAAAGACATAAATAAACGTATCGTTGATTTGTGTTTATGAGAGAGCTGGCGATCCGTTTATGAAAAAGACACCTCTTGAAACCGCTATCGAGGCGGTTGGGTCAGCCAAGGCGCTGGCCGAAAAGGTTGGCGTGACACCCATGGCAATTACCCAGTGGAAAACACGTGGCGTTCCTGCTCACAGGGTTCGCGCGGTTGTCGATGCGTGCGGCGGCGCAGTCTCAGCCTTTGATCTACGCCCAGACATTTTTCAGGTTGCGTGAGCATGAGCAGCCAAGAGTTTGGGCAGCCGCAACCACAGCAGATTGCTGAAGAAAGCGCGCGCTACCTCGCCGAAATGTCCGCTACCCAGCGCACTCGGCTTGAGCACTACGCGCGCAGCAAGGGCATCACAACCGAACAGGCGGTGACGCAGATCGTTACCGAGTTCCTAGCTGCCGAGGCGTCGCGTTAACGATGGATTGGCTCCGGTGGTGGCACGGGACAGTTACTGACCCGAAGTTTCAGCGCGTTGCGCGCATGTCAGGTGCTTCCGTTGGCGAAGTGCTGGCGGTGTGGGCATGCCTGCTTGAGTGCGCGAGTGCGGTTCCAGAGTGTGACGCGAGCGTGACTGTGCGTGACGGGCGTGACGAAGGCGTGACGAAAACGGTTCGAGTGTCGCGCGGTGACGTGACCAGTTTCGACTGTGACGATCACGATGTTTTGCTCGGTTTTGGCGACGGAAAGACTGCTGCTGTTGTCGCTGCGCTGACTGATCGCGGGTTGATCGTTGGCGGCAGGTTGGCCAGTTGGGACGAGCGGCAGCCGCTACTTCGCGACTCGGCTGGAAGGCGCCAGAGCTCTAGTGCTGCGCGGAGTGCAGCGTATCGGGCTCGCAAAAAAGCAGCGCAACAGTCGTCACAAAATGAGCGTGACGAGAGCGTGACGCGCGACGGTAGCGACGTGACGCGCGACGAGAGTCACGCCGAAGTCACACCAGATAAGACTAGAGAAGACAAGAGTAATACCCCCTTTAGCCCCCCTGGTGACCCGTCACAGGGACAGCCGGCGAAGAAGCCGGCGGCGAAGGCGAAGCCGGAAGGCTCTCGGGCCAAGCCGAAGAAGCCGCTGGCGATGCCGTTCCTGATGACGGCAGACATGTTGGATTGGGCGAAGGACAAAGCCCCGGCGGTGAACCTCGATCGCGAGACGGAACGGTTCTGCGACTACTGGACCGGTACCGGTAAGGCGATGGCTGACTGGCCGTCGACCTGGCGCAACTGGATGCGCCGAGCGCAAGACGATTTGGAGCGGCGCGGCCAAGGCGGCGCGGCGAAGAGTGACCCGAACGATACACGCTGGATCGACGAGGACGACGGGCTATGAAGACCGCGACCGATGTGCTGAAGACGCTGCCGAACCTGCCTGCAGAGCAGGTGCAGGACAACCGCGCGCGGACGCCGAGCGCGGAGACGGCGATGATCGTGAACACGCTGTTCGACGAGCTGAAGTCGATCTTTCCCGCATGGCGCCAGGCCTGGCCGAACGATGCTGCCGAGAAGCGTGCGAAGCGCACCTGGGTGAAGGGCTTCATGAAGTCCGGAATCTTCACCATCGAGCAGCTGCGCTACGGCATCGAGGCCTGCCGCACGCTCGAAACCGACTTCGCGCCCAGCGTCGGTAAGTTCGTGAAGCTGTGCACGCCGAGCGCCGAGGAACTGGGCTTTCCCGCTGATGACTCGGCCTGGCGTGAGGTGGTGCGTCACTGCGCGAACCCTGGCCGGCACAACTGGAGCCATGAGGCGGTGCGCCTGGCTGGCGATGCCGTCGGCTGGTTCAACCTGCGCTGCAGCAGCATTCCCGAAGAGACGCTGCGCAAGCGCTTCGATCATGCGTACTACCAGCTTCGCCGCCGTGCCTCGCTAGGCCTGCCGCTGGAGCAGCCGCGCCAAGGCATCGAAGACCAGAGCGAAGGCCGCGAGCTGACTCCAGCTCAGGCTGAACGCCATAGCGAACAGTTCGCCCAGCGCGTCATGCGCGTGCAGGGCTTGGACAAACTCACCGGAGAACAGGCCCGTCAGCAGTTGCTGGCCAAGCTCCGTATCCGTCGAGGTGACAACCATGAACAACCTTGAACGCCGCCGCTGGCACGCCTGCCGCGTGCGCATCGAAGAACTGCTGGCCGAGGGCTGGAGCATAACCGGACGCGAACCGCTGCGCCTTGAGCTTGGCCGCCGTGTCCTTCTCGTCAAAGGGGGCTGTGTGATCAATGGCTGATTTCGTGATTTTGGCCGTGATCGGCCGGGGAGGTGTGCGGTGATGAATGTGACTGAACTGACGGAACAGGCCGCGCGCGGTGCTGGATACCGGCTGCGTTGGCTTAATGGCGGGTTGGGGTATGTGCCGAGCATTGACGGTGCATCCGCGTGGACTCCGCTGACTGACGACGGGCAATGCGCGCGACTTGAAGTGGCGTGCAGGCTCAGCATCGACGTTACCGAGTTTGGTGTGCTTAGCGAGCGCGTCGATGGTATCGCGTGTTTTGAGGCATTCAGCAAGCACAGCGGCGATCGGGATAAGGCTCGTCGCATGGCAAGCGTCCGAGCTGCTGCTGAGATCGGCAAGGCTGGTGCCAAGTGAACATGCTCACCCATCTGCCAATCCCCCAGAAAGGCCACTTCGACCGCATTGGCTACCTCGAAGGCCGAAAGCACGCGCTCGATATCGTCCGCGATGGCCGGCTGCTGCTCGAACTGCAGGATGGCCGCTCGCAACTTGCCGACCGTTTACGTCAGTGCATGCAGAGCAAGCCTGCCAGCTTCGCCAAGGGCGTGGAAAGCATCATTGCCCTGGTGCAGCAGGAGGTGGTGCAGTGAACGCAGAACAGCAAAAGCGCCTGCACGAACTTGCCCTGATCATGCTCCGTGACGCGCACGGCGAAGACTTCACCGACGAACAGGCCGCCTTGCTGCCGGCGCAGATCGAAGAGTACCGGCGCCTGACCGAGCCGCAGGAGATCCTTTCGCTGCTGGAAGAGAACGGCCGGTTGCGTGCGAACTCTGAGCGGTATCTGTGGATGCGTTCCAGCTTTGTGCGCAACCGAAAACACAGCCTTGTTTGGTATTTGCCGATGCTGTCGCCGCTAACGGCAGATGGTCTGGACGCCAATATAGATGCCGCCATAGCTGCCTCGCTGGAGGTGGCCAATGGCTGACGTCCTCGCATTCCTTGCCGCCCTGCGCGACGTGCACCCGGATATGGCCCGGTACGGCCTGAATGGAGGCTGTTTCAGGGTCTATCTGCTGCTGAAGCAGGCATTCCCCGATGCCGAACCCTGGTACGACAGCGATCACGTCATCACCAAGATCGGCGATCGCTTCTTCGATATCCGCGGTGAAGTCGAGCCGGTGAGCGCCGTTGGCGCCCAGTACCTGCGCATGTGCGCCCTGTGCTTCAACCGCGCCTATGGGTGGGACCAGCCTGCTCTGAACACAGATCAGCAGGGGGTGCGCCATGGGTAAGGCAGCGACAGCCACAACACCCAAGGCCGATACACCAGAGGCCAAGAAGAAGCGCCAGGCGCGTGCCCAGCGTCCGATCTATATGCGCTGGCGTGCTGTAGTCGATCAGGAAACCGGTGAGGTGCTAAAGGCCCTGGTGGCCTACGGCAGCATCGACCGATACCTGTGCAAAGAGCGCGAGTATCGCATCAACGATCAGGTGCGCTGCGAGATCAAACAGCCGCGTAATTACAAGTTTCACAAGCTAGTTCACGGCCTCGGTCGGGTGGTCGCTGAGCAGATCGACAAGTTCCAGGGCCTCGACGCCCACACCACCATCAAGAAACTGCAGCTCGATGCCGGCGTGTGCTGCACCTATGAGGCGTTCGACATTCCCGACCTGGGCCGGGTGACGCGCCTGGTCCCCGAGTCGATCGCCTTCGACTACATGACCGAAGAGCGCTTCAAGGAATTTTGGCGCGGCATCTGCCAGCACCTGATTGCCGTCTATTGGCCGGACATGACGGAAGAGGGCATAGAGCGCATGACCGACCTGATGCCTGGGGAGCGTGAGCAATGAGCCAGTTCAACCCGGGCGATATCGCCATTGTCACTCGCCGTACCCCGACGCTTATCGGCAGCGATCCATTCATTGACGCTGGCGGCCAGGTTGAACTGATTGCCCGTGGTGATCGGGGCGAAGAGTTCACCTTGTACGGCGTCACCTATCGTCTTCTCGCCCCCATGTGGGCGGTAGAGCGGGGCGACATGCGCGCCATAGTCGCCGAGCGCTACCTGATCCCGCTGCGCGGCGACTTCGCCCCTGAGCGCGAGAAGTCCAGCGAGGTACCAGCATGACCGAGCTCTGGAACTGCGAGTGCCACCGCTGCATTCGTGAAAAGAAGCTGGGTAGCCGGAGTGCTTTCGGCTGGATGCCACTTTCGAGCACCAAGATGATCCTCTGCCCGATCTGCGGCAATAAGCGCTGCCCGCATGCAAGCGATCACGCTCTGAAGTGCACCGGAAGCAATGCGCCAGGCCAGCCGGGGAGCGTGTACCAATGACCCTGCGGCGAACAGAGCTGAAGCGCAAGACGCCACTGAAGGCCAAGGCCAGCGGCATTGCCGAGCGCGCACCACGCCAGCGCAAGTGCGCCAACCCAGCCTGTGACGTGAAATTCACGCCCAAGATTGGCCAGAAGGTCTGCTGCTGGCAGTGCGGCCTTGCGATCGCTGATCAGCCTGCCAACCAGAAGAAGGCGCGCATGGCCATCGAGCAGCGGGAGCGGCGCGAGATCAAGGTGCGCAAGGAAAGCCTGCGCAGCTACGGCAGCTACGTGCAAGAAGCTGAAAAATCGGTTCGAGATTACCGCCGAACCTTCGAGATAAGCATCGGCAGCGGCTGCATGAGTTGCGGAAAGTCTCAGGAGGAAATCATTGCGGACCAGGGCTGGAAAACGGGCGGCGCTTTCGACGCTGGGCATTTCCTCGGCAAGGGCGCGCGCCCGGAGCTGCGTCTGCTCGAGCAGAACATCTGGCTGCAGTGCAAGAGCTGCAATTCGGGCTCCTACATGCACGCCCGCAAGGGGCATACGGTCGCCGAGGGTTTTCGCCTGGGCTTGATCGAACGCATCGGCCTGGAGGCAGTTGAAGAGCTGGAAGCTGATCACCGACCACGCAAATACACCATCGACGAACTCAAGCAGATCACCGCCCATTACAAGGCGCTGCTGCGCGACCTGAAGAAGCAACAGGAGGCCCATCTATGACGCTGACCGAGGAACGTGGGCCGGACGGTCGAACCGATGCCGAAAGGCAAGCGGCCTGGCTGGCTGAAGAAGCACGTTTTGAAGCCGGTTTTGCATCGCGTAAGGCTGCCGACTACCACACGCGCTGCCGGGATTGCGGTGTGTTCGTGAAGAAGTCGCGCTGGGTGAAGAAGGACAGTTTCGACGCCATCAAGCACCAGCAGCGCCCGCTGTGCTCGCCATGCTGGAGCGAATACGACCATGAATACTAGGCAGCACCTATACCGGCGCCAGAGCGCCCCAGGTTACGGCGCCTGGATGCAGTGCGACCACTGCGGCGCCACCCAGCACAGTGGTTACTACTGGCTGGCCGGCTTCAAGAGCAAATCCGAACCGCCGTGCTTCGAGTCGATGGAAGTCTTCGGCAGCGAGTGGGCAAACAGCGCAGAGCGCACCCCAGTGGAGAATTGGAAGTGACCGAAGCAAACAAAGAGCGCGATCCCATCCGCGATATCGCACGCCAACTGGGCATACAGACTTTCGGCGATGGCCTACTGCTCAAGATCCGAGAAAGCATCGACTGCCTGCGTAGTCAGGCGCAAGCCTGCGGTCAGTACCGTGAGGAAATGGGGATAGTTCAGCGGCAACTGGACAAGTTCCACAGTCAGTTGCACGGCATTCCGGCTCTGGCAGAGATCGAGCGCCTGCGTGCCGCGCTGCATTCGTGCGCCAAGGCTTCATCTGCTGCAGAGGTCTGCTTGATCGTCGACGAGGCGCTGGCCGCCACCACGGCGCCGGAAGTGCGGCAGGAGGCGGTACCAGAGGAAACCCCGCACATCATCGTATTCGACGACGCTGATCGCCCGAACGAAATGTTCTCCGGCGCCGGCGCTCGGCCTGCTGCGCTTCGACGTTGGCAGCAGATATCGGTGTCGTGGAATGCGCACCTGTTTGTTCGTGTTGAGCGCAACAGCAGGGACGATCCGTATCCCTGCGCCAGGCTGGCCGCCCAGGTGAGCCGCATCCCTGCCGGCCTATACGCCGAACTCGAAGCCCTTCGCACTCTGCGTGACGCCACTGGCGTGTACCTGCAGGGCTACATGCGCGACGAGATCGAGGACGAGGACAACTGCGTCAATGTCGACCAGCACGATGCAGCCTGCAGCGTGAAGTCAGCGCTGGATAACGCCAGGGCGCTGGAGTGGAAGGGCGGCGACAAGTGAAAGACCCAGTATTCCAGGCCTGGCTGGCCGAGCAATGGCGAATCCTGCGTGAGCAGGGGCTTATCCGCGACACAGGGGAGAGCGAGCGATGACAGCGAAGAAATCATCGACACAGGTCGTACTCGACGCACTGCGCGACCTGCACCAGCAGGAGCAGATCGTTACCCGTGAAACGCTGCATGAGTTGACCGGCCTGAAGCTGTCGATCATCGACGACCGGCTGAAGGCGCTCATTGAAGAAATGTTGATTGTCAGGGTCGGCAGGGGAGTGTTCGTTCCAGCAGAACAGCATCCACCTGCTCGCCCCATGAGCAAGACGCTGCTGCCGGATGGAACGGTGAATCTGGAGATCGGCGATCAGGTGCTGATCCTCACGCCGGCCGAGGATCGCATGCTCGCCAAGATCCAGGCAGGGGTAATGATGCAGGCCGCCACTATCGAAGTCGGGCATCAAGCCGCGTTGCTCAACGGGGAGATACAGGGGCGCCTTAATCGGGTCGAAAGGACTATCGGAAAGGCGGCTGGAGGGGAATTACAGGGCGTCACATTGGATGGAGTTGTGACGCTTGGAGGCGTCACACATGTGACGCCTGGTGTGACGCATGAGCAACTGCAAGGCATGCCTGTAGCGGCTCAAGGAAAGCAGCGCAGCCCAGGCGCTAAGCGGACTGCACGTTGGCGAGAGCGCAAACTGGAGGCGGCGCAGAAAGGCGTCACTTAGGCGTCACATGTGACGCTTTGGCTGTGACGCTTGTGTGACGGTCGGTTTTAGGTGGGAAGGGGCGCAAATCGCCCGCTCAGATTTCACGAACATGCCCTGGAGGCAATCACTGTGAGCAATCCAATCCAAGAAATTGACACCCAGCAGCAGGCGAAGATGACCCCCATGGTCGTCCACTACGCGCTGCAGTCATCCGAGCAGGGTGATGATCCGGTCGCCTTGTTCTCAGTCGAGATCGATGGCGGCAGTCTGAGCACTGCCTGCCTGGTACCCGATGCAGATCCTGCTGCCCTTGGCTCGATGGCCGGCATCATCTGCAACCACATGCACATGAACGCCAAGCACTTCCCTGGTGATGATCGCGCGGAAGAGCGCACCGAGCGCCGGCATTTGCAGTATGGCAATGGGCAGGCTGCCGGTCAGGCGGTGCCGCTGATGGGCGAGTTCGATGTGACCTTCACGCCGAACGACCCCCTGTAAGGTTTGAACTGGCAGGGATGCCAGCGAAACACTCGGACTGCCAACTACCTCAACCTGTCGAGGCGTCCGAAGATGAAGAAAGTCCTGCTGTGCGTTATCGCGATCCTGTATCTGTCCAGCGGCCTGGTGTTCGCTGCACCGGTACCGGCCGACCACCTGGCCTTCAAGGCCTACGCTGACCAGCACATTGCGGCCGAGGCCAAGCGCAATCTGGCCGAGGTGATGCAGCCTCGCAGCCTGGAGAGCAAGCGAAGCCCCGCATTACGCAGTGACATGCGCATCGCCAGTGCCGGCATGGTGTTCAATCGCACGAATGACCAGGTGCTGCACTGGGCACGATCGAGCGCCTGACCCACCGATGCAGAGAAAGCCCGCCGAGTGCGGGCTTTCTTGTCTTTGGATGATTAGTGATTCAGCTACCAAGCTTGTGGGCATGTATGGGGGTGCGGATCTCTTCGGAAAGCGCTGACAAAGCTTCTTCGAGCGATTCCTTGCTCTGCATGGACTCTCGTGGAATTGCGTTGATGTGAAAAGGCCAGTCATCCACGATAAACCCGTGCTTGAGCAGGAAACTGATACAAAGCTTTCCTTCATGTTCATAGCTGAGAGCGTATGCCGCATCATCCGTATACACTTTGCCGTTCAGCATCTTGGTCGATTTCGTTATTTCTGTGTGGCCTCGCGTTGCTTTGGCAATGAATTGCTCGGGAGCCTTTGCGCGTTTTGCTTTGAAGATGGCGTCATTCGTCAAAAGCAGGATATCCATCCTGTCCGATAGGTCGGAAAAAGGATTAAGAGACGAGTTGAGGGAAGAAAAATCGTCGATGACTACCGAGGTGGCCTTTAGCCCATCCACCACTAGCGGCGGGCTGAACTCTTTGAGCGTGATGAAGGATTTCGACTTAGCGAATCTTGCGATGATCTGGTAAACGATCAGCGGCTTGTCTTTGAGGTTTGCGATTGAAATGTCGGTTACACCTGTGGCGCGATTGAGCCGGTGCGAGATTTTCGCCCTACAGACTGCTGCATGCCCCCATTTGCTGATAGCTGTCTTGATGACGAATACACCGCCAATGATGGCCATGATGTTTCTGGCATCGTTCAGGTCCATCAGTCCCGTAAGGATTGAGTAGTCGAGCGATCCGAAGAATGACGAGACCGTGTTTAGTGCCGATGTGATGTATTCCATGATGAACCTTGTATCTGGTTTCCCTAGAAGCTCGGCATGGTAGCTCAGTGATATCTAGATGGCAGTACAGGCGCAACGCCTGGCCAAAAAACGCTGGATAGGCCGTAGACAGCACCCCCTGTAGGGTTCGACACCCTATCCCCCGCCCGGAAAGACTCCGGGCATGACCACGAAAGAGAAGGGCGCCAAGCCCGCACCCAAGAAGCCAGTGAAGAAGCCGGTAGCCAAGAAGAAGGCTGCCGGCTCGACTGCGCGTGTGCGCAATACCGTGAAGGTGCATAACGCCGAGGTAGCGTTGACTGCGCTGCAGGTTCGATTCGTTGAAGAGTATCTGGTCGACCTGAACGCCAAGCAGGCTGCGATACGTGCTGGATACAGCGAGAAGACGGCTGCAGTCGTTGGATGCGAGAACCTAACGAAACCTAATATCCAGGCGGCAATTGCTGAAGCGCGGCTGAAACAGCAGCAGCGCACCGAGATCACTGCTGATCGTGTGCTGCGCGAGGCGTGGAATCAGGTCACTGCCGATGCTCGCGAGCTGACCGAGTTGGTGGTTGTGTGCTGCCGGCATTGCTACGGCGAAGGGCACATGCGCCAGCGCACCCAGATCGAACGCGACTATGCGTACAAACTGTGGGTGGACGAGGGCGAGGATCCCGAGGATTTCCCAGAAGACGGCGGCGTTGGCTTCGATCCGAACCGCGAGCCGTTCCCTGGCTGCCCGGAATGCGGTGGTCACGGCTACCCGCGCGTGGTGCTGAAGGACACCCGCAAGCTGTCGCCTGGTGCTGCATCGCTGTATGCCGGCGTGAAGCAGACGAAGTTCGGCATCGAGATCATGACGCACTCGAAAGATGCGGCCATGGAGAAGCTGTTCAAGCACCTGGGCTTGTACGAGAAGGACAACCAGCAGCGCGTCGACCCGCTGGCCAGCCTGTTGCACTCGATCGCCAGCGGCAATTCGAACGGGTTCAAGCCGGTGGCGCACGACCCAGAGCATGGCGAGGACTGATCCATGGCCATGCGCGTGACGCACGACACGCCGCTGCAGCCTCTGCCGACCAATGCAGAGGAACTGGCACGCTGCCTGGCTGACCCTGAGTGGCGACTGTTCAGCGGCGCGCTCTACAAAATCATGATCAAGGGCGACGACAAGGTCGACGAGCTGGGCAACATCGTCGAGGAAGGCGAGTCGTTCGTGATGCCGTTCAAGCCGAACCGGGCGCAGAAGCGGTTCCTGAAGCGGCTGTGGCACCGCAACCTGATCCTGAAGGCTCGCCAGCTCGGCTTCACGACGCTGATCGCCATCCTGTGGCTGGATCACGCGCTGTTCAACGCCAACCAGCGCTGCGGCATCATCGCCCAGGATCGCGAGGCGGCCGAGACGATATTCCGCGATAAGGTGAAGTTCGCCTACGAGAACCTGCCTGACGAGATCCGTGAGCGCTTTCCGCTGGCCAGGGATAGCGCGGTCGAGCTGCTTTTCGCGCACAACAACAGTTCTGTGCGTGTGGCGACCTCGATGCGCTCCGGCACGATCCATCGCCTGCACGTATCCGAGTTCGGGAAGATCTGCGCCAAGTACCCGGACAAGGCGCAGGAAGTGGTCACCGGTTCGATACCGGCCGTGCCAACCAATGGCGTGCTGGTGATCGAGAGCACGGCAGAAGGGCGCGAAGGCGAGTTCTTCAACATGGTGCAGATCGCCCAGAAGAACTACCGGGACAAGAAGCCGCTCACGCCGAAAGATTACCGCTTCCACTTCTACGCCTGGTGGCAGGAACCCAACTATCGCCTGCCGATGCAGACGGTACCGGTCGACCGCGGCCAGCACGCCTACTTCGACAAGATCGAAGCGCTGATGGACTGCAAGATCGACCCGGACCAGCGCGCCTGGTACGTGGCCACGAAGCAGGCCGACTTCGCCGGCAAGGAAGAGCGGATGTGGCAGGAATATCCTGGCACGCCCGATGAAGCCTTCCAGATCAGTACCGAAGGCAACTACTACGCCGAGGACATGCAGGCCATGCGCAAGCGCGGCGGCATCACTCGCGTGCCAGTGCTCGACGTGCCGGTGAACACCTTCTGGGATATCGGCAACAGCGACGGCTGCGCTGTGTGGTTCCAGCAGGAACTGCGTGGCGAGGATCGATTCGTCGACTACTACGAAGAGCACGGCAAGGATCTGCGCCACTACGCGCAGGAGCTGAAGGACCGCGGATATCTGTACGGCACCCACTACCTGCCGCATGACGCCGCGCACAAGCGCCTGGGCGATTACAACCGCAGCGTGCTGGAAATGCTCGAGGATCTGCTGCCCGGACACACCTTCGTCATCGTGCCGCGCATCACCGAGTTGATCACCGGCATCCAGCAGACCCGCAAGCACATGAAGGGCTGCTTCATCGACGAAGTGGCGTGTGCCGACGGCATCAATCGCCTGGACAACTACCGCAAGAAGTTCAGCCGCTCCGAAAACCGCTTTCTCGACAACGCTCCGAACAAGGCCAACGGCTGCAGCGAGGGCGCAGACGCCTTCCGTCAGTGGGCGCAGGCCAAAGAACTGGACATGCTCGGTCACCAGGGCCAGCAGTCGTACACAGAAGCCCCAGCACCTGACTGGCGCACGTGAGGAACCACCAGATGGACGCTACCGCACTCAAGCACCCCGAGCAGGCCGAAGAGGCGAAAGACGAACTCGCGCTGACGCTCGACGAGTACACCGAGATCATGCATGAGATTGAGGAACAGCCGAAGTGGCGCGGCACCGCCGACAAGGAAATGGACTACGCGGACGGCAACCAACTCGATGGCGAGCTGCTGGCCAGGCAGCGGGCGCTGGGTATTCCGCCGGCAGTCGAGAACCTGATCGGCCCGGCACTGCTGTCGATCCGTGGCTATGAGAGCGCAACTCGTACTGATTGGCGCGTGACGCCGGATGGCGAAGTGGGCGGCCAGGACGTGGCCGATGCGCTGAACTACAAGCTCAACCAGGCTGAGCGGCATGCGAAGGCCGACGACGCCTGCAGCGATGCATTCCAGCCGCAGATTGCGGTCGGCCTTGGATGGGTTGAGGTGAAGCGCGAGAGCGACCCTTTCAAGTACCCCTACCGTTGCAGCGTGGTGCACCGTAACGAAATCCACTGGGATTTTGCCGCGATCGAGAAGGACTTGAGCGATGCGCGCTGGTTGCGTCGTCAGCGCTGGCTGCTGCCTGACCGTATCGCTCGCGTGTTCCCCGAGCACAAGGAACTGATCCTGGCGATCGGCAAGCATGGTGCCAAGTGGTGGATGGACACGCCAAGCGCTGCAAATGACGGCGGCGATTCGACTGGTTTGCACAATGCCTGGGCCGAGGCGCGCGCATGGACCGTGCAAGAGGAACGCTGGTACAACCCGACCTCGAAGGAGATCTGCCTGGCCGAAGTCTGGTACCGGCGCTGGGTTGAGGTTGGCGTCATCACCGCGCCCGATGGTCGTGTGGTCGAGTACGACGAGAGCAACATGGCGCATCAGGTGGCTCTTGCCAGCGGCATGTCGACCTACAGTCGTGCCGTAGTGGCTCGCGTGCGTCGTAGCTATTGGCTTGGCCCGCACCGCTTGCACGATGGACCGACCCCGTACACCCACCGGCATTACCCCTATGCTCCGTTCTGGGGCTTCCGTGAGGACGGTACCAGAGTGCCATTCGGTTACGTGCGCGACATGATCTACCCGCAGGACAGCCTGAACAGCGGTATCAGCAAACTGCGCTGGGGTATGGCCTCCGTACGCACCGAGCGCACCAAGGGCGCCGTGGATATGAGCGATGCCCAGTTTCGCCAGCAGGTGGCGCGTGTCGATGCCGATATAATTCTTGATCCAAAGCACATGAATCAGCCGGGTGCCAGGTTTCAAGTGCACCGTGACTTCCAGCTTAACCAGCAGCAATTCCAGATGCTGCAGGACAACCGCTCAGCGATTCAGCGCGTCTCGGCGGTGACTACTGGCTTCATGGGCAAGGAAGGTACTGCCACCAGTGGCCGGCAGGAGGCGATGCAGATCGAGCAGAGCAACCAGGCGCTGGGCGTGATGATGGACAACTTCCGCGCCGGCCGGACGCTGGTTGGCGAAATGCTCCTGTCGATGATCATCAAGGATCTCGGCGCGAAGCAGCAGACGATCATCATCGAGGGCGATGCGGTGCGAGAGGATCGTACCGTGGTGATCAACAAGCCGGAGCAGGACCCGGCCGGCTACACCTATCTGTCGAACGACTTGCAGCGGACTCGCCTGAAAGTAGCTCTGGAGGATGTGCCGAGCACCAACAGCTATCGCGCGCAGCAGTTGGCCGCGCTTTCCGAGGCCGTCAAAAGCCTGCCGCCGCAGTACCAGGCCGCTGTGCTCCCGTTCTTGGTCAGCCTCATGGATGTGCCGTTCAAGCGCGATGTGGTCGAGGCAATTCGCGCCGCTGGCGAGCAGGAATCGCCGGAGCAGGTCGAGCAGCGCATCAAGCAGGCGGTGGACGAGGCCCTGGCCAAGTCAGGCGTAGAACTGAAGATGCGCGAACTGGCGATGAAGGAGGGCAAGACAGACGCCGAGATCGAGAAGATCCGTCGCGAGTCGGTGCAGATCGGCGTGCAGGCCGCGTACTCGGCTATGCAAGCGGCTGCCCAGGTCGCGCAGATGCCGATGATCGCCCCGGTGGCAGACGAGATCATGAAGGGCGCCGGCTACGAACAGCAGCAGGGCGACGATCCAAACTTCCCGCAGGCCGATGCTACTGCGGCGATGAACATCAAGACGCCGTATGTGCAGCCTGGCGGGCCTGATGCTATGCCTACGGTGCGCGAGAACACCAGCCCGGCCTTCCCGCCGGTACCCGCTGAGCCCGGTACCGGAATGCAGGGAATCGAGACTGCCAGCACCACCGACAACCTCGCCTGACCTGAAAGCCCTACAGAGCTGACCCCCTGTAGGGTTTTTTCTTTTCCGATCCCCTCGCGACACTCGTTCGCAAGCCAGGTGCGACCTGGCGATGCGCGAGGCGGCGACGCCTCGTAACTGCTGAACCCATTGCGGCCACGGCGATATGTGGCGGGACAGGCATGAATCCGAACGAGTTTATCCAGCAACACGCACCGAACGGTGAGATGACGGCAGAGCAGGCCGCCCAGCTTCTTGAGCTGGCGGATATGGGCGATACCGGGGAACCGACCCCGGAAACTGGCAGCGATACGCCCGCCGCTGCTGCTGCGGAAGCCGAGCAAGCCACTGACGGCGCACAGGCAACTGACGACGTATCGAACACCGATGACAACGCGGCAAGCGTTGAGGCGGAAGATCCGGCCAAGTCCGTGATCATGGCGAAGGACAACGTCCACACCATTCCGTATCAGCGCCTGCAGGAAGCGCGAGAAGGACGGCAGGCAGCGGAAGCCCGCGAGCAGGAGCTATTGCAGAAGTTGCAGGGCGCCCAGCAGGAGCTGGAAGCGCTCAGGAATCAAGCGCAACAACGGGCGGATGCAGGGATTGCGCCGACCGACGCCGACAAGAACCTGGCAGCCGCTGAGGCAGCCATGGATGCCGGTATCGACCCGGATATTTTCGGGGATTTCTCCCCGGAAGCGCTGGCCAATGGCGTGCAGGCCTTGATCGCCAAGAGTGCCCCGGCACTGCTGGCAGATCTGGTGAAGCAGCAAGTGGCCCCCCTGCAGCAGAAGCAGCAGATGACTGAGCAGGAAGCTCACGCGCAGGCGATCTACGCCAAGCACCCTGACCTCGATTCGATTATCGAGAGCGCGGAGCTGGATGCGTGGATCGAGTCGCAGCCCGGTTTCGCCCGCAGCGCTTATCGCTCGGTGATGGAGAAGGGCACTGCGGCCGAAGTTATCGAGTTCATCGACACGTACAAGGAAGCCACTGGGAAAACTCAGGCAGCAGCCGCGGCGCCCGCAAGTGCAGGCGTTCAGGCAGCAGCCAAGCAAGCCGTGGAAGCGGCAAAGCCGGCGGTACCTGTAAGCCTCTCGGACATTCCGGGCGGTCGAGCAGGCCCGGCCACTGGCCACGAAGCCCTGGCGAACTTAGGCGCTGTAGATCTGGCCGAGTCCTTGATGGACAAGAGCCCGGAACAGATCGAGGCATTTCTGAACCGGAGCGTCTGACGCTCCGTGTCCCGTGATCAAGGAGATTCACCGTGACCGACAAGACTCATATGCGCTACGGCGACCCGCAGGCGATGGTCGAGCAGGCCGTCGGCCTGTTCGCTACCCACACCCAGCGCAATACCACCATGAACCGCCTCACCGGCAAGATGCCGAAAGGTACCGCTGGTGCCGAGGCTACCCTGCGCAAGCAGACCACCCAACACATGCCGATCGTGCGCTGCCAGGATCTGGGTAAGAGCCGCGGCGATGAAGTTACCTTCCACCTGCTGAACCCAGTAGGCGGCTACCCGATCATGGGTAGCGAGTACGCCGAAGGTCGCGGTGTGGGCATGAAGCTGTCCGAGGACAAGCTGCGCGTAAACCAGGCGCGCTTCCCGATCGACCTCGGCGACACCATGACCACTATCCGCAGCCCGGCCGACTTCCGTCGCTTGGGTCGCCCTGTCGCGCAGGCGAAGATGGATGCCTATGTCGACCAGAGCCTGCTGGTGCACATGGCTGGTGCCCGTGGCTTCCATGACAACATCGAGTGGGCTGTGCCTACCGAGCAGCATCCGAAGTTCGCCGACATCATGGTCAACCGCGTGAAAGCGCCGACCAAGAACCGCCACTTCATCGCCGACGGCGGCAACGGCATTAAGCCGTTCACTGTGAACGCTGGTGAGGTCGACCTGACTACCACCGACCTGTTCAAGATGGACACCGTGGACGGTGTGCGTACCTATCTCGATCAGGTGGCACTGCCGCCGCCCCCGGTGATCTTCGAGGGTGACGCCGCTGCCAACGACTCGCCGCTGCGCGTGATGCTGGTGTCCGCTGCTCAGTATAACCTGTTCGCAGCCGATCCCAACTTCCGCCAGTTGCAGGCCAGTGCAATGGCGCGTGCCCAGCAAGCCAAAGGCCACCCGCTGTTCCTGGGCGAGGTCGGTCTGTGGAATGGCGTGCTGATCGTGAAGATGCCGAAGCCGATCCGTTTCTACGCCGGAGACACCATCCGCTACTGCGCGGCCAGCAACAGCGAAACCGAAAGCGCCTGCATCGTGCCTTCGAGCTTCGGCACTAACTTCGCCATCGACCGCGCCATTCTGCTGGGTGGCCAGGCCGTTGCCGAGGCGATGGCTGCCAGCGAGAAGTCGAAGATCCCGTTCTTCTGGAGCGAGAAGGATCTCGACCATGGCGACAAGGTGGAACTGCTGCTGGGTGCCATTCGTGGCGTTAGCAAGATCCGCTTTGCGATCGAGACGGGCAACGGCGTCGAGTTCACTGACTACGGTGCCACCGCGATCGACACCGCCGTGCCGATTATCGGCGCTCGCAAGTGATGGGCTGGGCCGGGTAACACCGGCCCGCCTTTACTGAACCCCATTGAAGGAGAGCCCATCATGGCCAAAGTAACCCTGAAGCAGTACGGCAACCGCCAGTTCGGCGGTGCGGCCGGTGCCTACGGCAACACCACCACCCTGAAGTTCGCCCTGGAAACCGGTGCCAACGGTGCCGCCCTGAACGCTGATTCGACTGCAGCGATCGCCACTGGCGATGTGGTCGACCTGGGCCCGCTGCCGGAAGGCATGCGCCTGGACGATGCATCGATCCTGATCAGCACCGGCATGACCGCCACCATCACCGGCTCGCTGGGCTTCGCCTACGAGGATGGTGTGGATGACGCTGCCGTGCCGCAGGATGCCGCGTACTTCGGTACCGGCTTCGCCCTGGCAACTGCTGCGCGCCTGCGTGCCAACGCGGGTAAAGCCCTGAAGACGCTGGCCAAGCCGGCACGCCTGATCCTGACCACGGCTGTCGCTGACAACGCCAAGGCCAGCAAGATCGAGGTGCTGGTGATCGGCGAGCTGCAAGGCGCCCGCTGATACGCAGCTTGGGAGGGGCTTCGGCCCCTTTCTTTTTCCGCAAGGTAGGACACGAACATGAAAGTCATCGTAATTGCTGGTGCTGCTCACGCGCTTCTTGCGTCGATCAGCCAGGTGTTTGGCGATACCGCTGTCGCCTGGGAAGATGCCGGCGAGGGCTATCAGCAGGGGGTCATTGCTGGCGTCACTGCGTACTTCGAGAATCCAGACCTGACTCCTGAGCTGGAGCACCAGAAGTGGGTCGAAGCCAAGCAGGCTGACGGTTGGGTGCATGGTGAGGCGATCGATACGACGCCGAAAACCCACCCGTTGCTGTTGCCGTTTGCTGAGTTGCCTGTAGAGCATCGTGTGAAAGCCACCATCCTGCATGCCGCCGTGCATGCGCTGAAGGATCTGCCGGACGCTGATGAAGCGGCTGCCGTTGCCGTTGCTGCTGCGCTGGCCAAGGTCCCCGCAGGTCAGGCAGCACCGAGCGCTCCGGCTGGCCCGGGCAAGATCGTGGTTGTCTACATCGGCCGCAAGCCGACCTACAGCGATCACCTGTATGGCACCGGCCTGAGCTTCACCCAAGGCCAGGAACGCGCCATGCCGGCCGATATCGCCCGCAAGTTCCTGCGTCACCCCGACATGTTCGAGGAAGGCAGCGCCAAGGCCGTCGCCGATGCGCCTGCACAGCCGGACAAGGTCGAGGACAAGGATGAAGAC
Organism: Pseudomonas sp. NY15364; assembly: GCF_048068235.1. Taxonomy (NCBI): domain Bacteria; kingdom Pseudomonadati; phylum Pseudomonadota; class Gammaproteobacteria; order Pseudomonadales; family Pseudomonadaceae; genus Pseudomonas; species Pseudomonas sp. NY15364. The sequence goes on along the minus strand of NZ_JBLUPX010000016.1, from coordinate 4,001 downwards.
GACGACACTACTCGCCAGTTGGCTGAAGCCAAGAAGCTCGAGGACGAGGCTCGCGACAAAGAAAACCGCATTCTCGACCTGAAGCAGCAGATCAACATCATGACCAAGGACTCGCTGGCCGAGTACGCCATGACCAACTACAAGCAGAGCCTCGACAAGCGCAAGTCTGTCGCCGAACTGCGCCAGGTGGTCACCGGTATGATCGACCAGTTCGGGGTGGTGTGATCCATGACTCTCGACGAGCTGAGCAAGGATTTCAGAGTCACCGCACAGGACACGGTACAGCCGTTCCTGTTCGATCAGTCTGACGTTGCGCGTTGGCTCATTGAGGCAGAGCAGGAGGCCTGCATTCGCGGGCGCCTGCTGCATGATGCGAGCTTCGAGATCGATATCGCTGCTGGTGAATCCGTTTACCCGCTGAGCCAGGCGCTGTACGAGATCGATCACCTGGGTCTGCTTGAGGCAGGTTCAACCGATCGATGCCCGGTGAAACTCGTTTCGCGCGAATGGCTGGATGACAACCTGCCAGGCTGGCGCGACCGTACCGATACTCCGCGCTTTGCCATCCAGAGCGACACCAGCATTCGCCTGGTACCGACGCCGCGGCTCGGTGCCACGCTGAAACTGGAGGGCTACCGCCTCCCAGTCCGCGGCCTCACCGCCGACAAGTCGTCGAAGCCAGAGATCAACCCGGCCCATCACCGGCATCTCGTGCACTGGGCGCTGCATCGCGCCTTCAGTGTGCCCGACAGCGAGACGCTGGACCTCGGCCGCGCCGATGCCGCTCTGGCTGCATTCACCGCCTATTTCGGCGAGCGCCCCGACAGCGACCTGCGCCGCATCACCCGCCAGGATGTTGAGCACCACAACAAAGCCTGGGTCTGACCCCCTGTAGGGTTCGCCACTGTCCGTTCCGCTTCATAGCATCCCGTTAACGCAGACCAGCCAGCACGGGAGCTAGCATGGCACTTCAAATCAGCGAAAGCACCGTGGACACGGTGGCTGTTTCGGTAACAAACAAGAGCATGCTCGGTGGCGCCATTGCAGGTGCCTTTGGCTGGCTGGCTCAGATCAACTGGATCGGGCTGTCTGGTGTGCTGATTGCGCTGCTCGGCCTGGCCGTTAATTTCTACTTCCAGCACAGGCGCGATAAGCGCGAGCAGGCCGAGAGCCAGGCCAAGATCGAGGCGCTTCGCGAGCGCTGCAGCATCGAAGGTCGTTCGCAATGAGCCGGGTTCGCGTTCTGGTCACCTCCCTGGTGCTGAGCGCTGCAGGGTTCGCCGGCTGGATTGCCAGCGAAGGCGATAGCCCGGTGGTGCAGCAGAACGGCGTCGAGCTGCTTGCGCCGCACATCCCCACCAAAGGCGACGTGCCGACCATCGGCCACGGCTCGACACGCTACGAGGACGGTACGCGCGTCACCCTCGCAGATCCTCCCATCACCCGCGAGCGCGCCGAGCAGTTGGCCAGGGCGCTGCATAGCGAGGAAGAGCGCCGATTCCAGGCCTCGCTGCCTGGCGTGAAGCTGTTTCAGGAGGAATACGACCTCTACCTCGACTTCATCGGGCAGTACGGCATAGGAAACTGGCGATCGTCCTCGATGCGCCGCCATCTGCTGGCCGGCGAATACCCGAAGGCCTGTGACGCGCTGTTGAAGTGGCGCCGGGCTGCTGGTTACGACTGCTCGACACTGGTGAACGGCAAGCCCAACCAGCGCTGTTGGGGCGTATGGACTCGCCAGCTTGAGCGTCACGCCAAGTGCTGGAGCGTCCAGTGATCCGCGCCCTGGTTGTCGCCTGCGCCGGTCTGGCTATTGCCCTGGCGCTGCTATATCTGCGTCTCGACACCGTGGCGCTCGAGCGTGACAACGCCGTGACTCTGGCCAAGCAACACGCTGCGTCGGTCCAGTCGCTACGCAACACCAACCGCCTGCAGCGCGAACTGGCCAACGACCAGACCGCGCGCGAAGACGCCTTCTTGAAGGGGAAACAACGTGCTGAAGACCGTGCCGATTCTCTGCATCGCTGCCTCGCTGACGGTACTTGCGGGCTGCGAGTCGCTGCCACCTGCCCCGCAGTGCGAGTGGACGGAGCCACCGCCGCTGCCGGCGAGCCTGATGCAGGAACCCCAGAACTTACAGCCGCTGCTCGACGAGCTTATCCAGCCCTCGTTGCCGGCCTCGAAGTCCAGCGCGACCAAATCCTGAAGCTGCAGGAGCAGCTCGTATCCCTGCACAGGCAGTGCAAGATCATCGGAGCACCACAATGACCCGTATCACTCCCACCGTCGGCCGCGTGCTGCACTTCGTTCCCACCGCCGACTATATGGCCAGCCGCAAAATGGCTTTTGGTAATCCGGCGCAGCCGCTGGCGGCGGTTATCGCCTACGTCCACAGCGACACCATGGTCAACCTCACCGTCTGGGACCAGAACGGTGACCAGTTCAGCGTGTGCAGTGTGCCCCTGGCGCAGGAAGGCTGCGACGTGATTGTCGGCAGTTTCTACGCGCAATGGATGCCGTATCAGAAGGGGCAGGCGGCTAAGACTGAGCTAGCCGAGAGTGCGCTTGGCCTTGCTACTCAGGCGTTCGATCAACTGGTCAAAGTCGGCTGCGATGCCATCGAGCAGGAAATCCAAGCCAAGGGTCTGGCCGCACCGCGCGTCACGCCGGCCGATATCGACGCGAACATTGCCAGTGAGCGCTATTTCACTGCCGCGGACGGCGTGCTTGGCGCCTACCGCAATGGCGGCGACGTGCATCCGCATGGAGTCACGCCTGGCGCCGATGAAAGCCAGGCACTTGGCCTGCTGACCTTCTGCGTACTGGTGCTGCGCAACGGTTTCACCGTAACCGGTGAGTCGGCCTGTGCCAGCCCGGAGAACTTCGACGCTGAGATCGGCCGCAAGATTGCACGCCAGAACGCAATCGACAAACTGTGGCCGCTGATGGGCTACGCCCTCAAGGAACGCCTGAGCGGCGAGTAAGGAGACTGGCATGTCGGCGCCTGAAATCCCCATCACCATCCAGCGCGGCAAGACGTTCGAGTTCGGCTTTCTGTACGCCGAGGACGAGCTGCTGTATCTGCCAATCACCGGCATGCCGAGCAAGGCGCCTGTGCGGTTGACGGTAGAGGGGCACGGCGTGCCGGACGGCTGGCCGGTGCAGGTCACTTGCGTGAAGTCGCCGGCCGAGCTCAATACGCCTGACGACGAAAGTCAGATCGCCAAGCTGGTGGACGTCGACACCATCGAGCTCAACGCTCTGAACGCGCACTGCTGGAAGGCGTTCAGCGGTTCCGGCCTGCTGGTGCTGAACAAGCCAATGGATCTGACGGGCTGGCACTGCCGCGCCCAGGTGCGCGATCGCGTCGGCGGTGAGGTGCTGTTCACCTGGCACAGCGACCCGGCCGAGGATCCGGATGGAGAGATCGAGGTCGACCTGGCGCGCAGCACCTTCGTGCTCAAGATGGATGCAGCCACTGCTGCGGCGCTGGAATGGAAGCGTGGCAAGTACGACGTGGAGGCGATCGCGCCTGGCGGTGAAGTCTACGCCCTGACAGCAATCAGTGACGTGGAAGTGACCGACGAGGTGACTGCATGAGCCGGGTTATCGCCATTCGCCAGGGGCAGCCTCGCGCGGTGATCATGGCAGGCCTGCGTGGCGCGCCAGGTACCGGTGGCGTTAGCAGCTTCAACGGGCGCACTGGCGTCGTATCGTTGACCGGCTCCGATGTAACCACTGCGCTTGCGTATACGCCGGCGGATGCCGCAAGCCTGGCAACTGTGGCCACCTCTGGGGCGTATGGCGACCTTTCGGGCAAGCCGTTTATCCCTGCTTTGCCGGGCGATATCGGTGCCGCAACGGCAGTACAGGGCGCCCTGGCCGACTCTGCCGTACAGCCTGCCGACATTGCAGACGTGGTGCGCGACGGTGACTCGCGGCTCAGTGACTCCCGCACCCCGACTGGCGGCGCCGGCGGCGTGCTGTCGGGCAGCTACCCA
>NZ_JBLUPX010000015.1:0-107132 GCF_048068235.1 Pseudomonas sp. NY15364 | reverse complement strand
CTACCTCATCGCCGTGAGGATCGCAGTTATCCGCGAGCGGTCAAACCCAAGCCGTCCAAGTATCCGACCAGAAATAAAAATGCCAGTCAGCTTAACTGACTGGCATTAGCCTCAGGGCGCCTTTTTCATGCATGGCGGTCTGTGCGCTTGCAGCCGCTTCGAGGATTTACCGGGCCGTGCGCCCGTTGCACTGAATTCGCTGAGGAAGTTCGTCATGAGTGCTTTTCACGATCTCAATCTGCGTGCGTTGGACGGTCAGGAACTGCCGTTGGCGCCCTACAAGGGCCAAGTAGTGCTAGTGGTCAACGTCGCCTCCAAGTGCGGCCTGACCCCTCAATACGCCGGGCTGGAAAAACTCTATCAACAGTACAAGGGCAATGGTTTCACCGTGCTTGGTGTGCCGTGCAACCAGTTCGCCGGCCAGGAGCCTGGCAGCGAGGACGAGATCCGTTCGTTCTGCAGCCTCAACTACGGCGTGAGCTTTCCGCTGGGCAGCAAACTGGAGGTCAACGGCCCTGCTCGTCACCCGCTCTATCGCCTGCTGGCCGGTGAGGGAGCCGAGTTTCCCGGTGATATCACCTGGAACTTCGAGAAATTTCTGGTCGGCCAGGACGGTCGTGTGCTGGCGCGTTTCTCTCCGCGTACCACGCCGGACGATCCGGCCTTGATCCAGGCCATCGAAAAAGCCCTGGGCCTCTGAAGTAGCAACGCCTGCGCTCGCTATTCTGGGCGCAGGTGAGGCTAATCGGCCAAATTCCCGGCCATTTCCCCTTGCCCCCTTGTTCTCATCGTCATCCGCTTGCTTAATCGGCCGACCTGCCGAGGAGTACGCCCATGACCAGCTTTCCCCACGAGCAACCGCCTGCCATGGCCTCACCAGGCGAGCTGCGTGCACTGATCGAAAGTCGCCGTTCAGTGCGCCGTTTCACCCCTGAGCTGGTGCCGGACGCGGTGATCCGCGATTGCCTGGAACTGGCCGTGCTGGCGCCTAGCTCCTGCAACCTGCAGCCCTGGAGCTTCCAGGTGATTCGCGACCCGGCGCTGCTGGCGCAGCTGCACCCGGTCTGCATGAGCCAGAACGCTGCGCGTGCGCCCTTGATTATTGCCGTGCTGGCGCGCCCGGACACCTGGCGTCAGGCCTGCCGTAACGTCATCGATTACTGGCCGGAGGCCGAGGTGCCGGCGCGTATCCGCAGCTTCTACAGCAAGACCGCGCCGTTCCAGTACAACCAGGGGCCGTTGGGGCTGCTGGGCCTGTTCAAGCGCCAACTGGTGCGGCTGATGGGGTTACGCAAGCCGCTGATGCGCAAGCCCAACAGCAAGGCCGATATGCGCCTGTGGGCGGTGAAGTCGACGGCGCTGGCGGCAGAAAATCTGATGCTCGCTTTCCAGAGTCACGGCTATGCCACCTGTCCGATGGAGGGCTTCGACGAGCCGCGTTTGCGTCGTGTGCTGGATATCCCGCGCCAGGCCATCCCCATCATGCTGCTGGCCGTTGGGCGTCAGGGCGAGAAGGGTGTGTACAACCCGCGCCTGCGCTTTCCGCTGGAACAGCACGTCACCTGGCGGTAACCAGGTTTGACTTGGATCAAATCGCCTTGTCTTGAATACGGCGTAATCGTCCTTATCTTGTCTGCATCTGAGCGAGTTTCTTTTTTCGGGGAAGTTGTCCCGGCTCGCCATCCTGGAGGAAGGACATTTATGCGTATCGATCGTTTGACCAGCAAGCTGCAACTTGCACTCTCCGATGCTCAATCCCTGGCGGTGGGCATGGATCATGCCGCCATCGAGCCGCTGCACTTGATGCAGGCGCTGCTCGAGCAACAGGGCGGTTCGATCAAGCCGCTGCTGATGCAGGTCGGTTTCGACATCAATAGCCTGCGTCAGGGGCTGACCCGTGAACTGGATCAACTTGGCAAGCTGCAGAACCCCACGGGCGACATCAACCTGTCGCAGGACTTGGCACGTCTGCTCAACCAGGCCGACCGCCTGGCACAGCAGAAGGGCGACCAGTTCATTTCCAGCGAGCTGGTGTTGCTCGCCGCCATGGACGAGAGCAGCAAGCTAGGCAAGCTGCTGCTCGGTCAGGGTGTATCGAAGAAAGCCCTGGAGAATGCCATCGCCAACCTGCGCGGCGGTCAGGCCGTCAACGACCCTAATGTCGAGGAGTCGCGGCAGGCGCTGGACAAGTACACCGTCGACCTGACCAAGCGCGCCGAAGAAGGCAAGCTCGACCCGGTGATCGGCCGTGACGACGAGATTCGCCGCACCATCCAGGTGTTGCAGCGCCGGACCAAGAACAACCCGGTGCTGATCGGCGAGCCTGGCGTCGGCAAGACCGCCATCGCCGAAGGCCTGGCCCAGCGCATCATCAACGGCGAAGTGCCGGATGGCCTGAAGGACAAGCGCCTGCTGTCGCTGGACATGGGGGCACTGATCGCCGGTGCCAAGTTCCGCGGCGAGTTCGAAGAGCGTCTGAAGGCGGTGCTCAACGAACTGGGTAAGCAGGAAGGGCGCATCATCCTGTTCATCGACGAGCTGCACACCATGGTCGGCGCCGGTAAGGCCGAGGGCGCCATGGACGCTGGCAACATGCTCAAGCCGGCCCTGGCTCGTGGGGAGCTGCACTGTGTGGGCGCGACTACCCTGGATGAGTACCGCCAGTTCATCGAGAAGGACGCCGCGCTGGAGCGCCGCTTCCAGAAAGTACTGGTGGACGAGCCGAGCGAGGAAGACACCATCGCCATCCTGCGTGGCCTGAAAGAGCGCTACGAGGTGCACCACGGTGTGACCATCACCGACGGTGCGATCATCGCCGCGGCCAAGCTCAGCCATCGCTACATCACCGACCGCCAGTTGCCGGACAAGGCCATCGACCTGATCGACGAGGCGGCCAGTCGCATCCGCATGGAGATCGATTCCAAGCCGGAGGAGCTCGATCGCCTGGATCGTCGTCTGATCCAGCTGAAAATCGAGCGCGAGGCGCTGAAGAAGGAAGACGACGAGGCGACCAAGAAGCGCCTGGTCAAGCTGGAAGAAGACATCGCCAAGCTGGAGAAGGAATACGCCGACCTGGAAGAAATCTGGAAGTCGGAAAAGGCCGAGGTGCAGGGTTCGGCGCAGATCCAGCAGAAGATCGAGCAGGCCAAGACCGAGCTTGAGGCTGCGCGGCGCAAGGGCGATCTCAACCGCATGGCCGAACTGCAGTACGGCATCATTCCGGATCTGGAGCGCAGCCTGCAGATGGTCGATGCGCACGGCAAGAGCGAGAACCAGCTGCTGCGCAACAAGGTCACTGACGAGGAAATCGCCGAGGTGGTGTCCAAGTGGACGGGCATTCCGGTGAGCAAGATGCTCGAAGGCGAGCGCGAGAAACTGCTGAAGATGGAAGGCCTGCTGCACCAGCGGGTGATCGGCCAGAACGAGGCGGTGGTCGCTGTTTCCAACGCAGTGCGCCGTTCGCGTGCCGGTCTGGCTGACCCGAACCGTCCGAGTGGTTCGTTCCTCTTCCTCGGCCCGACCGGGGTGGGCAAGACCGAGTTGTGCAAGGCGCTGGCCGAGTTCCTCTTCGACACCGAGGAGGCGCTGGTGCGCATCGATATGTCCGAGTTCATGGAGAAGCACAGCGTTGCCCGCTTGATTGGTGCACCGCCCGGCTACGTGGGTTACGAAGAGGGCGGTTATCTGACCGAGGCCGTGCGCCGCAAACCCTATTCGGTGGTGCTGATGGACGAAGTCGAGAAAGCGCACCCGGATGTGTTCAACGTGTTGCTGCAGGTGCTGGAGGACGGTCGCCTGACCGACAGCCATGGCCGCACCGTGGACTTCAAGAACACCGTGATCGTGATGACCTCCAACCTCGGCTCGGCGCAGATTCAGGAGTTGGTCGGCGACAAGGAAGCGCAGCGCGCGGCGGTGATGGATGCGGTGAGCAGCCACTTCCGTCCCGAGTTCATCAACCGTATCGACGAAGTGGTGGTATTCGAGCCGCTGGGCCGTGAGCAGATCGCCGGCATCGCCGAGATCCAGTTGCAGCGTCTGCGTGGCCGTCTGGCTGAGCGTGAGCTGACTCTGGAGCTGACGCCGGAGGCGCTCGACAAGCTGATCGCCGTCGGTTACGACCCGGTGTATGGCGCACGTCCGCTCAAGCGTGCGATCCAGCGCTGGATCGAGAACCCGCTGGCGCAGCAGATACTCTCTGGCGATTTCGCCCCGGGGGCGGTAGTGCATGCCAAGGTCGATGGCGAAGAGATCGTATTCGCCTGATCGAGTGTCGCGTTAAAACAAAGGCCCGCCAAATCGGCGGGCCTTTGCTTTTGTAGTCGTAGGGAAAAGGGGAGAACTCGTAGGGCGTACTCGGCTTTGGCTTCCTGCGTCGCTCTACCTCCTGCATCCATGCAGTCGTCGCGAAGCAGTACGCCGGTCGTTGTGCTGCCAGGCCTGGCATGGCCCGGCGGGCTACTCGCTACGCTCGTGAGGCCGCCCTACGCTAATCCGTAGGAGCGGCTTCAGCCGCGATTTTCCTCGTTCGAGTCTGAAGCCGCTCCTGCATAAAGGTTCAGAGTCTTAGCAGCAATTGCCCCAATGCTTCTTCTTCGAGGTATGGCCGATGCCGGGGTTGAAGGTGTTGGTCGGGTCGAGCTCGCGGTAGAACCCGGCCAGCGCCGGCTTGGCCACGTACAGATGGCCAACGTTGTGCTCGGCCGGGTACTCGGCGCGGCGTTCGTCCAGCAGCTTCCACATACGGTGTTCCATCTCGATCGGGTCGACGCCTTTCTTGACGATGTAGTCCTGGTGGAACACATGGCAGAAGAAGTGCCCGTAGTAGAGCTTGTGGATGATCTGCTCTTCCATCTCCTGCGGCAGCGTCTCGACCCATTCACGGTCGTTACGGCGCAGAGCGATGTCCAGGGCGAGGATGTCCTCGACACTGCTGCGGTACGACTCGCGGTAGCGGATCGCCGCGCCGGCCACGGCGAAGCGATGCAGGAAGGCTTTGCGCCCCTCATCGGCATCGCACTCGAAATAGGCACCGCTGTCACTGCCAGTGAAATACTCGGTCAGGAAGCTGCGGGTCTGTTCCAGCGTGTCGTTGGAAACGCGCACCAGCAGGTGATGCTCGAAACGGTCACGGTACTCGCGCATGCGTTGCGGTAGGTGGCTGGGCAGCAGGTTCATCAGGGCCTGGATCACCTTGTCGGTCACGCCACGCAGGCCGAAGCGCTCGAAGAAACCGTCCACGCGGCTCTTCATGGCGAAGGCGGCCGGCACCTTGGACGTGCCGAATTTGTCGATCACCAGGAAGGTGTCCTTGCCGTACTTCTCGCCGATGTCGAATGCCGTGCGATGGATGTATTCCCCGGCAATCGGCAGGCGTGGCAGCTTGGCCAGCAGGTGGCGGCGCACTTCGGTGAGATCGTGCGGGTCGTTGCTGCCGATGTAGAACACCGTGCTCGGCTCTTTCGGGAAGGTGTCCAGGCGCACGGCGAACAGGCACAGCTTGCCAGCCGAACCGGAGGCTTCGAACAGGCGCGACGGGTCGGCGTTGAAGCGCGCGGGGGTGTCGGCGTCGATGTCGCGCACATGTTCGCCGTAGCGCGCATCGGAGGCCTTGGCGGTGTCCTCGTTGCGTACCTGCTGCGGTGTGTAGTCGCCGTTCTGCAGGCGGGTGAGAATTTCCTCCGGATCGTCGCCCAGTTCGATGCCAAGATGGTTGACCAGCTCCAACGAGCCGTCATCCTTTACCTGAGCGTATAGCGCCAGCTCGGTGTAGGCCGGGCCGCGACGCACCAAGGCGCCACCGGAGTTGTTGCAGATACCGCCGAGTACCGAGGCGCCGATGCAGGACGAGCCGATCACCGAATGCGGTTCGCGATTCAGTGGCGCCAAGGCCTGTTCCAGGCGATCCAGGGTCGCGCCCGGTAGGCACACCACCTGCTGACCATCGTTGATCAGTTGTACACCGGTGATGCGCAGGGTGTTGATCAACACGATCTCGCGGTCGTAGTCATCGCCATCGGGAGTCGAGCCGCCGGTCAGGCCGGTGTTGGCCGCCTGCATGATGACAATGCGGTCGGCCGCTACTGCCGCCTGCAGGATGCGCCACTGCTCCAGCAAGGAGCCTGGGCGCACCACCGCCAGCACGTTGCCTTCACCCGTACGGTGGCCCTTGCGGAAACGCCGTGTTGCTTGTTCGTCGGTCAGCACGTGGCTGCTGCCGACGATCTGGCGCATCTGCGCCAGCAGGGCGTCACGGGTGATGGAGGCGGCAGCAGTCATTGGCTCAACGCTCCTTTACCAGTAGATCCGGAGTGATTTCGGCGATGGACTTGGCGCCGGTCAGCACCATGGCCACGCGCATTTCCTTCTCGATCAGATCGAGAAGGTTGCTCACACCGGCGCCACCGGCTGCTGCCAGGGCGTAGATGAAGGCGCGACCGAGCAGCACGGTGTCGGCACCCAGGGCCAGCATGCGTACCACATCGAGACCGGTACGGATGCCAGAGTCGGCGAGGATTTTCAGCTCGCCCTTGACCGCGTCGGCGATGGCCGGCAGCGCCCGGGCGCTGGACAGCACGCCGTCGAGCTGACGTCCGCCGTGGTTGGAAACGATGATGCCGTCGGCGCCGAAGGTCACCGCGTCGCGGGCATCTTCAGGGTCGAGGATGCCTTTGATCACCATCGGGCCGTCCCAGAAGTCGCGAATCCATTCCAGATCCTTCCAGGAAATCGACGGGTCGAAGTTGGCGCCCAGCCAGCCGATGTAGTCGGCCAGACCGGTGGGGTTGCCGCGATAAGCTGAGATGTTGCCCAGGTCGTGCGGCTTACCCAGCAGGCCGACATCCCAGGCCCACTGCGGATGGGTCATGGCCTGCAACATGCGTCGAAACGGAGCGTTCGGGCCGCTCATGCCGGAGTGGGCATCGCGATAGCGCGCACCGGGTACGGGCATATCGACGGTGAACACCAGGGTCGAGCAACCGGCCGCCTTGGCGCGCTCCAGGGCATTCTTCATGAAGCCGCGATCCTTCAGCACGTAGAGCTGGAACCACATGGGCCGGTCGATGGCTGGCGCGACTTCCTCGATCGGGCACACCGAAACGGTGGACAGCGTAAAGGGAATACCTTTGGCTGCTGCGGCCTTGGCCGCCTGCACTTCACCGCGCCGGGCATACATGCCGGTCAGGCCGACCGGAGCCAGGGCAACAGGCATGGACAGCTGTTCGCCGAACAGCTCGGTGGACAGGCTCAGGTCGGACATGTTCTTCAGCACCCGCTGGCGCAGTGCGATGTCCGACAGGTCGGCAACGTTACGGCGCAGGGTGTGCTCGGCGTAGGCGCCGCCGTCGATGTAATGGAACAGGAAGGGCGGCAGCTTGCGCTGGGCCGCGGCGCGGTAGTCGGTGGAGGCAGAAATGATCATGGGCTCATCCTGTTACTAAAAAGAGAAAGCGTAGCCTGACGGAAAATGCCCCGACAGGGTCGGGGCGCTTTCGTGTGACGAGGTTCAGTGCACCAGCGGGTCAGTCACACCCAGTACGTAGATCGCGACCATCGCGATGATGCCGGTAAACAGCAGGTAGTACAGCGTCGGCCAGATGGTCTTGCGCAGGGTACTGCCTTCGCGGCCGAGCAGGCCAACGGTAGCCGAGGCTGCAACCACGTTATGGATCGCCACCATGTTGCCGGCGGCGGCACCCACGGCCTGGACCGCGACGATCAGCGCGCTGGAAATACCCAGGCTGCTGGCCACGCCGAATTGGAACTGACTGAACATCATGTTGCTGACGGTGTTGGAGCCAGCGATGAAGGCGCCCAGGGCACCGATGCTCGGGGCCAGTAGCGGATAGATGCCGCCAACGCTGTCGGCCACCCAGCGCGCCATGAGGATCGGCATGCTGGCCAGTTCTGCACCATTCACGCCGGAGTTGATCAGGATGCGCACCATCGGCACGGTGAACAGCAGCACGAAACCGGCGCTGAGCAATACGCTGGATGACTCTTTCACCGCCTTGCCCAGGTCACGCGCCTTCATGCCATGCAGGAAGAACGTGGCCATAACCACCGCGACCAGAATGCCGCCCGGTAGGTACAAGGGTTGGAAGTTGGCGCTGACGCCGGCTTCGCCGAGCAGGTCGGGGAAGTTCACCACCACGGCCTTCAGCGCGTTGCCTACTTCCGGGAACACTCGGCTGATCACCAGCAGGGCGCCGACCAGCACATAGGGCAGCCAGGCGCGCAGTGCGCTCATCGGTTTGGCGGTCAGTTCGTCCAGCTTCATCTCGACGGTGCCCAGCCATTCGCTCGGCCATTTGTCCGCCGGGGCGAAGTCCCAGGTCTTTTTCGGCACCAGGAAGCCGAAGCGGGCGGCGCTGGTGACGATGGCCAGGCCGATCAGGCCGCCCAGCAGCGATGGGAATTCCGGGCCGAGAAAGACGCCGGTGAAGACGTACGGCACGACGAAGGCCAGTCCGGCGAAAATCGCGAACGGCAGCACTTCCAGACCGGCTTTCCAGCTTTTCTCCTGACCGAAGAAGCGGGTCAGCATCATTGCCATGATGACCGGCATGACCACGCCTACGGTGGCATGGATGATTGCCACTTCACTGGTGATCAACTGCAGGAACTGCGCCCAGGACGAACCCTGCTCGACCAGCTGCGCACCGATGGTGGCAGTGTCCAGACCGGTATTGAGGCCGACGATGATCGGCGTACCGACGGCGCCGAAGGAGACCGGCGTGCTTTGTACCAGCATGCCCATCAACACGGCGGCCATGGCCGGAAAACCGATGGCAACCAGCAGCGGGGCCGCGATGGCGGCCGGCGTACCGAAGCCCGAGGCGCCCTCGATGAAGCAGCCGAACAACCAGGCGATGATGATGGCCTGGATGCGGCGGTCAGGACTGATGGTGGTGAAGCCGGCACGGATGGCGGTGATACCACCAGAGTGCTTGAGGGTGTTCAGCAGCAGGATGGCGCCGAAAATGATCCACAGCAGGCCGAGAGTGATCAACAAGCCTTGCAGGGTGGAGGCCAGGACACGATTGAGGGTCATGTCCCAGGCGAACAGACCGACGGCGGCAGTCACTAGGTAGACCAGAGGCATGGCGTGTTTGGCCGGCCAGCGCAGGCCGATCAGCAGAACGGCGGCAAGCAGAATCGGCGAGAACGCCAGCAGGGCGAGAATTCCGTTGGACATTGGGTCTTACTCCACACGAGCGCGCAGCGGGCGCGGCAGGGATGAGGCGTGATCGAGCAGGCTTGCAGCGCGTAGGGCTGTCATGGCGTGACCTCGATGGTTTGTTGTTCTTGTTGGTTAAATTGGTAATACCAATTTACAGTTAAGCGAGGTCAGGTTAAAAGTTGCTCAATTGACTGTCAAATCGAGTGGCTAAGACTTTGGTCGTAGAGTGCCTGCTTGTTCAGCGAAAGGGCGCGCTATAGGCTTGCCTCCTGAGGCTTTCGGCCTGGTCAAACCAATGGAGATGTGGGTGATGGAAGTAGGTCAGGTGCGGCAGCGTCGTCTCTCCGATGACATCGTCGCGCAACTGGAAACCATGATTCTCGAAGGTACCTTGCGTGCCGGTGAGAGGCTGCCCGCAGAACGTGCGCTGGCCGAGCAGTTCGGCGTGTCTCGTCCGTCCCTGCGTGAAGCGATCCAGAAACTGGTGGCCAAGGGGCTGCTGATCAGTCGCCAGGGTGGCGGTAACTATGTCGCTGAATCGCTTGGCTCGACCTTCAGCGACCCGCTACTGCAGCTGCTGGAGCACAAGAAAGATGCTCAGCGTGACCTGCTGGAATTCCGCCATACGCTGGAAGGCTCCTGCGCCTACTACGCGGCCAGGCGCGCCACCGATATAGACCGGCAGCGCCTCACCGAAGCGTTCGAAGCCTTGCAGGATTGCTACGCGCGAGTCGGCAAGGTGACTCGTGCCGAGGAGGGGGCGGCCGATGCGCGCTTTCACCTGGCGATTGCCGAGGCCAGTCATAACGCGGTGCTGCTGCACACCATCCGTGGTCTGTTCGACTTGCTCAAGCGCAACGTGGTGACCAACATCGGCGGCATGTATGCCCAGCGTGAGGAGACCCGCGACATGTTGATCGGGCAGCACCGCGAGTTGTACCAGGCGATCATCGAAGGTCGTGCGGAGGATGCTCGCGAGGTTTCCAACCAGCACATCGACTATGTGCAGGAGGTGCTCTCGGAAGTGCAGCTGGAAGCCCAGCGTGTGGCGCGTGCGCAGCGCCGGCTAGGCCTGTAAGAAACAACGAGCCCAGGCGATCGATCATCACCCGGGCTACGAAGTGAGATGTTCAGTCTTCCTTGCCCTTGCTGCGCATCGCGCGCTGAACTTCGCGGTCAGCGTCACGTTCCTTCTCGGTGTGGCGCTTGTCGAAGTCTTTCTTGCCCTTGGCCAGGGCAATTTCGCATTTGACCAGATGCTGCTTCCAGTACAGCGACAGTGCCACGGCGGTGTAGCCCTTCTGCTGTACTGAGCCAAACAGCTTTTCCAGCTCGCGCTTGTTCAGCAGCAGTTTGCGAGTGCGGGTCGGGTCGGCGATGACGTGCGTACTGGCGGTTTTCAGGGGTGCGATGTGGCAACCCATCAGCCAGGCTTCATCGTCCTTGAGCAGCACGTAGCTGTCGACCAGCTGTGCCTTGCCGGCACGCAGGCTCTTCACTTCCCAGCCGGACAGCACCAGGCCGGCCTCGAACTTGTGTTCGATGAAGTAGTCATGCAGCGCCTTTTTGTTCAGCGCGATGGTGCCTTGAGGATGTTTCTTTTGCTTAGCCATAGGGCGCGCATTATAGGGAGTCGTCCGCGCCTGCGCTATGGGGCGTTACCGAGCCAAACTTGAGCCCATGCCGCTAATCTCCGACAATGTGCGATCTTTTTTCCCGCAGTATGGGGTCTTGGCCGTAATGGCGAGCGACAAAGTTTCGATTCACGGTGCCTGGGCCAGTCGCTGGGTATTCATTCTGGCGGCGACCGGCTCGGCAGTCGGTCTCGGCAATATCTGGAAATTCCCCTATATGACAGGGGTCTATGGCGGCGGTGCGTTCGTCGTCATGTACCTGTTCTGCATTGCCCTGGTGGGTGTGCCGATCATGCTGGCAGAAACCATGATCGGCCGCCGCGGCCGGCAGAGCCCGGTCAATGCGATGAAGAGTCTGGCGATCGAAGCTGGAGCCTCCAAGCACTGGTCGCTGGCTGCGCTGATGGGGATGGTCGCCGCGCTACTGATTCTGTCCTTCTACAGTGTGGTGGCTGGTTGGTCGCTGGATTACATCATCGGTATGGGCCGTGGCGACTTCACCGGTATCAGCGCCGATGGCGCAGGAGCGGCGTTCGGCGGTCTGACTTCCGACCCGTGGCGCCTGACCTTGTGGCACAGCCTGTTCATGCTGGGGACCGGCTTCGTCATCGCCAAGGGCGTGGTGGCAGGCCTGGAGCGCAGCCTGCGCATAATGATGCCGCTGCTGTTCGTGCTGCTGCTGGTGCTGCTGGGTTACAGCTTCACCACCGGACATTTCCGCGAAGGTTTCGATTTCCTCTTTCATTTCGATCCGAGCAAGGTGCAGGACGGCATCCTCGCCGCCATGGGCCATGCGTTCTTTACCCTGAGCGTGGGTGTCGGCTCGATCATGGTCTACGGCGCCTATATGCCGAAGAAGGCTTCGATCGGCGCCACGGTACTGACCGTTGGTGTGCTCGATACCCTGGTGGCGTTGACGGCGGGCCTGGCCCTGTTCCCCATCGTCTTTGCCGCCGGTCTGGAGCCGGGTGGTGGCCCGGGGCTGATGTTCGTCACGCTGCCGATTGCCTTCGGCAATATCGCCTTTGGTCAGGTGATGGGGTTGATCTTCTTCGTACTGGTGGCCGTGGCAGCATGGAGCTCCTCAATTTCCATGCTGGAGCCGGCCGTGGCCTACTTCGTCGAGAAAACCGGGCGCAGTCGCGCGCAGGTAACCGCCGCACTGGCGCTGCTGTGCTGGCTGGTGGGGATGGGTACGGTGCTGTCGTTCAACCTCTGGGCTGAAGCCAAGTTCTTCGTTTTCGCCGAGGATGGTTTCCATCTGCTGCAGTGGGGCGCCGAAGGCGGCAAGACCTTCTTCGACAGCATCGATTACCTCACCAGCCGTATCCTGCTGCCGCTGGGCGGTCTGGCTTTCGCCATGTTCGCCGGTTGGGTGTTGAGCCGTGACGCCGTGCGTGACGAGCTGTCCATCAAAAGCCCGCTGCTGTTCAATCTGGCCCTCTGGCTGATTCGCGTCGTGGCGCCAATCGGCGTCCTGATCGTTTTCATCGCGGAGCTGAGCAAGTAAATGGCTACTCGAATTCAGCGTTCGGCGTTACTGCCTTATCCGGCGCAGGCACTGTTTGATCTCGTCAACGATGTTGCCGGTTACCCGCAGTTTCTGCCCTGGTGCCGCGCCAGTGAGGTATTGGAGGTCAGCGAGACGCATATGCTGGCCAGCCTCGAAGTGGCCAAGGGCAGCATCGGTCAGCGCTTCGTCACGCGCAATGTGCTTCAGCCAGGGCAGCGTATCGAGATGAATCTGCAGGAAGGACCTTTCACCAGTCTCCATGGCGTCTGGGAGTTCAAGGCGCTGGGTGACAAGGCCTGCAAGATCAGCCTGGACCTGACCTTCGACTACGCTGGGCCGCTGGTGCGTGCCACGCTGGGGCCGCTGTTCAATCAGGCGGCCAATACCATGGTCGATGCCTTCTGCCAGCGAGCCAAGCAGTTGTATGGATAAGCCCAGTATTGCCATCGAAGTGGTCTACGCCCTTGCCGAGCGGCAGAAGCTGCTGCGCTTGTCCGTACCGGCCGGCACCACGGTGCGCGAGGCCGCACTGCGTTCAGGTATGCAGCAGTTCTTTCCGGAACTGGATCTGAGCCAGGCGCCGCTGGGCATTTTTGGCAAGGCGGTAGGCAAACCGGAAGAGCGAGTGCTGGAGGAGGGTGAGCGCGTCGAGATCTATCGGCCGCTGATCGCCGACCCGAAGGAAGTACGCAAACAGCGTGCGGCCAAAGCCAAGGCCAGGGAAGAGGGCGAAGAACCGGCGTGATGATGGCGCGTCGGTAGGCTAGCCAGGCGCCAGATGTGAAAAAGCCCGGATTCGATCCGGGCTTTTTCGTGTTCGCGTATTACTGCGGATTGGTGTCCAGCGGCTCAGGTGTCGGTACCGGGACGGTTTCGACCTGATCCACCTCGCGCTGGATCTGCTCCAGCAACGAGCCGGGCGCTGGCGGCGTTTCATCCTGTGGTTTGGCTTGCGGCTGGGCACTGCTGGTGTCGCCGCCTTCGCCCATGATCGCCTGGTCACGGCTTACGCCGGGCATGAAGTCGCCGGCCAGGCCAACCAGTTGATCGCTGCCGTCGAACACCAGGCTGACGCGTTCCTGCAGGCGCTGACGGCCGCCAGGTTGGATGCTGTACAGATAATCCCAGCGATCGGCATGGAAGGTGTCGGTGATCAGCGGGTTACCCATGATAAACCGCACTTGGCGTCGGGTCATTCCCGGGCGCAGCTGGTCTATCATGTCCTGTGTCACGACATTGCCCTGTTGAATGTCGATCTTGTAAACCCCGGGGAATGAACAACCGGCGAGTGCGAAGAGCCCGGTCAGCGACAGGCTGGTCAGCAAGAGCTTGGTTTTTTGCATCGGAGGGTGACTTCCACTATCTTGGGCAACTTGAACCCCGGATCATACCCGTATTGAAGGGTGCTGCGAAGCAGCATCCATGAGAAAGCAGACCATGGTTGAAAATAACGAACTGCGCAAAGCTGGACTGAAGGTGACTCTGCCACGAGTCAAAATCCTGCAAATGCTGGATAACGCCGAGCACCGCCACATGAGTGCGGAGGATGTCTACAAAGCGCTGATGGAGGCCGGTGAAGACGTCGGCCTGGCCACCGTATACCGCGTGTTGACTCAGTTCGAGGCCGCTGGCCTGGTGGTGCGTCACAACTTCGATGGCGGCCATGCCGTATTCGAGCTGGCTGATAGCGGCCATCACGACCATATGGTCTGCGTCGACTCAGGTGAAGTGATCGAGTTCTTCGACGCCGAGATCGAGAAGCGCCAGAAAGAGATCGTCAAGGAGCACGGTTTCGAGCTGGTTGACCACAACCTGGTGCTGTACGTGCGCAAGAAGAGCTGATTCTTCTGCGGCAATCAATAAGGCGACCCGCGGGTCGCCTTTTTGCTTTGTCATGGTCCGGTTGTAATTGGGGGGCTTCCGGATTGCGTCCGCGCTAAGCGTGTCTCACGCCGCCTGGGCGCTGGTGACCATCTTGCGCGCATGAGCCAGGGATTCCTCGGTCAGGTCGACGCCACCGAGCATGCGGGCGATCTCTTCGACGCGGCCGCTCTCGTCCAGCTTGCTCACTGCGGTAGAGGTGGCGTCTTCGTCGCGGCGTTTGTGCACGAACAGGTGCTGGTGGCCCTGTGCTGCGACTTGCGGCAAGTGGGTGACGCACAGCACCTGGCCACGTTCGCCGAGGCGGCGTAACAGCTGGCCGACCACTTCTGCGGTTGGGCCGCCGATACCGACGTCCACTTCGTCGAATACCAGGGTCGGTACGCGCGAGGTCTGTGCGGTGATCACCTGAATCGCCAGGCTGATGCGTGACAGTTCACCGCCAGATGCCACCTTTGCCAGGCCGCGTAGCGGCTGACCAGGGTTGGCGCTGACCAGAAATTCCACTGTCTCCAGGCCGCTTGCGTGTGGTTCTTCGCTGCTCATGGCTTGGAGTTGAATATTGAAGCGCCCGCCGGGCATGCCCAGAGCCTGCATTTCCTGCTCTACGGCTGCGGCCAGGCGCTCGGCAGCATTGCTGCGCAGTGTGCTGAGCTCGGCTGCTTTCTCCTGGTAGTGGCGCTCATAAGCCGCCAGCTCCTCGGCCAGGCGTTCGTTGGCCTGATCGTCGGCATTCAGGCCTTCGAGCTCATCGAACAACTGCTGCTGCAAAGCGGCCAGTTCGGCTGGTTGAATACGGTGCTTGCGGGCCAGGGTGTAGATGGTGTCCAGGCGCTCTTCGAGAAACTGCTGACGCTCTGGGTCGGCGTCGAAGTGATCGAGGAAGCGGTTCAGCTCGCCGACTGCTTCCTCTACCTGGATCTGCGCGCTGGCCAGCAAGTTGCTGGCTTCGCTCAAGGTGCCACCCTGACCGCCAAAGGCGCCCAGGCGGTTGAGGCTGGCGGTCAGCGCCGACAGCACGTTGCCGGCATCGCTTTCGCTACACAAATCGAGCACTTGGCGACAGGCCGCGAGCAGCGCTTCAGCATTGCTCAGCGCCTTGTGCTCCTGTTCCAGCTGTTCCAGCTCGTTGTCGCCCAGCGCCAGATTTTCCAGCTCTTCCAGTTGATAACTGAGCAACTGGTGGCGGGCGCGCTGCTCGTCGCTCTGGCTGGAGATGCGCTCAAGTTCGTTGCGCGTCTGCTTCCAGCGCTGCGCGGCGAGTTGCACCTGGCGCGCGAGGTCCTGGCTGCCGGCGTATTCGTCGAGCAGGCGACGGTGGGTGTCGGTCTTGAGCAGCGACTGATGTTCGTGCTGGCTGTGGATATCGATGATCAGTTCGCCAAGGGCCTTGAGATCGGCCTGCGGGCAGGGGCTGCCATTGATATAGCCGCGCGAGCGGCCCTCGGCGGTGATCACCCGGCGCAGGATGCACGGGCCGTCGCTGTCCAGGTCGCGCTCGGCAAGCCAGGTGCGGGCTTCGGGAATGTCCGCCAGGTCAAAGCTGGCGAGAATGTCCGCCTTGTCACTGCCTGGGCGCACCACACCGCTGTCAGCACGATCACCCAGGCACAGGCCGAGGGCGTCGAGCATGATCGACTTGCCGGCACCGGTCTCGCCGCTGATGGCGCTCATGCCGGCATCCAGCTCGAGATCCAGGTGGTCGACGATGGCGTAGTTGTGAATGGACAGGTGCACCAGCATGGCGAACGCTCCCGAATTGATGTCTGGTTATTTATACAGTGTTTTTTCTTTTCCTGGCAATCCTCGTCTATCGCCCCTTGAAAGCTGTGGAATTGACTCCATATAGGCGGCAGGAGCGCGAGCCGGTATCGCGCCAGTTTTTTCGAGAGGAGAAAGGCATGGCTGACGAACAGACCCTGGATACGCAGAATCCCGAAGCGCAGGCAGCGGATGCTGTGGCGCCGAGTGACGATCTGGCTGCTCGCGTGCAAACGCTGGAAGAGCAACTGGCCGCTGCGCAGGATCAGTCGCTGCGCATGGCTGCCGACCTACAAAACGTGCGTCGCCGCGCAGAGCAGGATGTGGAAAAGGCGCACAAGTTTGCGCTGGAAAAATTTGCCGGCGACCTGCTGCCGGTAATCGACAGCCTGGAGCGTGGCCTGGAGCTGTCCAGCCCTGACGATGTATCGATCAAGGCCGTACGTGAAGGTATGCAGCTGACCCTCAAGTTGTTCCACGACACGCTGGCTCGCTACAACCTGGAAGCCATCGACCCGCACGGTGCGCCGTTCAACCCGGAGCACCACCAGGCCATGGCCATGGAAGAGAGCATTCATGCCGAGCCTAATTCGGTGCTCAAGGTGTTCCAGAAGGGCTATCTGCTCAACGGTCGCCTGCTGCGCCCGGCCATGGTCGTGGTCAGCAAGGCACCAACCACGCCGCCGCCGAGTATCGATGAGCAGGCTTGAAATCAGCTGTAGCGACCCCATTTTTAAGTCAAGCGTTTTAGTGCTGCCGGCGCCTGAGAAACGAGGCGACGGAAAAATCAAAGTTTCGGGAGAATATTCATGGGCAAAATTATCGGTATCGACCTGGGGACTACCAACTCCTGTGTCTCCATTCTGGAAAACGGCAACGTCAAGGTAATCGAGAACGCCGAAGGCGCTCGTACCACGCCGTCCATTATTGCTTATGCCAATGACGGTGAAATCCTCGTTGGTCAGTCGGCCAAGCGTCAGGCGGTGACCAATCCGCACAACACGCTGTATGCGGTGAAGCGTCTGATCGGCCGTCGTTTCGACGAAGAAGTCGTGCAGAAAGACATTCAGATGGTGCCGTACAAGATCGCCAAGGCGGACAACGGTGACGCCTGGGTCGAAGTGAACGGCCAGAAGATGGCACCGCCGCAAATCTCGGCTGAAATTCTCAAGAAGATGAAGAAGACCGCCGAAGACTATCTCGGCGAAGCGGTCACCGAGGCGGTAATCACCGTCCCGGCTTACTTCAACGACAGCCAGCGTCAGGCTACAAAGGATGCTGGTCGTATCGCCGGTCTGGACGTCAAGCGCATCATCAACGAGCCGACTGCGGCTGCGCTGGCCTACGGGATGGACAAAGCCAAGGGCGACCACACCGTGATCGTCTATGACCTGGGTGGCGGTACCTTCGACGTGTCGGTGATCGAGATCGCTGAAGTCGATGGCGAGCACCAGTTCGAAGTGTTGGCTACCAACGGCGACACCTTCCTCGGTGGTGAGGACTTCGACATTCGTCTGATCGATTACCTCGTCGACGAATTCAAGAAAGAAACCGGCATGAACCTCAAGGGTGACCCGCTGGCCATGCAGCGCCTGAAGGAAGCCGCCGAGAAGGCCAAGATCGAGCTGTCCTCGAGCCAGCAGACCGACGTCAACCTGCCGTATATCACTGCAGATGCCACCGGTCCGAAGCACCTGAACGTGAAGATCTCCCGCTCCAAGCTGGAGTCGCTGGTCGAGGATCTGGTGCAGCGCACCATCGAGCCTTGCCGTATCGCGCTGAAAGATGCTGGTGTCGACGTCGGCTCTATCAACGATGTGATTCTGGTCGGTGGTCAGACCCGTATGCCGCTGGTGCAGAAGTTGGTGACCGAGTTCTTCGGCAAGGAACCGCGCAAGGACGTCAACCCGGACGAAGCCGTTGCCATGGGCGCAGCCATTCAGGGCGCCGTTCTGGCTGGTGACGTCAAGGACGTTCTGCTGCTCGACGTGTCCCCGCTGACCCTGGGTATCGAAACCATGGGCGGCGTGATGACTGCGCTGATCGAGAAGAACACCACCATCCCGACCAAGAAGTCGCAGGTGTTCTCCACTGCTGATGACAACCAGAGCGCCGTGACCATTCACGTGCTGCAAGGTGAGCGCAAGCAGGCCGCGCAGAACAAGTCGCTGGGCAAGTTCGACCTGGCCGAGATTCCGCCGGCGCCGCGTGGCGTGCCGCAGATCGAAGTGACCTTCGATATCGACGCCAACGGAATCCTGCACGTGTCCGCCAAGGACAAGGCCACTGGCAAGCAGCAGTCCATCGTGATCAAGGCCAACTCCGGTCTGTCCGATGAGGAAATCGAGCGTATGGTGCGTGACGCCGAGGCCAATGCCGAGGAAGACCGCAAGTTCGAAGAGCTGGCCACGGCACGTAACCAGGGCGATCAGTTGGTGCACGCCACTCGCAAGATGCTCACTGAAGCAGGCGACAAGGCCACTGCCGACGAGAAGGCGGCCATCGAGAAAGCCATTGGCGAACTGGAAGTGGCCGTGAAGGGTGACGACAAGGCTGCCATCGAAGCCAAGATGAACGCACTGTCCGAAGCCACCACGCCGCTGGCGCAGAAGATGTACGCCGAGCAGCCGCAAGGCGGTGCTGCCCAGGCTGACGCTGGCGACGCCAAGGATGCCGGTGACGACGTGGTCGACGCTGAGTTCGAAGAGGTCAAGGAGAACAAGTAAGGGATGCGGCCTGCTCGGCGGGCCGCCTCTTCTTTACGCTCCACCGTCGCTCGCGACGGGCAGGATTCGCCGCGCGGGAGCCTTCTCCCGCGTCGGCGTATCTGGAGCTCACGAATCTGAGAGTGCAGCACAACTATGGCAAAACGTGACTATTACGAGATCCTGGGGGTCGAGCGCGGTGCTAGCGAAGCCGAGCTGAAGAAGGCCTATCGGCGCCTGGCGATGAAATATCACCCGGACCGCAACCCAGACGACAAAGACGCCGAAGAGAAATTCAAGGAGGCCAACGAGGCCTACGAAGTACTTTCTGATGCGGCCAAGCGTTCGGCTTACGACCAATACGGCCACGCCGGGGTCGACCCGCAAATGGGTGGCGGTGGTGGCGCTGGTTTCGGCGGCGCCAACTTCTCCGATATCTTCGGGGATGTGTTCAGCGACTTCTTCGGCGGTGCTCGCGGCGGTTCGCGTGGCGGCGCCCAGCGCGGCTCGGATCTGCGCTACACCCTTGAGCTGGATCTGGAAGAAGCGGTACGCGGCACCACCGTGACCATCCGCGTGCCGACCCTGGTCGGTTGCAAGACCTGCGATGGCTCGGGTGCCAAGAAGGGTACCAGCCCGGTCACCTGTACCACGTGCGGTGGCATCGGTCAGGTGCGCATGCAGCAGGGTTTCTTCTCCGTACAGCAGACCTGTCCGCGCTGTCATGGCAGCGGCAAGATGATCTCCGACCCGTGCGGCAGCTGTCATGGCCAGGGGCGCGTGGAAGAGAGCAAGACCCTGTCGGTCAAAGTGCCGTCAGGTGTCGATACCGGTGACCGCATTCGCCTGTCTGGCGAGGGCGAGGCCGGCACCCATGGCGGTCCGGCCGGTGACCTGTATGTGGTGGTCAACGTCCGTGAGCATGCGATCTTCCAGCGTGACGGCAAGCATCTGTACTGCGAAGTGCCGATCAGCTTTGCCGATGCGGCGCTGGGTGGCGAGCTGGAAGTGCCGACCCTCGATGGTCGGGTCAAGCTGAAGATCCCGGAAGGTACTCAGACCGGCAAGCTCTTCCGCCTGCGTGGCAAGGGCGTGGCACCTGTGCGTGGTGGTGCGGCTGGTGATCTGATGTGCCGGGTGGCGGTGGAAACGCCGGTCAACCTGAACAAGCGTCAGCGCGAGCTGCTCGAGGAGTTCCGCAAGTCGCTGCAGGGTGACGATTCCCACTCGCCCAAGGCCAGTGGCTGGTTCGAAGGCGTGAAGCGCTTCTTCGGCGACGTTTAATCGCAACGCGCCCTGGTGATGCCGGGGCGACAGCTTGGAGCTGATGTATGCAACGTATTGCAGTGATGGGCGCCGCCGGGCGTATGGGCAAGACCCTGATCGAGGCCGTCAATCAGGCCGAGGGTGCCAAACTCAGTGCCGCCATCGACCGTGCTGACAGCAGCCTGATCGGTGCAGATGCTGGTGAGCTGGTCGGTCTGGGCAAGATCGGGGTAACCCTGGCAGGCGACCTGAGTGCCGTGATCGATGACTTCGACGTGCTGATTGACTTCACTCACCCGTCGGTGACGCTGAAGAACCTGGAGGCCTGCCGTCAGGCGGGCAAGGCCATGGTCATCGGCACCACCGGCTTCACTGTCGAGGAAAAGCAGCAACTGAGCGAAGCGGCCAAGCAGATTCCGATCGTTTTCGCCGCCAACTTCAGCGTCGGCGTCAACCTGTGCCTGAAGTTGCTCGATACCGCAGCTCGCGTATTGGGTGATGACGTGGATATCGAGATCATCGAAGCCCACCACCGGCACAAGGTCGATGCGCCCTCCGGCACCGCGCTGCGCATGGGCGAAGTAGTTGCCGATGCATTGGGGCGTGATCTGCAGAAGGTTGCCGTCTACGGTCGTGAAGGTCAGACCGGTGCGCGTGAGCGTGAAACCATTGGTTTCGCCACCGTGCGTGCCGGTGATGTGGTGGGTGATCACACCGTGTTGTTCGCCGCCGACGGCGAGCGCGTAGAGATCACGCACAAGGCCTCCAGCCGCATGACTTTCGCCAAGGGCGCAGTGCGTTCTGCACTGTGGCTGCAGCAGCGTTCGCCGGCGCTGTACGACATGCAGGACGTGTTGGGCCTGCGTTGATGCGAATGTGTGACTGAGGTGTCTTATCGGGTGGACCGAAAAAGGGTTTTCCTGTAAGCTTCCTGTTTTAGTGTGTCCACTAAAAGTTACGCAGAATGGCTCAAATAAAAAAGCGGGATGACCTTCACACGTCATCCCGCTTTTTTACAACCTGCGTTTGCTTCAAGCCTTGATCGAGACGGAGGTCTTCTTGACTAAGCCAGCCCCCAAACCTGCCATTTTGGCCCTTGCTGACGGCAGCATTTTTCGCGGCGATTCCATCGGGGCCGATGGCCAGACGATTGGAGAGGTGGTGTTCAACACCGCCATGACCGGCTATCAGGAAATCCTTACCGATCCATCCTATGCCCAGCAGATCGTTACCCTGACTTACCCGCACATCGGTAACACCGGCACCACGCCGGAAGATGCCGAGTCCAACCGCGTATGGGCCGCTGGCCTGATCATTCGTGACCTGCCGCTGATCTCCAGCAACTGGCGCGACAAGCAGCCGCTGGACGAGTACCTGAAAGCCAACGGCACCGTCGCCATCGCCGGTATCGATACTCGCCGCCTGACTCGCATCCTGCGCGAGAAGGGTTCGCAGAACGGCTGCATCCTGGTCGGTGATGACGCCACCGAAGAGAAAGCACTGGAGCTGGCGCGTAGCTTCCCGGGTCTCAAGGGTATGGATCTGGCCAAGGTGGTCAGCTGCACCGAGCGCTACGAGTGGCGCGAAAGCACCTGGAATCTGAAGGACGACAGCCATCCGGAAATCCCGGCCAGCGAGCTGCCTTACCACGTGGTTGCCTATGACTACGGTGTGAAGCTGAACATCCTGCGCATGCTGGTCGAGCGTGGCTGCCGCCTGACCGTGGTGCCGGCGCAAACTCCTGCCAGCGACGTGCTGGCGCTCAATCCTGACGGCGTGTTCCTCTCCAACGGTCCTGGCGATCCCGAACCGTGCGACTACGCGATCAAGGCGATCAAGGAAGTCCTGGAAACCGATATCCCGGTATTCGGCATCTGCCTCGGCCACCAGTTGCTGGCCCTGGCCTCCGGCGCCAAGACCCTGAAAATGGGTCATGGCCATCACGGTGCCAACCACCCGGTACAGGATCTCGACAGCGGCGTGGTGATGATCACCAGCCAGAACCACGGTTTTGCCGTGGACGAAAGCAGCCTGCCGAGCAATGTGCGTCCGATCCACAAGTCGCTGTTCGACGGCACCCTGCAGGGCATCGAGCGTACCGACAAGGACGCCTTCAGCTTCCAGGGGCACCCCGAAGCGAGCCCCGGCCCGCACGACGTGGCGCCGCTGTTCGACCGCTTCATCGAAGCCATGGCCAAGCGCCGTTAAGCCCCGCCGACTGACCCAAGGATTCGAGTAACCGCTATGCCAAAACGTACAGATATCAAAAGCATCCTGATCCTCGGCGCCGGCCCCATCGTCATCGGCCAGGCCTGTGAGTTCGACTACTCCGGCGCCCAGGCCTGCAAGGCGCTAAAGGAAGAAGGGTTCCGCGTCATCCTGGTGAACTCCAACCCGGCCACCATCATGACTGACCCGTCGATGGCCGACGCCACGTACATCGAGCCGATCAAGTGGGCCACCGTGGCCAAGATCATCGAGAAGGAGCGTCCCGACGCCCTGCTGCCGACCATGGGTGGCCAGACCGCACTGAACTGTGCGCTGGACCTGGAGCGTCATGGCGTGCTGGAAAAGTTCGGCGTCGAGATGATCGGTGCCAACGCCGACACCATCGACAAGGCTGAAGACCGTTCGCGCTTCGACAAGGCGATGAAAGACATCGGCCTGGCTTGCCCGGTATCCGGCATTGCCCACAGCATGGAAGACGCTTACGGCGTCCTCGAGAAAGTCGGCTTCCCGTGCATCATCCGTCCGTCCTTCACCATGGGCGGCACCGGTGGTGGCATCGCCTACAACCGTGAAGAATTCGAGGAAATCTGCGCCCGCGGTCTCGATCTGTCGCCGACCAGCGAGCTGCTGATCGACGAGTCGCTGATCGGCTGGAAGGAATACGAGATGGAGGTGGTCCGTGACAAGAAGGACAACTGCATCATCGTCTGCTCCATCGAGAACTTTGACCCGATGGGCGTGCACACTGGTGACTCGATCACCGTCGCACCGGCCCAGACCCTGACCGACAAGGAATACCAGATCCTGCGTAACGCCTCGCTGGCGGTACTGCGTGAGATCGGCGTCGAAACCGGTGGCTCCAACGTGCAGTTCGGCATCTGCCCGAACACCGGTCGCATGGTCGTCATCGAAATGAACCCGCGTGTATCGCGCAGCTCGGCGCTGGCCTCCAAGGCCACCGGCTTCCCGATTGCCAAGATCGCCGCCAAGCTGGCTGTCGGTTACACCCTCGACGAGCTGAGCAACGACATCACCGGCGGGCGTACCCCGGCGTCGTTCGAGCCGGCCATCGACTACGTGGTGACCAAGGTTCCGCGCTTCGCCTTCGAGAAGTTCCCCAAGGCCGACGCCCGCCTGACCACCCAGATGAAGTCCGTCGGTGAGGTCATGGCCATCGGCCGTACCTTCCAGGAGTCGGTGCAGAAAGCCCTGCGCGGTCTGGAAGTCGGCGTTGCCGGTTTCGACCCGAAACTCGACCTGAACGACCCGGAGGCTGAAAGCACTCTGCGTCGCGAGCTGACCGTGCCCAGTGCCGACCGTATCTGGTACGTGGCCGATGCCTTCCGCGCCGGCAAGACCGTAGCCGAAGTGTTCGAGCTGACCCGTATCGACGAGTGGTTCCTGGTGCAGATCGAAGATCTGATCAAGGACGAAGCCACCGTGCAGACCCTGGGTCTGTCGGCCATCGGCCGCGATCTGATGTTCAAGCTCAAGCGCAAGGGCTTCTCCGATGCGCGCCTGGCAAAGCTGCTGGGGGTTTCCGAGAAGAGCCTGCGTGCTCATCGCCACAAGCTGAAAGTGCTGCCGGTGTACAAGCGCGTGGACACCTGCGCCGCCGAATTCGCCACCGACACCGCCTACATGTACTCGACCTACGAGGAAGAGTGCGAGGCCAATCCGTCGAGCCGCGAGAAAATCATGATTCTCGGTGGCGGCCCCAACCGTATCGGCCAAGGCATCGAGTTCGACTACTGCTGCGTGCACGCTGCGCTGGCCATGCGTGAAGACGGTTACGAGACCATCATGGTCAACTGCAACCCGGAAACCGTCTCCACCGACTACGACACCTCCGACCGCCTGTACTTCGAGCCGGTGACCCTGGAAGACGTGCTGGAAATCGTCCGTGTCGAGCAGCCGAAAGGCGTCATCGTGCAGTACGGCGGCCAGACCCCGCTGAAGATCTGCCGCGCCCTGGAAGAAGCGGGCGTACCGATCATCGGTACCAGCCCCGAGGCCATCGACCGCGCCGAAGACCGCGAGCGCTTCCAGCAGATGGTGCAGCGTCTGAACCTGCGTCAGCCGGCCAACGCCACTGCGCGCAGCGAAGATGAAGCCCTGGCTCTGTCGAAGAACATCGGTTACCCGATGGTGGTGCGTCCGTCCTACGTACTGGGCGGCCGGGCGATGGAAATCGTCTACCAGGAAGAAGAGCTCAAGCGCTATATGCGCGAAGCGGTGAAGGTCTCCAACGACAGCCCGGTGCTGCTCGATCGCTTCCTCAACTGCGCCATCGAGGTGGACGTGGATGCGGTGTGCGACGGCGAGACCGTGGTGATCGGTGCGATCATGCAGCACATCGAGCAGGCTGGCGTGCACTCCGGTGACTCCGCTTGCTCGTTGCCGCCGTACTCGCTGCCGATGCACATCCAGGACGAGATCCGCGAGCAGGTCAAGAAAATGGCCCTGGAGCTCGGCGTGGTCGGTCTGATGAACGTACAGATGGCCGTGCAGGGCGAGGATATCTACGTCATCGAGGTGAACCCGCGCGCCTCGCGTACCGTGCCGTTCGTCTCCAAGTGCGTCGGCGAGTCGCTGGCCAAGGTGGCTGCCCGCGTCATGGCCGGCAAGAGCCTGGCCGAGGCCGGTTACAGCGAGGAAATCATCCCGCCGTTCTTCAGCGTCAAGGAAGCGGTATTCCCCTTCGCCAAGTTCCCGGGCGTCGACCCGATCCTCGGCCCAGAGATGAAATCCACCGGTGAAGTCATGGGTGTCGGTGACAGCTTCGGTGAGGCCTTTGCCAAGGCGCAGCTGGGTGCCAGCGAGATTCTGCCGAACTCCGGTTGCGCGTTCATCAGCGTGCGTGAGGACGACAAGGCGGAAGCTGTTCAGGTCGCACGTGATCTGGTCGCGCTGGGCTTCGAGGTGGTTGCGACCGCCGGCACTGCCAAAGTGATCGAGGCTGCCGGCCTGCCGGTACGCCGCGTGAACAAGGTGACCGAAGGCCGTCCGCACGTGGTCGACATGATCAAGAATGATGAAGTCACTCTGATCATCAATACCACCGAGGGGCGTCAGTCCATCGCTGACTCCTACTCGATCCGTCGTAACGCCCTGCAGCACAAGATCTACTGCACCACCACCATCGCGGCGGGGCAGGCGGTCTGTGAAGCGCTCAAGTTCGGTCCCGAGAAGACCGTGCGCCGGCTGCAGGATCTGCATGCAGGAATCAAGGCATGAACAAGTACCCCATGACCGTCCAGGGCGCTCGCGCCCTGGAAGAAGAGCTGGCGCACCTGACCAAGGTGCGTCGTCCCGCACTGAGCCAGGCGATTGCCGAAGCTCGCGAGCTGGGCGACCTCAAGGAAAACGCCGAATACCACGCCGCCCGCGAAGAGCAGGGCATGGTCGAGGCGCGCGTGCGTGATATCGAAGGCCGTCTGCAGAACGCAGTGATCATCGACGTCACCAGCATTGAGCACACCGGCAAGGTGATCTTCGGCACCACGGTGGAAATCGCCAACGTCGAGACCGACGAAAGCGTGACCTACCAGATCGTTGGTGAAGACGAAGCCGACATCAAACAGCGCAAGATCTCCGTAGGCTCGCCTATCGCTCGTGCCCTGATCGGCAAGAGCGAGGGTGATGTGGTGGCAGTGCAGACCCCCAGCGGCCTGATCGAGTACGAGATTGTCGAAGTCCGTCATATCTAAACCGCAACAACCGTCGCGGGCGGCTGCCATAAGTTGGCAGCTGGCCCAGACTCTCTGGGTTGGCGGTTTGTGGTTGGTGCAATTCGTCATCCTGCCAGCTATCGGTCAGGTTGGCCTGGCACCGCTGCTGGTGGAGGTAATCGCTACGCGGCTGGTGCCGTTGCTGGTCGGCATGACGGCCGTATGCATTGCGCTGCAGGCCTTTGCCCTGTTGCGCAGTGATGGGCTATCGAGTCTTTGGCGAGATATACGCGGGCAGTTGTTGTTGACCGTCGCAGTCATGGCCCTGAGCTATTTTGCCGTGCTGCGTTACTGGCCCGATGCCGAGCGCCTGCTGCGTTTCAGCTATCTGGTGATGGCCTTTTGCGGGCTGTTACTGGTACTACAGCCCGTTCCGGGTAAATTGCGCGGCGCCTGACGTCTGACAGGCGCTGCACGCAGCCGTCAACCCTGATAACGAATGACGTTGGACAGGTTGCGATTCGGCTTGGGGTTCTTGCGATAGAGCAGGGCGACCTTGCCAATCGATTGGACCAGTTCAGCGCGTCCACTCTCGCACAGGGCTACAATGGCAGCCTGGCGATCCTCGCGTTCGGTGAGGCGCAGCTGTACCTTGATAAGCTCGTGATCGTTCAGGGCGCGGTCCAGCTCGGCCAGCACTCCCTCGGTCAATCCATTGTCAGCCACGATCAATACAGGTTTCAGGTGGTGGCCGATAGATTTGAATTGTTTCTTCTGCTCTTGAGTGAGCGGCATAATCGTCAGTACCTAATTCGGTCAGGAAAACGGCGCTTATCTTACCCGAGCCTGCGCAGTTATTCATGACCCGTTGAATCCGAGGTTTCAGTGGCACGTTCCAAGACCAGCCAGCGTTGGCTGAAAGAACA
The DNA here is from genome assembly GCF_048068235.1 of Pseudomonas sp. NY15364. Lineage (NCBI taxonomy): Bacteria > Pseudomonadati > Pseudomonadota > Gammaproteobacteria > Pseudomonadales > Pseudomonadaceae > Pseudomonas > Pseudomonas sp. NY15364. The sequence goes on along the minus strand of NZ_JBLUPX010000015.1, from coordinate 80,362 downwards.
TTTCGACGATCCTTACGTGAAGATGGCGCGGAAGGACGGCTATCGTTCGCGCGCCAGCTACAAGTGGCTGGAAATCCAGGAGAAGGATCGCATCCCTGATGTCACCTTCATTCAGGGTGACTTCACCGATGACGCGGTCTTCGCGCAGATTCTCGAGGCCATCGGTGAAAATCCGGTAGGCCTTGTTATTTCCGATATGGCCCCCAATATGAGTGGGGTAAGAACTGCCGATCAGGCGCGCGCCATGTAATTGTGCGAGCTGGCGCTGGATCTGGCCAGGCGTGTATTGCGTCCGGGCGGTGATTTTCTGATCAAAATCTTCCAGGGTGAAGGTTTCGACGCTTGTCACAAGCAGATGCGTGAGACCTTCGACAAGGTACGGATGCGCAAGCCGCTGTCCTCGCGTGATCGCTCCCGTGAACAATATCTGCTGGCGCGTGGCTTTCGCGGGGTGTGATTGATACTGGTATCGACCCTGTCGGTCTCAGTGGCAGAAACATCATAAAGGGTTACAGACGGCGCCTGCGGGACGCGGGCGTTTGGTGTAAGTTAGTCGGTATATCATTGGTCGTCATGGGAAGCCCGCTTCGCCACGAGGCCTGCTTCAGAGGGTAGCTAATTGAACGACATGGCAAAGAATCTGATCCTGTGGCTGATCATCGCGGCGGTGCTGGTTACCGTGATGAACAACTTCTCCAGTCCGAGCGAGCCGCAGACCCTGAGCTACTCGCAATTCATCGAGCAGGTGAAGGAAGGGCGCGTCGAGCGCGTCATCGTCGACGGCTATGTGATCACTGGTAAGCGTACCGATGGCGAGGGCTTCAAGACCATTCGGCCGGCGATCCAGGATGGTGGCCTGATTGGCGACCTGATCGATAACAACGTGGTTATCGAAGGCAAGCAGCCTGAGCAGCAGAGTATCTGGACTCAGTTGCTGGTGGCCAGCTTCCCGATTCTGGTGATCATCGCGGTATTTATGTTCTTCATGCGCCAGATGCAAGGTGGGGCTGGCGGCAAGGGCGGGCCGATGAGCTTCGGCAAGTCCAAGGCGCGCCTGCTCTCTGAAGATCAGGTCAAGACCACCTTCGCCGACGTTGCCGGTTGCGACGAGGCCAAGGAAGAAGTCAGCGAGTTGGTGGAATTTCTCCGCGATCCAGGCAAGTTCCAGCGTCTGGGCGGTCGTATCCCGCGCGGTGTGCTGATGGTCGGCTCGCCAGGTACAGGTAAAACCTTGCTGGCCAAGGCCGTGGCTGGCGAAGCGAAAGTGCCGTTTTTCACCATTTCCGGTTCCGACTTCGTGGAGATGTTCGTTGGTGTGGGGGCCTCCCGCGTTCGCGACATGTTCGATCAGGCCAAGAAGCACGCCCCTTGCATCATCTTCATCGACGAGATCGACGCTGTTGGTCGCCACCGTGGCGCCGGCATGGGCGGCGGTCATGACGAGCGTGAGCAGACCCTCAACCAGTTGCTGGTGGAGATGGATGGCTTCGAAATGAATGACGGCATCATCGTCATCGCTGCCACCAACCGTCCGGACGTTCTCGACCCTGCGCTGCTGCGTCCTGGCCGGTTCGACCGCCAGGTGGTCGTTGGTCTGCCGGATATTCGTGGTCGCGAGCAGATTCTGAAAGTGCACATGCGCAAGGTGCCGATGGGCGACGACGTCAATCCGGCTGTCATTGCACGTGGTACTCCGGGGTTCTCCGGTGCCGATCTGGCCAACCTGGTAAACGAGGCTTCGCTGTTCGCAGCCCGTGCCGGCAAGCGCCTGGTGGAGATGAAGGAATTCGAGCTGGCCAAGGACAAGATCATGATGGGCGCTGAGCGCAAAACCATGGTCATGTCCGACAAGGAGAAGCTCAACACCGCTTACCACGAGGCGGGCCACGCCATCGTCGGTCGCCTGGTTCCCGAGCATGATCCTGTCTACAAGGTTTCCATCATTCCGCGCGGTCGTGCCTTGGGAGTGACCATGTTCCTGCCGGAAGAAGACCGTTACAGCCTCAGCAAGCGCGCTTTGATCAGTCAGATCTGCTCGCTGTTCGGTGGCCGTATCGCCGAGGAAATGACCCTGGGCTTCGACGGCGTTACCACGGGGGCTTCCAACGACATCATGCGCGCCACCCAGCTGGCCAAGAACATGGTCACCAAGTGGGGCCTGTCCGAGAAGCTGGGCCCGTTGATGTATGCGGAGGAGGAAGGTGAAGTCTTCCTGGGTCGTAGCATGGGCAGCCAGGCCAGCAATGTTTCCGGTGAGACTGCCAAGCAGATCGACGAGGAAGTGCGCCGTATCATCGATGAATGCTACGACACGGCCAAGAAGCTGCTGGTAGAGAACCGTGACAAGCTCGATGCCATGGCCGAAGCGTTGATGAAATATGAAACCATCGACGCTGAGCAGATCGATGACATCATGAATGGTCGCGAGCCCCGTGAGCCGCGCGGCTGGGGTGGTGGTGACGACTCAGGTGCTCCGCAGGCCAAAGTCGACGAGCCAGACCGCTCTGAAAAGCCCATTGGTGGGCCGGCGGCCGAGCACTAAGGTTTCATATGTCTCAAGCGCAACACCCGAGCCGGCTACCCTGTGGTAGCCGGCTTCTTGATTTGTCCCGTCCGCAGGTGATGGGCATCCTCAATGTCACTCCTGATTCTTTCTCCGACGGTGGGCGCTTTACGGCGCGCGATGCTGCATTGCGTCACGCCGAGCAGATGGTCGCCGCAGGTGCGACGCTGATCGATATCGGTGGTGAGTCCACCCGCCCGGGCGCCCGAGCCGTTTCTCCGACCGAAGAGCTGGAGCGGGTTGCGCCAGTGGTCGAAGCCATCGCCCGTCAGCTCGACGTGATCATTTCCGTGGATACCTCGACGCCCGCAGTCATGCGCGAAAGTGCCAGGCTTGGTGCGGGGCTGATCAATGATGTGCGTTCGTTGCAGCGTGATGGTGCTCTGGATGCGGCGGCAGATACTGGTTTGCCGGTCTGTCTGATGCATATGCGTGGCGAGCCCGGCAACATGCAGGATGATCCGCAATATCCGGATATCGTCGCTGAGGTGCGTGATTTTCTCGCCGAGCGCATGGCCGTCTGCACGACAGCCGGTATTCCCGCTGAGCGGATCCTGCTCGATCCGGGCTTTGGTTTTGCCAAGACCCTGGAGCACAATTTGCTCCTGTTCAAGCGCATGAGTGAGCTCTCTGATCTGGGGCGCCCATTGCTGGTCGGTGTTTCGCGCAAGAGCATGATCGGTAAGGTGCTCGGTCACGAGGTTGGCGGTCGACTCTTCGGTAGTTTGGCATTGGCGGCCCTGGCATTGACCAAGGGTGCAAATATTTTGCGTGTGCACGATGTAGCCGAAACGGTGGATGTGGTGCGCATGATCGCTGCGGTTGAAGCGGCGCAATAACAAGGAAAGCGTTATGACTAGAAAATACTTCGGCACCGACGGTATTCGTGGCCGCGTTGGCCAGTTTCCCATTACTCCGGATTTCATGCTCAAGCTCGGCTGGGCCGCTGGCATGGCGTTTCGCAAACAGGGTAAGTGCCGCATTCTGATCGGCAAGGACACGCGTATCTCTGGCTACATGTTCGAGTCCGCCCTCGAGGCGGGGCTGGCTGCCGCGGGTGCGGACGTGCAACTGCTCGGGCCGATGCCGACGCCGGCCATTGCCTATCTGACGCGCACTTTCCAGGCCGATGCCGGTATCGTCATCAGTGCTTCGCACAATCCGCATGACGATAACGGCATCAAGTTCTTTTCCAGCGAAGGCACCAAGCTTCCGGACGATGTCGAGGCGATGATCGAAGAGTTGCTCGATCAGCCGATGACCGTGGTGGAGTCCGCCGGGATCGGCAAGGCCTCGCGGATCAACGACGCCTCCGGTCGCTACATCGAGTTCTGCAAGGGCAGCGTGCCTAGTGGCGCCAGCTTCAAGGGGCTGAAGATCGTCCTCGATTGCGCTCATGGTGCTGCCTACAAGGTGGCGCCGAGTGTATTCCGCGAGCTGGGTGCAGAGGTTCGGGTCATTTCGGCTCAGCCTGATGGGCTCAATATCAATGATGCTTGTGGCTCCACGCACATCGCTGCGTTGCAGGCTGAAGTGGTCGCGCAGCGGGCGGACCTGGGCATTGCCTTCGATGGCGATGCTGATCGCGTGCTGATGGTTGATCAGTACGGTGCGGTGGTCGACGGTGATGAGTTGTTGTTCATCATTGCGCGAGACCTGCAGGAGCGTGATCGTCTGCGCGGCGGTGTGGTTGGCACGCTGATGAGCAACCTGGGGCTGGAGCTGGCTCTGGCAGATCTGAACATCCCATTCGTTCGCGCCAATGTGGGCGATCGCTATGTGATCGCTGAATTGCTGGCGCGCAATTGGCAGCTTGGTGGCGAGAACTCTGGGCACCTGGTGTGCTTCCAGCACACCACCACCGGCGATGCGATCATTGCCGCTCTGCAGGTGCTGATGGCGCTCAAGCGTCGTGGCCAGAGCCTGGTCGAGGCGCGCAGCGATCTGAAAAAATGCCCGCAGATATTGGTCAATGTGCGGTTTTCCGGTGCGCTCGACCCGCTCGAGCATCCGTCCGTTAAAGAGGCTTGCGCGCGGGTGACCGAGAGCATGGCAGGGCGCGGTCGCGTACTGCTACGCAAGTCCGGCACCGAGCCATTGGTGCGGGTAATGGTCGAGGGTGACGATGAAGGCTCGGTTCGCGGCTATGCCGATGAATTGGCTAAGATTGTTGCTGAAGTCTGTGCTTGATTGAGCTTGCTACCGAGGGTGCTCTTGGGTAACATCTGCGCCCTCTTTGATCGACGAGGCAAAACATGCGTCGCACCTTAGTCGCCGGTAACTGGAAAATGCACGGTACCCGCGCAAGCGTCGCAGAGCTGATCGAAGGTGTACGTCAGCAGGTACTGCCTGCTGATGTCGATGTTGCAGTGTTTCCCTCCAGTCTGCATATCGCTCAGGTTGTCGAAGGCCTGAAGGGTAAAGCAGTGAAGGTTGGAGCTCAGGATTGCGCGGCGCAAGTAGAGCAGGGCGCCTTGACTGGTGAGCTGGCGGTTAGTCAGTTGGTCGACGGCGGTTGTGAGCTGGTGCTGGTTGGTCACTCGGAGCGTCGCCTGATTCTGGGTGAAAGTGACGAAGTGGTCGTGCGCAAGTTTGCAGCGGTGCAGGCTGCAGGTTTGACTCCCGTGCTCTGTGTGGGTGAAACCCGCGAGCAGCGTGAAGCGAATGCAACGCTGGGTGTGGTAGGTGGCCAGTTGGCCGCAGTGATCGACGCGCTGGGTGTCGATGCGCTGAAAAACGCCGTAGTGGCCTATGAGCCTGTATGGGCCATTGGTACCGGGTTGACCGCTACGCCTGAGCAGGCTCAGGAGGTGCACGCAGCGATCCGTGCGCAAGTTGCGCTGCTCGATGCTGGTGTCGCGAGTGGGTTGAGAATTCTTTATGGCGGCAGTGTAAAGGCCGCCAGTGCTGCTGAGTTGTTCGGCATGCGGGATATCGATGGGGGGCTCGTAGGTGGTGCCTCTCTGAATGCGGATGAATTCGGTGCGATCTGTCGCGCTGCAGGAAACTGAAGAATGCTGGAAACAGTCATTGTTGTTTTGCACCTGATGGGTGCGATCGGGATTGTAGCGCTGGTGCTGTTGCAGCAAGGTAAGGGTGCTGACGCAGGTGCGTCGTTCGGTTCGGGTGCTTCGGCAACTGTATTCGGAAGCCAAGGTTCCTCTACCTTTCTGAGTAAGTTTACTGGTATACTAGCCGCGGCTTTTTTCATTACCAGCTTGGGTTTAGCGTACTTTGCTAAAGAAAAAGCTGATGCACTGACTCAGGTTGGTCTGCCAGATCCGGCGGTTCTGGAAGTTCAACAAAAACCGGCTGTCGAAGATGTGCCGGTGCTCGAAGAGCAAGCTCCAGCATCCGATGCTTCGGATGTGCCGGGGGCTCCAGAGCAGTAACAGTTTTGCCGAGGTGGTGGAATTGGTAGACACGCTACCTTGAGGTGGTAGTGGCCATAGGCTGTAGGGGTTCGAGTCCCCTCCTCGGTACCATACTCAAGAAAGCCCGCAGTTCGCGGGCTTTCTTGTTGCTGGAGTGTTTGGTTGACCCTCGCCAGGGGGTGGCCGTATAATTTCGGCCCAGCTTTGACGCGGGGTGGAGCAGTCTGGTAGCTCGTCGGGCTCATAACCCGAAGGTCGTAGGTTCAAATCCTGCCCCCGCAACCAGTTTCAGAAGCCCCTTTTCAGGGGCTTTTTGTTAGCTGAAACACAGTGTCCGCAGCGTTATCGCGGGCAGACGGGATGGGCGTTTCGCCCATTTTTTATTTGCACAGCATGCACGAGGGCCGTTAAGTGTCGAGCAAGCTAGAACAGTTGCAGGCCTTGTTGGCCCCAGTAATCGAGGCGCTCGGTTACCAATGTTGGGGCATCGAGTTCCTGTCGCAGGGGCGTCATTCGCTGCTGCGTGTCTATATCGATAAAGCCGATGGCATTCTTATCGATGATTGTGAAATCGTCAGCCGTCAGCTCAGTGGTGTACTCGATGTCGAGGATCCGATTACCTCGGAGTACACACTGGAAGTTTCTTCTCCTGGCATGGATCGTCCGTTGTTCACCATCGAACAGTTTGCGACGCATGCCGGTGAACAGGTGAAGATCAAGCTGCGTTCGCCTTTCGACGGGCGTCGTAACTTCCAGGGCCTCCTTCGCGGTGTGGAGGAGCAGGACGTGGTAGTTCAGGTGGATGACCACGAGTATCTGTTGCCGATCGATCTGATCGACAAGGCCAATATCATCCCCCGATTTGATTGATATGCGGATTTTGTGGCGCGGCTGAACTGCCGATTTTCGGCGCAGCGCAAGCGACACAGATGGCGCGAAGGTAGCGCGGCCGCTCACGACGATAGCGCCAATGGCGTGAACGTGACGCGGACTGCGCAGAACCAATGGATTGCGAAAGGCGAGGCGTACGATGAGCAAAGAAGTACTGCTGGTTGTTGAGTCGGTATCCAACGAAAAGGGTGTACCGGCCGGCGTGATTTTCGAGGCGCTGGAGCTGGCTCTGGCGACTGCCACCAAGAAACGTTTCGAGGACGAGGTCGACCTGCGTGTGTCGATCAACCGTCAGAACGGTAGCTACGAAACTTTCCGGCGCTGGACCGTGGTCGACGAGTCCGAGTTCGAGGACCCTGCCTACCAGGTGACCGAGGATATGCCGCAGGCCGTTGAGGCCAACGCCAAGATAGGTGCCGTGCTCGAAGAGAAGGTCGATTCCATCGAATTCGGCCGCATCGCCGCGCAAACTGCCAAGCAGGTCATCGTGCAGAAAGTGCGCGAGGCCGAGCGTGCCCAGGTGGTAGACGCCTACCGCGAGCGCCTGGGTGAGATCATCTCCGGCACCGTGAAGAAGGTCACCCGCGACAACGTCATCGTTGACCTGGGTAACAACGCCGAGGCGCTGCTGGCCCGTGAAGACATCATCCCGCGCGAGACTTTCCGCGTTGGTGTGCGTCTGCGTGCCCTGCTCAAGGAAATTCGTACCGAGAACCGCGGCCCGCAGCTGATCCTGTCGCGTACCGCTCCGGAAATGCTGATCGAGCTGTTCCGCATCGAAGTACCGGAAATCGCCGAAGGGCTGATCGACGTCAAGGCCGCCTCCCGTGATCCGGGTTCGCGCGCCAAGATCGCGGTGCGCTCCAAGGACAAGCGTATCGACCCGCAGGGTGCCTGCATCGGTATGCGTGGTTCGCGCGTCCAGGCCGTTTCCGGCGAGCTGGGCGGTGAGCGCGTTGATATCGTGCTGTGGGACGACAACCCCGCGCAGTTCGTCATCAATGCCATGTCGCCGGCTGAAGTGGCTGCGATCATCGTCGATGAAGATGCCCATGCCATGGACATCGCCGTTGGCGAAGACAACCTGGCCCAGGCCATTGGTCGTGGCGGTCAGAACGTGCGTCTTGCCAGTCAGTTGACCGGCTGGACGCTGAACGTGATGACCGAAGCGGACATTCAGGCCAAGCAGCAGGCAGAAACCGGCGACATCATGCAGTCCTTCATCGACGAGCTGGAAGTCGACGAAGAGCTGGCACAAGTCCTGGTTGAAGAGGGTTTCACCAGTCTCGAAGAGATTGCCTACGTACCCATGGAAGAAATGCTCAGTATCGACGGCTTCGACGAGGAGATCGTCAATGAGCTGCGTGCACGGGCCAAGGATCGTCTGCTGACCAAGGCGATCGCCAACGAGGAGAAGTTGGCCGATGCCCATCCGGCAGATGATTTGCTGGAACTGGAAGGCATGGACAAGGCGCTGGCTCTGGAGCTTGCGCTGCGCGGCGTGATTACCCGTGAAGACCTGGCCGAGCAGTCGATTGACGACCTGCTCGACATCGACGGCATCGACGAAGAGCGTGCCGGCAAGCTGATCATGGCCGCCCGAGCCCATTGGTTCGAATAAGCGGTTGCGGCCTGAGGAGAAAGATGCATGACGCAAGTCACGGTGAAAGAACTGGCCACAGTGGTCGACACCCCGGTTGAACGCCTGCTGCAGCAGATGCGTGAGGCTGGCCTGTCCCACGACAGTGCCGAACAAGTAGTGACCGATAGTGAGAAACAGGCCCTGCTGGCCTATCTCAAGAGCAGTCACGGCGACAAGGTCGAAGAGCCGCGCAAGATCACCTTGCAACGCAAGACCACCAGCACGCTGCGCGTTGCTGGTAGCAAGACTATCAGTGTTGAAGTGCGCAAGAAGAAAACCTTCGTCAAGCGCAGCCCGGAAGAGCTCGAAGCCGAGAAGCAGCGTGAGCTGGAAGCTCAGCAGGCAGCTGCCGAGGCCGAGCGCCTGAAGGCCGAGGAAGACGCCAAGCGCAAGGCCGAAGAAGAGGCCAAGCGTCAGGCGGCAACTACTACCGCTACCGATACTGCCGCACCTGCTGCTGCGCCGACGCCTGTCAGCGAGCCGGTGGTTGCCGCTCCGGTCATCGAAGTCGAGCGCAAGAAAGAAGAAGTACGGCGCCCCGAGAAGGCACGCTCTGATGAAGACGAGCGTCGCGACCGCAAGCACACTCAGCATCGTCCTGCCACCAAGGAGAAGGCGCCGGCTCCGCGCGTCGCTCCGCGTAGCGTCGATGAAGAAAGCGACGGCTTCCGTCGTGGTGGCCGCGGCAAGTCGAAGATGAAGAAGCGCAACCAGCATGGCTTCCAGGCTCCGGCCGGTCCGGTGGTGCGTGAAGTGGCCATTGGCGAAACCATCACTGTGGGCGATCTGGCTCAGCAGATGTCGGTCAAGGCTGCCGAAGTGATCAAGTTCATGTTCAAGATGGGCACCCCGGCTACCATCAACCAGGTGCTGGATCAGGAAACTGCCCAGCTGATCGCCGAAGAGTTGGGCCACAAGGTCAAGCTGGTCAGCGATACCGCCCTGGAAGATTCCCTGGCCGAGTCGCTGAAATTCGAAGGTGAAGCCGTATCCCGTGCTCCGGTTGTGACCGTAATGGGTCACGTTGACCACGGTAAGACCTCGCTGCTCGACTACATTCGTCGCGCCAAGGTGGCTTCCGGTGAAGCGGGTGGCATCACCCAGCATATCGGTGCTTACCACGTGGAAACCGAGCGCGGCATGGTCACCTTCCTCGACACCCCCGGTCACGCCGCGTTTACCGCGATGCGTGCACGCGGTGCCAAGGCGACTGATATCGTCATTCTGGTCGTCGCTGCTGACGACGGCGTGATGCCGCAAACTCAGGAAGCCGTACAGCACGCGAAAGCGGCTGGTGTGCCGATCGTGGTTGCAGTGAACAAGATGGACAAGCCGGAAGCCAACCCGGACAACATCAAGAACGGCCTGGCCGCACTGGATGTGATTCCGGAAGAGTGGGGTGGCGACGCGCCATTCGTACCGGTTTCCGCCAAGGCCGGTACCGGTATCGACGAGTTGCTCGAGGCCGTGCTGCTGCAGGCTGAAGTCCTCGAGCTGAAAGCCACTCCGTCGGCCCCGGGTCGTGGTGTGGTGGTCGAATCGCGTCTGGACAAGGGCCGTGGCCCGGTAGCCACCGTGCTGGTTCAGGACGGTACCCTGCGTCAGGGCGATATGGTGCTGGTCGGCGTCAACTATGGGCGCGTGCGCGCCATGCTCGACGAGAACGGCAAGCCGATCAAGGAAGCCGGTCCGTCCATTCCGGTCGAGATCCTCGGCCTCGATGGTACGCCGGATGCCGGTGACGACATGACCGTGGTCGCCGACGAGAAGAAGGCCCGCGAAGTTGCCCTGTTCCGTCAAGGCAAGTTCCGTGAGGTCAAGCTGGCCCGTGCTCACGCCGGCAAGCTGGAAAACATCTTCGAGAACATGGGCCAGGAAGAGAAGAAAACCCTCAACATCGTGCTCAAGTCCGATGTGCGTGGTTCTCTGGAAGCCCTGCAAGGCTCGCTCAGTACCCTGGGTAACGACGAAGTGCAGGTGCGTGTGGTCGGTGGCGGCGTCGGTGGCATCACCGAGTCCGATGCCAACCTGGCGCTGGCTTCCAACGCCGTGCTGTTTGGCTTCAACGTCCGTGCTGACGCTGGTGCGCGCAAGATCGTCGAGGCCGAAGGCCTGGATATGCGCTACTACAACGTCATCTACGACATCATCGAAGACGTCAAGAAGGCGCTCACCGGTATGCTCGGCAGCGATGTTCGCGAGAACATTCTGGGCACCGCCGAAGTGCGTGACGTATTCCGTTCGCCGAAGTTTGGCGCGGTTGCCGGTTGCATGGTCATCGAAGGTACCGTCTACCGCAACCGTCCGATCCGCGTGCTGCGTGAAGACGTGGTGATCTTCGAAGGTGAGCTGGAATCGCTGCGTCGCTTCAAGGACGACGTCGCCGAAGTGCGTAACGGCATGGAGTGCGGTATCGGCGTGAAGAGCTACAACGACGTCAAGGTCGGCGACAAGATCGAAGTGTTCGAGAAAGTCCAGGTGGCTCGCAGCCTGTAATCGCGAGTCGCAACACGCAACGCCCGGCCCCGCATTCGCGCGGCCGGGCGTTTGCCGCTTTTGAGTCCGCTGGCGAACAGGTAGCGGAGGAAGTAAAGGTAACTAGAAAATGGCCAAAGATTACAGCCGTACCCAGCGTATCGGCGACCAGATGCAGCGCGAGCTGGCCCAGCTCATCCGGCGTGAGGTCAAAGACCCGCGTCTGGGGCTGGTGACCATCACTGCAGTCGACGTCAGTCGCGATATCGGGCACGCCAAGATCTTCATCACTGTCATGGGGCAGGACGATGCCGAGGCGATCAAGGAGAGCCTTAAGGTGCTCAACGATGCGGCCGGCTTCCTGCGCATGCAACTGGGCAAGGCGATGAAGCTGCGCAGCGTGCCGCAGTTGCACTTCCACTACGATGAGAGTGTCCAGCGCGGTGCTCACCTCTCGGCGCTGATCGAGCGTGCCGTAGCGGAAGATCGTCTGCACGACGACACCGCAGGTTCCAAGGAGTAAGGCGTGGCGCAGGTCAAACGTATTCGCCGCAAGGTCGACGGCATCATCCTGCTCGACAAGCCGCACGGTTTCACGTCCAACGCCGCGCTGCAGAAAGTGCGTTGGCTGCTCAATGCCGAGAAGGCCGGTCACACCGGTAGCCTCGATCCACTGGCCACCGGTGTGCTGCCGCTGTGTTTCGGTGAAGCGACCAAGTTCTCCCAGTATCTGCTCGACGCTGACAAGGGCTACGAGACCGTCGCTCAGCTGGGCGTCACCACCACCACTGGTGATGCCGAAGGCGACGTTATCGAACGGCGCCCGGTGACCGTCGGTCGCGCCGAAATCGAGGCGCTACTGCCGCGTTTTCGCGGTGAAATCAAACAGATACCGCCGATGTACTCGGCGTTGAAGAAGGACGGTCAGCCACTCTACAAGCTGGCCCGTGCGGGTGAAGTAGTGGAGCGCGAAGCGCGTTCTGTTACTATTGCGCGCCTGGAACTGCTGGCCTGCGAAGGCGAGCGGGCCCGTCTGGCGGTTGATTGCAGTAAAGGCACCTATATTCGTACGTTGGTCGAGGATCTCGGCCAATTGCTGGGCTGCGGTGCGCATGTCGCCGAGTTGCGTCGTACCAAGGCCGGACCGTTCGATTTGACGCGCACCGTGACGCTGGAAGAACTGGAAGCTGCACACGCCGAAGGTGGTAACGAGGCGCTGGATCGCTTCCTGCTACCGGCCGATAGCGGTCTGCAGCACTGGCCTTTGCTGCAGTTCTCCGAGCACAGCGCGTTCTACTGGTTGCAAGGGCAGCCGGTGCGAGCGCCGGAAGCACCGAAGTTCGGTATGGTGCGGGTGCAGGATCATAATGGTCGCTTCATCGGCATAGGTGAAGTGAGTGACGATGGGCGTGTTGCCCCGCGTCGATTGATTTATACCGGTGCGTAGCACCGAACGATTCGGCCGAGATGGCTGAAAGCCTGATGCTGACGATGTCGTCATCAGGTACTGCGAGGGTGGCTGTTAGTAGGCACGGTCATACCTCTTTTTAAAACACGGGGAGCGATTCCCGGCCTATTGAGACTGCTTCGGCAGTTTCCAGATGAGAGGAAGCCAACATGGCACTCAGCGTTGAAGAAAAAGCCCAGATCGTTAACGACTACAAGCAAGCTGAAGGCGATACCGGTAGCCCGGAAGTGCAGGTTGCCCTGCTGACCGCCAACATCAACAAGCTGCAAGGCCACTTCAAGGCCAACGGTAAAGATCACCACAGCCGTCGTGGTCTGATCCGTATGGTTAACCAGCGTCGTAAGCTGCTGGACTACCTGAAGGGTAAAGACACCAGTCGTTACAGCGCCCTGATCGGTCGCCTGGGCCTGCGTCGTTAATAGACGCGAGCTGCACAAGTTGGAAGCTGGGAGTTCGGCGTCGCGGGTGGGGAGTGATCCTCACCTCGTGGCGCTGGGCTTCCAGCTTTTGGCTTTTCGAGGGATGCATCGGGTCCGACTCCCGCGCCTCTTTCCAATTTCCCCCAAGGCAACAAAGAGAAGGAAAACACCGTGAACCCGGTAATCAAGAAATTCCAGTTCGGTCAGTCGACCGTTACCCTCGAGACTGGCCGTATTGCCCGTCAAGCCTCCGGCGCAGTGCTGGTCACCGTTGACGACGACGTCAGCGTTCTGGTCGCCGTAACCGGCGCCAAAACTGCCGACCCAAGCAAAGGCTTCTTCCCGCTGTCCGTGCACTATCAGGAAAAGACCTACGCTGCCGGCAAGATCCCTGGCGGTTTCTTCAAGCGTGAAGCGCGTCCTTCCGAGAAAGAAACCCTGACCTCGCGTCTGATCGATCGCCCGATCCGTCCGCTGTTCCCGGAAGGCTTCCAGAACGAAGTGCAGGTCATCTGCACCGTGGTTTCCACCAGCAAGAAGACCGATCCGGACATCGCTGCGATGATCGGTACCTCGGCTGCCCTGGCCATCTCCGGTATCCCGTTCAACGGCCCGATCGGTGCTGCGCGCGTTGCCTTCCACCCGGAAACCGGCTACCTGCTGAACCCGAACTACGAGCAACTCAAGGCTTCGAGCCTGGACATGGTCGTGGCCGGCACCAAGGACGCCGTACTGATGGTTGAGTCGGAAGCCAAAGAGCTGACCGAAGACCAGATGCTGGGCGCCGTACTGTTTGCCCATGAAGAATTCCAAGTGGTCATCCAGGCTGTTGCCGAGCTGGCCGCCGAAGCCGGCAAGCCGACTTGGGACTGGCAGCCGAAGCCGGAAAACACCGCGCTGCTGAATGCCATCCGTAGCGAGTTCGGCGAGGCGATTTCCCAGGCCTACACCATCACCGTCAAGCAGGATCGCTACGCGCGTCTGGGCGAGCTGCGTGATCAGGTCGTGGCCAAGTTCTCCGGTGAAGAAGGTCAGCCTACTGCCGGTGAAGTCAAGGAAGCCTTTGGCGAGATCGAATACCGCACCGTGCGCGAGAACATCGTCAACGGCAAACCGCGTATCGATGGCCGTGACACCCGTACCGTGCGTGGCCTGAACATCGAAGTCGGCGTTCTGGACAAGACTCACGGTTCGGCGCTGTTCACCCGTGGCGAAACCCAGGCGCTGGTCGTGGCGACCCTCGGTACCGCTCGCGATGCACAGCTGCTGGACACCCTCGAAGGCGAGAAGAAAGACCCCTTCATGCTGCACTACAACTTCCCGCCGTACTCGGTCGGTGAGTGTGGTCGCATGGGCGCCACTGGCCGCCGCGAAATCGGCCACGGCCGTCTCGCCCGTCGTGGCGTTGCCGCCATGCTGCCGAGCGCCGACGAGTTCCCGTACACCATCCGCGTAGTATCGGAAATCACCGAGTCCAACGGCTCTTCCTCCATGGCTTCGGTGTGCGGCGCTTCCCTGGCGCTGATGGACGCCGGTGTGCCGATGAAGGCGCCGGTTGCCGGTATCGCCATGGGTCTGGTGCTCGAAGGCGAGAAATTCGCCGTGCTGACCGACATCCTCGGTGACGAAGACCACCTGGGCGACATGGACTTCAAAGTAGCCGGTACCGCCAAGGGTGTTACCGCGCTGCAGATGGACATCAAGATCCAGGGCATCACCGAAGAGATCATGGAGCAGGCGCTGGAGCAGGCGCTGGAAGCGCGTCTGAACATCCTCGGCCAGATGAACCAGGTCATCGCCCAATCGCGCAGCGAGCTGTCGGCTAACGCGCCGACCATGATTGCGATGAAGATCGACCAGGACAAGATCCGCGACGTCATCGGTAAAGGCGGCGCAACCATCCGTGGTATCTGCGAAGAGACCAAGGCCTCGATCGACATCGAAGACGATGGTTCGATCAAGATCTTCGGCGAAACCAAGGAAGCCGCCGAGGCTGCCAAGCAGCGTGTACTGGCCATTACCGCAGAGGCCGAGATCGGCAAGATCTACGTCGGCAAGGTCGAGCGCATCGTCGACTTCGGTGCCTTCGTCAACATCCTGCCGGGCAAGGACGGCCTGGTGCACATCTCCATGCTGAGCGATCAGCGCGTGGAGAAGGTCACCGACGTGCTGCAGGAAGGCCAGGAAGTGAAAGTGTTGGTACTGGACGTGGACAACCGCGGCCGTATCAAACTGTCGATCAAGGACGTAGCTGCTGCTGAGGCCTCTGGCGTCTAAGTACGGCTGACCTGTTCGAACGAAAAGGCTCCTTCGGGAGCCTTTTTTTGTGCCTGATCGTCAGGGAGCGCTCGAACCCTGCCACTGTCCAGGTCATCCAGGGGGCTGCTCCATATTGCTTTAGATGCGCGCTGGTAGTGGCTTGGTGCCATGTTCATGCAAATTGCCCGAGGTCTTTTATGCGACTCGGCGAAATGCAATCAAAAGCGTAATGGTGATTTTATTTAAGTTATTGTTTTTATAGGATTTTTTATTATTTTAAAACCTGGCACAGGCCCTGCAATAGTACTAGTGAACCTGCAGCCAGGAGTTGGTTTGCAGATTGTCTGGAATGTACAGGAGTCGAATCATGAAACAGCCAATCAACCGTTTTGCCGCTACTACCCTGACCGCTGCCGTGCTGAGCATGTCTCTGGCCTCCGCAGCCTTCGCCGCTGAGCCGACCATGCTTGCAGCCAGTGACACTGTGGATAAAGCCGAGCAGGCGGTATCCGACACTTGGATCACCAGCAAAGTGAAATCCACCTTCGTTGCTGACTCGAACCTCAGCGCGCTGGACATCAAGGTCGAGACCAACCAGGGCGTAGTTTCCCTGTCCGGCGTGGTCGCTACCGACGCCGAGCGTGATCTGGCTATCGCCAAGACCAAGGAAATCGAGGGTGTGCGTGACGTGTCCGCTGATGCCCTGAAAACCGCTGACTGATAGCCGGGCCGGCCGGGCTAGCGCCCGGCCCCCACCTTCTGTCACTGGGAGAATGACCATGAATAGCGACATCATCAAAGGCAAATGGAAGCAGCTCAGCGGTCGTATGAAGGAGCGTTGGGGCAACCTGACCGATGACGACCTGGACGTCGCCGAGGGCCACAGCGAATACCTGGTTGGCAAGCTGCAAGAACGTTACGGCTGGACCAAGGAAAAGGCCCAGCAAGAGCTGCGCGATTTCAGCGACAAGCTCTAAGTAGGGATTATCTGGTAAGGATGCCGATTAAGCACGGACAGCTATGGAAACGGATGTCTCAGTAGCACGGATGGCTGCAGGCAGGACGCCTGATCTGCACGGATAGCGAAAGCATGGATGCGCGAAGGCCCCGTCGGTGTAACCGGCGGGGCCTCGATTTTTGTGCTGAGCACTAGAAATGCGTCAGGCAGGTGCACCCGGCATGCAGGGTTCGATCAGCTACCGCGCTTGCTGCGGACCTCGGTCAGGCGGCCGCCCTCGAAGCGGAGAAAGTGGTACATGCCGCTTTTCGGGCCGTAGATCCACTCCTCGACACTCACCTCATTACGAAAACCATAGCTGTCGACCACTTCCTTGTAGCCGACAAAGTCGCGGCTGGAAGGCTCGCCACATTTGTTCAGCACCTCTGCAGTGGGCGCTGTCTTGCTGACCAGGGCGCTACCGCAGCGATAGGTGGAGGACGCCTCGGCCATCAGGGGCAGGCAGAGCAGGGTGAGCAGACAGCTGAATTTGCGCATGAGAACCTCCTGCTCAGCGTTCGCGCCGGCGTTCGATGGCGGTCAGACGGTTACCCTCGAAACGCAGGATGCTGAGCATGCCGTTGCTCGGGCCGTATACCCATTCCTCGATCATGTACTCACGACGGTCATAGGAGCCCAGGGTGTAGCCGACCGGATCACGGTGCACCGGCGCCCCACATTTGCGCTCGACCTCGAACGGGCGGTCGCCCAGGCTGACCAAGGCGCTGCCGCAACGCAGTGTGTCGGCCTGCGCGTTGGCAGTGCTCAGGCCGGCGACAACGGCAGTGAACGTGATGATGGATAAGCTGCGCATGATCATTGGCTGTCCAGGTGCAGGGTGGTGAGCACGCGGCCGTCGGCTTCGGGCTCACCCAGGTTGGCATCGATCAGGTAGACACGTTCATCGTACAACCCACCTTGTTCAACCAGATAATCCTTGATCGTTGCAGCGCGTTGCTGAGCCAGTTGGCGCAGCAGCAGCTTGCTTTGAGCCCAGGAGTCCAATACTGCCTTGCGCATGTTCTGCTGGCGTTGTTCTTTGTCCAGCTCAGCCCACTCGGCTGGCGGCTGCTGCTTGAGTCGGGTGCGATAAATGCCCTCGAGCAGGGCGGCTTGTTCATCTTCCTCGACCGTCAGTTCATCGGGGCTGGCCGGTACTTTGTCACCACGGCGTTGTAGCACCTTGTACCAGCCTTCGCGAAACTCGCGTTGCAGACGCTGTTCGGCCAGCAGCGGGCCGTCGGCACGCTGTGCGGCCTGACCTTCGACCTCCAGGCGCAGGTTCGGGCGTTCCTCGAGCGCTTTGGCCAGGGTGTCCAGAGCCTGGCGTGCGTCGCCCTCCAGCTCTGCAGAGCCCGCGGCGAACGGCACGGTACTGAGGTCGACGTTGCTGCCGCCGACCAGCCCGGCGATGAACTTGAATGGTGCCTGTGCCGCGCGCAACACCAGATTGCGCAAGGTTTGCCAGACGATGGGCATGACGCTGAACTGCGGATTGTTCAGGTCTCCCTGTACCGGCAGCTCAATGGCGATGCGCCCCTGAGTGTCCTTGAGCAGGGCCACTGCCAGGCGAATCGGCAGGTCGACAGCGTCCGGGCTGTCGACGCGCTCGCCCAGTTGCAGGTTCTCCACCAGCACCTTGTTCTCGGCATTGAGCTGGCCTTTCTCGATGCGATAGTGCAGGTCGAGGTTGAGGCGGCCCTTGCGGATGCGATAACCGGCGAATTTGCCGGAATAGGGGGTGATGGTGGTCAGTTCGACGTTCTTGAAGCTGGTAGCGATATCCAGGCTGTTGAGCGGATCGAACGGCGTCAGCTTGCCCTTGATGCTCATTGGCGCGTAGCGGTCGACCTTGCCCTGGATATCGACGCTGGCGGCTTGCGGCTTCTGATTGTCGAGTACACCGATGCGCCCGTTCATTTACTGAACGGCAGTGGCGAAGCTGGGGGTCAGGCTGAAGTCGGCGAAGTTGGCCGAGCCGTCATTGATGGCTACGCCGCCGATGCGGATCGCCAGTGGTTTGCCCGCATCGGCCTTGCTCTCGTTCGGCGTCGCCGGCTGCGGCACGATCAGTTCGCTGACGTTGGTGGTCAGGTCCTCGTTGATCACGAAACGTGCATAGGGCTGATCCAACTCGACGCGCTCGATGGCCAGGCTTTCGCCGTGACGATAGTCGAGACCACCCACCCGTAATTGCTTCCAGCGCACGAAATCGCGTTCGCGCAGGGTATCCAGGGTGTGCAGCTGATCGATCTTGGCGCTGCCGGTGACACTGAGTGCCAGCGGTTCGGTGCTCTTGAGTTGCACGTCGAGGTCGCTGCCGAGCAGGCCACTGCGCAGTTCCAGGTGAATGAATGGGCTCAGGTAGGCTTGTACCACGCGCAGGTCGATGTCCTGCGTGGCGACCTTGAGTTGAGCGCTGGTCGGGCTCAGTTGTACGTTGCCGGCTGCCTGCAGCTTGCCCTGTTTGCCGAGACCGCTATCGAGCCTGAGGTCGAAAGGTTTGTCGCCCAGGCTGTCGAAATTCTTCAGATCCAGGTTCAGTGGGCCGACCTCCACCGCCACTTCCTGCTGCGGCACGCGGTCGGCCAGGTGAGCCTTGTAGTCGCGTAGCTGCACATCTTGCAGCAGCACTTGCCAGGGCTTGCTATCGCCGGCTTGCGACGTCGGCTCGGCAGTCTCGCTCTTGGCGCTTTCGGGTTTGGCGAACAGCTTCTGCCAATCCAGCTGGCCGTCGGCTTCGCGCGCCGCCCAGGCTTCGAGGCCCTGGCTACGCACCTGGCCGATCACCAACTGCTGCTTGGCCAGGTCGAGGCTGGTGTTGTCGATATCCAGGCGTTGCAGGCGTACCAGGGGTTTGCCTTGCGGATCGTCGATGGCGAAGGGGGCCAACTGCACCTTGACCTTGCTCAGTTGCAGCTCGGTCCCGCTGGAGAGGTCGAGGCGATAGTCGCTGCTGAGGTCGACCTGGCCTTCTTTCAGCACCAACGGCAAGGCATCCCGCACGTAAGGCCAGAAGGTGCTCAGGCGGCCATCGCTGACGCTCAGACTGCCGCTGGAGGTGATGGGCGTCAGGCTGACCTGGCCGCGCCAGTCGATCTGCGAGCCGTGCGGGCCGCTGGCGGTCATGGTCATTTCGGCGTTATCGCCGGCCAGGGTGCTGAGATTGTGCAATTCCAGATCGAGCGCATCATAGGCGAACTCCACGGCCTCGCTCGGGCGCAGGTCCTGGAAGCGCAGTGACTTCTCACGCAGACGGATGCTGTCGATGCGCAGCGGGAAGGGCTCGCTGCTCTCTGTCTTGGGTTCCGCCTGGCTTTCCGGCAGGTTGAACAACTGGGTGAGATTGAGCGTACCGTCTTTGGCGAAGAGTATTTCAGTGCGCGCACCGTCAAGCTCAACGTCACTCAGGTGCAAGGCACCGCTCCACAGGCTGTCACTTTGCAAGTTGGCGTAGAGGCGCTGGAAGCTCACTTGCTCCAGGCCACTCTCGCCGATACGCAGGCCCCAGAGGCTCAGCTCGAGTGTGAAGGGGTTGAGCTGCACGCGCTGCAGCGAGGCGGGCAGCGTGGCGTACTGCGCCAACTGCTGATTGGCGACACGCAGGGCGATGCCCGGCAGAATCAGAAAGCCGATCAGGCTGTAGAGGAAAACGGTGATCAACAGTGCGCTCAGCGCGCGCTTCAGTCCTTTGGGCATGGCTTGGCGTCATCTATCCAGACGAGGAGACGACTTGGAGTATGGCACGGCGGTTCGGTTCCGGTCGTTATCGCTGCAGTCAGATTGCGCGTAAGTCCCGGTTCAGAGGTGCAGGATCAGGGTTTTCAGCGGCGGTTTGGCATCATGCGAAGGGAAGTCGGATGCTGGGACGATGACCTGGCAATCCTGGACTGGGCGGCCGAGTTTCTCGGCGCAGCGCAGCACTTGGGCGCGCCAGTCGCTCATCTCCACTTTTGCCAGGTTGTTGCAGCACACCAGGGTGCCGCCTTCGGCAGTGGCCAGCAGAGCTGGCTTGAGCAGGCTCTGGTAATCACGCAGCAGATCGACCGTACCGAAGGTGCTCTTGGCCCAGGCAGGCGGGTCGAGGAACACAAGATCGAACTGACGCGGTTGCAGGCGCGGGTAACTCGGCAGTTTTTGCCCGCGTCGGCTGCTGATCGGTAGATCGGCAAACTGACGAATCGCCGGGAAGTAATCGGACTGGATGAACTGCATGGCGGGCAACCCAGGGTTGAGCGCACCGTTTTCGCGACCCACGGCGAGGTTACCCTGGGCGAAGTCGAGGTTGGTCACCTCGCGTGCGCCACCCGCCGCGGCGCACAGACCGACGCCGCAGGTGTAGGCGAACAGGTTGAGCACGGACTTGTCGGAGCTGTTGGCCTTGACCCAGCCGCGGGCGTTGCGCAGGTCGAGAAACAGCAGCGGGTCCTGGCCGGCATGCCGGCCGCGTACGCGGTAATTCAGCCCCCATTCGTGGCCGACCATATCCTCCAGCGCTGCCTCGTCGGCCTGGAACAGGGTTGGGTCGCGATCGATCCGCGAATTACCCTTGGAGCGGTCGTTGTAGACCAGGAGCAGCGGCTGACACAGATGGGTTTCGACGTTGCCGACGATGCTGCGTAGCTCGCCGGCCTCAAGTGGTTGATGAAAACTCTGTACCAGCAACTGCGGGCCGTAGCGGTCCACGGTCAGGCCAGGCGCGCCTTCCTGGCTACCGTGGAACAGTCGGTAGCAGTCGGTGCCTTGGGCGTGCAGGTCTGCGAGGAGGTTTTCGCGAGCGGCGAGGGCGGCGCGCAGCGCCTGGTCAAGAGAAGGCATGCGCGGCGTCTCGGAGAAAGGAGGCGCAAGTTTATCAAGAAAAGCCGCGGGGGATGGACGTGGGACGGTGGCCTACAGGCGCGGCGCTAAACGACGGTGTGCGCGCTGTGCTGCGCTGTTACGAATCGCCCAGCGCAGCAGCGTGGCGGTGCGTTGCACGCTGCTGCGAATCAGCGGACGGCGCCAGGGGGACTGGTGCTCGCCGAGCAGGTCGCTGGCCCAGTCCGGCAGCAGGTCTACACCGGCCTGCATCATCAGGTTGCCGAAGGGTTTGGCGAGAATATTGGGCATCGGTGCGGCATACAGCAGCCGCACCACTTCGCAGGTTCGCGCGTCACACAGCAATTGCGGGCGCATGCGCTGGAGGTAGTCGCTGATGGCCTGGCGCGCTTTAGGCACGTCCTGCGCGCCGAGGCGTTCGGCGATCAATGCCACTTCGCGGTAGTAACGATCCTGTTCGGCCACCGGCAGTTGCGGGTCGACGTAGCGCAGGTAGCCGGCGAGAAACTGGCTGACCTCGGAGACATGCACCCAGGTCAGCAGCTCGGGGTCGCTGGCGGCATAGGGGCGACCGTCCGGCGCGCTGCCGACCACCTGAAGGTGGATGCGGCGCACCTTGTCGATCAATTGCTCGGCATCGTGCAGGCCACCATAGGTGGTGCCGGCGATGAACAGGCTAGTGCGGCGCAGGCGGCCGAGCATGTCCTGGCGAAAGGTAGAGTGATCCCACACCCCGGCCAAGGCCAGCGGGTGGAGCATCTGCAGGAGCAGGGCGGAGATGCCGCCGACCATCATCGCGGTGAAGTCAGCGTGGACTTTCCAGACCATCGACTCGGGGCCGAACAGGCCGGCATCACCGTGCGGCTGATCGAGATCGAGCACGCCCAGCGAGGCGCCGGTGAGGCTGTGCACCTGTTTTTCGATTTGTCTGCGTAGGGTTTCCATGGCGCGCAGTTTCGGCGCTTGGCTGGCGCAAGACAAGATGAGCCCGGCCCTTTCGGGCCGGGCGGAGTGTCAGCGGTTGAGACGCTGATCGATCAGGCTGTCGACCACGCTGGGGTCAGCCAGGGTCGAGGTGTCGCCCATGTTCTCCAGCTCGTTGCAGGCGATCTTGCGCAGGATGCGGCGCATGATCTTGCCTGAGCGGGTCTTGGGCAGGCCCGGTGCCCACTGGACCAGTTCCGGCTTGGCGAAACTGCCGATCTCCTTGCCGACCAGGGTCAGCAGATCCTTCTTCAGCTCGTCGGAAGGCTCCTGGCCATTCATCAGGCTGACGTAGGCATAGATGCCCTGGCCCTTCACGTCGTGCGGGTAGCCGACCACTGCCGCTTCGGCCACGGCATCATGCAGCACCAGCGCGCTCTCCACTTCGGCGGTGCCGATGCGGTGGCCGGAGACGTTGATCACGTCGTCGACGCGGCCGGTGATCCAGTAGTAGCCGTCCTCGTCACGACGTGCGCCGTCACCGGTGAAGTAATAACCGGGGTAAGGCTTGAAGTAGGTATCGATCATGCGTTGATGATCGCCGTAGACGCTACGGATCTGGCTCGGCCAACTCGCCTTGATGGCCAGTACGCCGCTGCCGGGGCCATCGATCTCCTTGCCCTGTTCGTCGAGCAGCACCGGTTGTACGCCGAAGAACGGACGGGTGGCCGAGCCGGGCTTGAGGTCGGTAGCACCAGGCAGCGGAGTGATCAGGATGGAGCCTGTTTCGGTCTGCCACCAAGTGTCGACGATGGGGCAGCGGCTATCGCCCACCACATGAAAGTACCACTCCCAGGCTTCCGGGTTGATCGGCTCGCCCACCGTGCCGAGCAGGCGCAGACTGCTGCGCGACGTGCTCTTGACCGGGCCTTGCCCCTCGCGCATCAGTGCACGCAGTGCCGTGGGCGCGGTGTAGAAGGTGTTGACCTGGTGCTTGTCGATCACCTGCCAGAAGCGCGAAGCGTCCGGGTAGTTGGGCACGCCTTCGAACATCAAGGTGGTGGCAGCGTTGGCCAATGGGCCGTAGACGATGTAGCTGTGCCCAGTAACCCAGCCGACATCGGCGGTGCACCAGTAGATGTCGCCCTCGTGGTAGTCGAACACGTACTTGTGGGTCATCGCTGCGCCGAGCAGGTAGCCGCCGGTGGTGTGCAGCACGCCCTTGGGTTTCCCGGTGGAGCCCGAGGTGTAGAGGATGAACAGCGGATCCTCGGAGTCCATCGGCTCGGCCGGGCAGTCGGCATCGACTTTCTTCAGCGCCTGGTGGTACCAGAGGTCACGACCTTCCACCCAGGCGATATCGCCCTGAGTGCGTTCGACTACCACCACGGTGGAGACGTCCGGGCAGCTTTGCAGGGCCTTGTCGACGTTGGCCTTCAAGGGGATGTACTTGCCACCACGCACGCCTTCGTCGGCGGTGATCACCGCACGGCAGTCGGCATCGAGGATGCGGTCGCGCAGGGCATCGGGAGAGAAACCGCCGAACACCACCGAATGTACGGCGCCGATGCGCGCACAGGCGAGCATGGCGTAAGCCGCTTCGGGAATCATTGGCATGTAGATGCACACCCGGTCGCCTTTCTTCACGCCACGGCCCTTGAGCACGTTGGCCAGTCGGCTGACGTTGTGGTGCAGCTTGTTGTAGGTGATATGTGCCGATTCGGCCGGGTTGTCACCTTCCCAGATGATGGCGATCTGTTCGCCGCGCTTTTCCAGATGGCGATCAATGCAGTTGTAGGCAACGTTGAGTTGGCCGCCCTTGAACCATTCGGCGTGGCCTTGTTTCAGGTCGCTGGTGTGCACCTGATCCCAGGGTTTGAACCAGTCCAGAAAGGTCTTGGCCTGCTCGCCCCAGAAGGTCTCGGGTTGCTCGATGGACTGTTGATACAGGCGCAGATAAGCATCGTTATCCAGGTGTGCGCGCTGACGTACCGCGTCGGTCACGGGGTGGCGGGTGATCTCGAACATGGCGGGCTCCTTGTAATTGTTTGTCCGCAACAATCGCAAGGGTGCACCCAAGCAGGCGCTTGGTTCAAGGGGCGATATTCGACGCAAGAGCGGCTGCGCGCCGTGAACACTGCCCGGCGCTTGGCCCCGGGCAGCGTCAGGCGCGTGCATCAGCCGCGATGATGTTCGCGGAAATGAGCGATCAGGCCCTGGGTCGATGCATCCGATGCACTGCTGTCGAGCTGGCCGGTCAGGCGCTGATACACCTCCTTGCCCATCTCCTTGCCCAGCTCCACGCCCCACTGGTCAAAGGCATTGATGCCCCAGATGGCGCTCTGCACGAAGACCTTGTGCTCGTACAGGGCAACCAGCGCGCCCAGCTCGAACGGTGCGATGCGATTCATCACCAGGATGTTGCTCGGGCGATTGCCGGGGATCACCTTGTGCGGCGCCAGGCGCTGCACGTCGGCCTCGGCCATGCCTTTGGCGCGCAGTTCGGCCTCGGCCTCTTCACGCGTCTTGCCCTGCATCAGCGCCTGGGCCTGCGACAGGCAGTTGGCGAACAACCACTGGTGATGGTCGGACAACGGGTTGTAGCTGTTGACCGGGACGATGAAGTCCGCCGGCACCAGCAGGCGGCCCTGGTGCAGCAACTGGTGATAGGCGTGCTGGCCGTTGCAGCCGACGCCGCCCCAGATGATCGGCCCGGTGGCGATGTTCAGCGCGCTACCGTCCTGGCGCACGCTCTTGCCGTTGGATTCCATGTCCAACTGCTGCAGGTGTTTGGTGAAGTTACGCAGGTAATGGTCGTAGGGCAGGATGGCGTGGCTCTGCGCGTCCCAGAAATTGGTGTACCAGATGCCCAGCAGGGCCATCAGCACCGGCATGTTTTCGGCCAGTGGTGCCTGGGTGAAGTGCTGGTCCATGGCATAGGCACCGGCCAGCAGTTCCTTGAAGTTGGACACGCCGATTGACAGGGCGATGGGCAGGCCGATGGCCGACCACAGCGAATAGCGGCCGCCGACCCAGTCCCACATGGGAAAGATGTTCTCTTCGCCGATACCGAACTCGATGGCGGCCTTGCGGTTGCTGGTCACTGCTATGAAATGGCGGTGCAACTGCTCTTCCGGGCCGCCCATTGCCAGGTACCAGTCGCGCGCGGCCAGGGTGTTCTTCAGGGTTTCCAGGGTGCCGAAGGACTTGCTGGAAACGATGAACAGGGTAGTTTCCGGGTTGAGGCGGGCGGTCAGTTCGCGGAATTCGCTGCCGTCGATATTGGCCAGGTAGTGGCAGCGCACGCCGCGTTGAGTGAACGGGCGCAGCGCCTCGGAAACCAGTTGTGGGCCGAGAAACGAGCCACCGATACCGATGTTGACCACTTCCTTGATCGGCTTCTCGCTGTAGCCGCGCCAGAGGCCGCTGTGAATGCGACTGACCAGCTCGGTGACCTGGTTCAGGACGCGATGGACCTCGGGAATGATGTCATGGCCGTCGACCAGCAGGCGGCGGCCAATCGGGCTGCGCAGGGCTGTATGCAGCGCGGCGCGGCCTTCGGAAGCGTTGACCTGTTCGCCGTGGTACAGGCTGGCGATGGACTCCTGCAGACCGGCCTGCTCGGCCAGTTGAATCAGCAGATCGAGGCCGTGCTCATCGATCAGGTTCTTCGAGTAATCCAGCAGCAGCCCGCAGCTGTCGAGGGAAAAGCGCTGGTAGCGCCGTGCGTCTGCAGCGAAGGCTTCGCGCATACTGAAGCCGGCCATCTCGGCGCGATGCTGCTGCAGGGCCTGCCAGGCGGGCAGGGTGGTGACGTCTTGAGGCTGCTGGTAATAGGCCATCGGAGCTCCTGGTCCACAAAAGCAAAAGGCCCGGATCGATCCGGGCCTTTGAGAGTGTAACCGGCTGCCTTTGCAGGCAGCTACTGGCGTGGCAGTTCAACCACCAGATTATCGATCAGGCGGGTGCTACCCAGCTGTGCAGCGGTCAGCACCACCAGGTGATGATCGTCGAGCTGGGCTGGGCGCAGGTTCACCGCGTTACGGATCTCCAGGTAATCGGGGATGAAGCCGGCAGCACGTTGCTGCGCCTGGGTACTGTCGATAAGACGTGCGTAATCGCGAGCGCCACGCTGCAGCTCTTCGGCGATCGCTTGCAGGCCTCGATACAGCGCTGGGGCGGCGGCGCGTTGCTCCTTGCTGAGGTAACCGTTGCGCGAGGACAGCGCAAGGCCGTCCTCGGCGCGTTGAGTTGGCGCCCCGATGATTTGGATCGGCATGTTCAGGTCCTGCACCAGTGCGCGGATCACTGCCAGTTGCTGATAGTCCTTCTCGCCGAACACGGCCAGATCAGGCTGGACCATGTTGAACAGCTTGGTCACCACCGTCGCGACGCCCTCGAAATGTCCCGGACGACTGGCGCCGCAGAGGCCTTCGGAAACACCGGGAACGATGACGCGGGCCTGGTCACTCATGCCGTGCGGGTAGATTTCCGCGACATCGGGGTGAAACAGCAGGTGGCAGCCGGCCGCTAGCAGTTTCTCCTGGTCGGCGGCGAGGGTGCGCGGATAGGTGTCCAGATCTTCACCGGCGCCGAACTGCAGTGGGTTGACGAAGATGCTGGCAACCACAAAGTCGGCGCGTTGGGCGGCGATCTGTACCAGCGAAACGTGGCCCGCGTGCAGATTGCCCATGGTCGGCACGAAACCGATTTGCTTGCCCTCGGCCCGTGCCTGAGCGATGGCTGCGCGCAGCTCGCGCAGGGTCTTCACCGTGGTCATGCGGAAAACCCATGTTCGGCAGCCGGGAAGCTGCCGTCTTTGACGGCCTGTACGTAAGCGCTGAAGGCGCCCTGAATGCTGCTCTGGCCCTCCATGAAGTTACGCACGAACTTCGGCGCACGACCGGACAGCGACAGCCCGAGCATGTCGTGCTTGACCAGCACCTGGCCATCGGTGGCGCTGCCTGCGCCAATACCGATCACCGGAACCTTCACCGCCTGGGTGATTTCCGCGGCCAACTCGCTCGGTACGCATTCGAGCAGCAGCATCGCCGCACCGGCCTGTTCCAGTGCCATTGCGTCGGCACGCATCTGCCGTGCCTGCGCTTCCTGGCGGCCCTGAACCTTGTAGCCGCCGAGAATGTTCACCGCTTGTGGGGTTAGGCCCAGGTGCGCGCACACCGGAACGCCGCGCTCGGCCAGCAGACGGATCGGCTCGGCCAGCCAGCCAGCACCTTCCAGTTTGACCATGTGCGCGCCGGCCTGCATCAGCTTGGCGCTGTTGTGCAGAGCCTGCTCGGTGGTGGCATAGGCCATGAACGGCAGATCGGTGACGATCAGTGCGCCCTGGTTGCCGCGTTTGACGCAGGCGGTGTGGTAGGCCATTTCCTCGACGCTGACCGGCAGGGTGCTGTCGTGGCCCTGCAGGACCATGCCCAGGGAGTCGCCGACCAGCAACACGTCGACACCCGCCTGGCAGGCCGCATGGGCGTAGGTGGCGTCATAGCAGGTCAGCATGGCGATCTTTTCACCGTTCTGCTTGAGACTCTGCAGGGTGGTCAGGGTAACGTCAGGCATTTCAAAGGTCCTCGCTCAGGCTCGGTATACCGCTTCTATCTGGCTGCAATCCGGCCTGGATTGGCATCAAAGGTGCGCCCTGCGCTGGGCGACGGGACGCCTATAGTCCTGATGGGGGGGCGTGAAGTCAATTGCAGGTGTTACCGCTCTGTTACTGGCGTTACCGCCAATGTCCGTGGCGAACGGCCGAGCTAGAGCTGGCGCGGGCTTGCGGCGGGTAGCAGGCGCAGAACAAGGTGAAGGTGGCTGGCGCTTGCTCGGGCGTCACTCCGGCAGGCGCTCCAGGCCGGTGAAGGGGCAGGCTTCGAGTAATGCATTGAGGTTGCGGCCGTCCGGCAACTGCAGCTCTGCGGCCAGCTCGGCCAGCGGGTAGAGCACGAAAGGCCGCGCGTGCATGTGGTAGTGCGGCACGGTCAGGCGCTCGTCGTCGATCAGGCGCTTACCGAACAGCAGGATATCCAGGTCCAGTGTGCGCGGTCCCCAGCGTTCGGCCTTGCGCACGCGACCCTGCTCCTGTTCGATGCGTTGCAGCGCGTCGAGCAACTGCCAGGGCTCCAGTGCGGTATCCAGCGCTGCCACGGCGTTGACGTAACGCGGCTGATCCGCCGGACCCAGTGGGTCGCTGATGTAGAACGACGAATGCGCCTGCAAGCGGCTGTGTGGCAACTGGGCGATAGCATGCAAGGCCGCGCGCAGCTGTTGCAGCGGCTCGGCCAGGTTGCTGCCGAGGCCGATGTAAACCCGCTCCATCATTCGCCGCCGGCTTCGTCGCTGCGCTTACGCCGATTGTTGTTGCTGCGGCGACGTTTGCGCGGCGCGGCGCCGGTGCTTTCGCCTTTGCCTGCGAGGTCGCGAATCATCTGCCGGCGCTCACTGTCGTTGGCGTCTTGATAGTCCGTCCACCATTCGCCCAGGCCTCCAGTGTCTTCCCCGGCCAGTTCGCGCAGCAGGAGGAAGTCATAGCCGGCGCGGAAACGCGGGTTCTCCAGTAGCAGATCGGCACGCTTGCCGCTGCGGCGCGGCAGGCGCTCCTGCATGTCCCAGATTTCGCGAATCGGGATGGTGAAGCGCTTGGGCACGGCAATGCGCTGGCATTGCTCGGCGATCAGTTCGTGGGCGGCTTCCTGCATGGCCGGAATCGGCGGCATGCCTTTGCTTTGCAACTGCAGTACACGGGCCGGCAGAGCAGGCCACAACAGTGCGGCGAAGAGGAAGGCCGGCGTAACCGACTTGCCATCGTGGATGCGGTCGTCGGTGTTGATCAGCGCCTGGCGAATCAGCTTCTCGGTGTACTGCGGGTTCTGCTTGAGCGCTGCGCCGCTGGCCGGAAACAGCTGGGCGAACAGGTCGTGCTCGAGCAGCAGGTCGAAGGTGTATTCGGCGTAACCGGCGAGGAACAGCTTGAGCACTTCGTCGAACAGGCGTGCCGAGGGAATATCGCGCAGCATCGGCGCCAGACGGCGAATCGGCGCGGCGCTGTGCTTCTCGATATCGAAATCCAGCTTGGCGGCGAAACGCACCGCACGCAGCATCCGCACCGGATCTTCCAGGTAACGCTGCTCCGGGTCGCCGATCAGGCGTACCTGGTGGTTGCGCACATCGTGCATGCCGCGGGCGTAGTCGAGGATGTGCTCCTGGGTTGGATCGTAGTACAGCGCGTTGATGGTGAAGTCGCGGCGCTGTGCATCGTCTTCGAGGGTGCCGTAGACGTTGTCGCGCAGGATGCGGCCGCTTTCGTTGCGTGCCGCCTGGTTGCTGTTTTCCTCTTCCTCGCCTTGTGGGTGGTTGGCGCGAAAGGTAGCGACTTCGATGATCTCGCGGCCGAAATGCACGTGAACCAGCTTGAAGCGGCGGCCGATCACCCGGGCGTTGCGGAATTCGGCACGTACCTGCTCGGGCGTGGCGCTGGTGGCGACGTCGAAATCCTTGGGGTCGATATCCAGCAGCAGGTCGCGAACGCAACCACCGACCAGATAGGCCTGGTAGCCAGCCTTCTGCAGGCGCTCGACCACGCTTATGGCGTGACGGCTGATCTCGTTGCGCTTGAGCGGATGTTGGCTGCTGCACAGCACTTCGGGAGTGCTGCGTGGGCGTGGGGCACGGCGCAGAGGTGAGTGGAAAGATTTGAACAGCTTTTTCAGCATGGGATGCACTGTTTGGAGTAGTGGTCGGCCTGCTGCGCATGCGCTTGAAAATCGAATTGCGTGGGCATCACGGCGTTAAAAGCAGTTTGCTTTGGCAAGGTTTTTCAACTGCATGCGAAACGATGACCGCATGATTGCTGCGGATTCTAGCATCGTGTAGGGAGAAGGTGTGTAGAAGGGCGGCAGGCGGGGATCTGAGGACCGGAAGCTACTGGGGGAGCTGAAGCTCCCCCCCAAAATTGGTGCGTGCTCTGTTTTTATTGTTATTGAGGGCCTGTTGTTTTTGTTGTTCGGCCCTTCCCGGCTCGCCGTGGCTTACCGGGCGCTCCCTAGAGTGGGGAGCCAATAGCAAACGGATTTCTTTGGACGCTGATGCTGCCTTAATCAACCAGTTCTGGCGCTGCCTCAGGGCAGTTTTATTGTTCTCTACCTGGTCGCTGGGGCGAACCCCTTACGGCAACTCCTCTCCAAAAGAATCAGTTAGCTGCGCCTCCGTACCTTGTTGTTCTTGTTGTTCTGGAGTCGTTACGTCTTGTTCTTATTGTGTAGGGCATTGCTTGTTATTGTTGTTGTGCCAGAGATAAAGCAGATGCCGTGCCAGTTTTCGTGATTCCTTGTAAATCAAGGGCTTGCGGCAGGTTGGGGTTGTCGGTGGGGTAGAAAAAAGCCGGGTTTTCGTTACCGTTAGACCCGGCCTTTGTTACGAGATATTGAAACGGTAACAACCTGTGAGCCCGTGTGTGGGGCGGTTGTCACCGCAGGGGTGACGTCAAGGGCCGCTGGTCACGCCGGATTTGCGACGTGGAATGCCGAGGCGCTGGCGGCGCTCCCACAGGCATTTGCGACTGATGCCCAGCTTGCGCGCCAGCTCGGTCTCGGTCATGTGATCCTGGTGCTCGAGGACGAAGTGCTGGAAGTAATCCTCCAGTGACAGGTCCTCGGTCGGCTCGTGACTGTTGCCACTGCTCTGCCCGGCCACTGCTGGCAGGCCGAAGTCCTCGTCATCCAGATCGTCCAGCTCGATATCGATGCCCAGCAGGTCGGCGGAAATTTCCGCACCCTCGCAGAGAATCACTGCGCGCTCGATGGCGTTTTCCAGTTCGCGCACGTTACCCGGCCATGGGTAGTGGCGGATCGCTTGCTCGGCATCATGGGCGAAACGCAACGGCTCGCGGCCCATGCGGGTGTACTGGCGCACCAGGAATGCCTGGGCGATCTCGATCACGTCGCTACCGCGCTCGCGCAGCGCCGGCAGCTTGAGGGCGATGACGTGCAGGCGGTAATAGAGGTCTTCACGGAATTGGCCGGTCTTGGCCAGGGTCTTCAGGTCGCGGTGAGTGGCGGCGATCAGGCGCACGTCCACTTTCTGTGACTGCACCGAGCCGACCCGGCGAATCTCGCCTTCCTGCAGCACGCGCAGCAGGCGCGCCTGGGCTTCCAGCGGCAGTTCGCCAATCTCATCGAGGAACAGCGTGCCACCGTCGGCCGCTTCCACCAGACCAGCACGCCCGGCGCTGGCGCCGGTGAAGGCGCCTTTTTCGTGGCCGAACAGTTCGGACTCGATCAGGGTTTCCGGAATGGCCGCGCAGTTCACCGAAATCAGCGGCGCCTTGGCACGCCTGGAGAGGTTGTGCAGGGCGCGTGCGACCAACTCCTTGCCGGTACCGGACTCGCCCTGCACCAGCACATTGGAGTCGGTGGGCGCGACCTTGCGAATCTTGCTGTAGAGCTCCTGCATGGCTGCGCAGGAGCCGATGATGCCGATCTCGCCGTTGGCGTTGTCCACTGCCTTCTCGGCAGCGTTACCGCGGGTGTTGCTGGCGGTGGTCGGCGCCGGTGCGCTCTTGGCTTCCTGGCGGTCGCGGAGGATGCGGGCGACGGCCTGGAGCATCTCGTCGTGGTCGAAGGGCTTGGCGATGTAATCGACCGCGCCCATCTTCATCGAGTCCACCGCCGAGCGCAGGCTGGCGTAGCTGGTCATGATCAGCACCGGCGTGCCTTCGGCCAGCTTGATCAGTTCGGTACCCGGCGCGCCAGGCAGGCGCAGGTCGCTGACGATCAGGTCGAAGGTGGGAATGCTGTAGCGCTCCTGGGCTTCCTGTACCGAGCCGGCTTCGCTGACCTGGTACTGATTGCGTTCGAGCAGGCGGCGCAAGGCAGAGCGGATAATGGTTTCGTCTTCGACGATAAGAATATGTGGCATTAATTCGATCTCTCGACGGTCACGGTGGCGCCAATGGCACCTCTGTCGCTGTTTACATCGCTACGGACGTCGCCTCGACATGTCTCGGCAGGGTGACCCGAATTCGAGTGCCCAGTTGGCGCTCGGGGTCGGCCGGGCTGTCGATTGTTATCTGTCCATAATGCTCTTCCACGATCGAATAGACCAGCGCGAGGCCCAGGCCGGTCCCCTCGCCGGGGTCCTTGGTGGTGAAGAAAGGCTCGAACAGGCGGTCGATGATCGCCTTGGGAATGCCGCTGCCTTCGTCCTCGACGATCAGGTCGACGGTATGTTCGCTGGCCTCGCTGCGCACGCGGATGGCACCGCCGGGGGGCGAGGCGTCACGGGCGTTGGACAGCAGGTTGATCAGTACCTGGGCCAGGCGCTGCGGGTCGCCACAGGCCCAGTGCTGCGGATCGCACAGGTTGTAGAACTGGATGTCGAAGTTGCGTTTGTTCAGCGACAGCAGGCCGATGGCATCCTGCGCCACGTCAGCCAGGCATACCGGTTCGTCGCTGCGCTGGTGGCTGCCGGAGTGGGCGAAGCTCATCAGCGACTGGACGATGCGTGACACGCGTTTGGTCTGTTCGAGGATCTGCCCGCTGATTTCGGTCAGCTCGCCGTCGTTTTCGCGTTCTTCGCGTAGGTTCTGCGCCAGGCAGGCGATGCCGGTGATCGGGTTGCCGATTTCGTGGGCGACCCCGGCGGCGAGGCGGCCGATGCTGGCCAGGCGCTCGGAGTGCACCAGCTTGTCTTCGAGCATCTGGGTTTCGGTCTGATCCTCGACCAGCAGCACCAGGCCACTGTTACCGGGCGCCAGTGGCTCGTTGATGGCTGCCTTGTGCAGGTTCAGCCAGCGAATCTGCCCGTCGAGTGCCAGATGCTGTTTGTGCAGGTGCTGGTCCGGGCGTTCGATGAAGTCCTGCAGCAGGCTCTGCCAGGGTTCGGCCAGGGTACTCAGGCGCGAACCGACGATGCGCTGGGCGGGGATGTCGGTGAGCTCTTCCATGGCTCGGTTCCACATCAGGATTTCCTGGTCCTTGGCCAGCGAGCAGACGCCCATCGGCAATTCCTGCAAGGTCTGGCGGTGATAGCGACGCAGGGCGTCGAGCTCGGCGGCCAGGCCGGTGAGGCGCGACTGGTAATCCTCCAGGCGGCTTTCGATGAAGTGGATGTCCTCGGTGACATAGCCTTCGGTGCCGGACTTGTAGGGCAGGAAGGTTTCGACGATGTCCTGCGCCACGCTTGGCCCCATCAGGCCGGACAGGTTGGCCTCAATGCGGTCGCGCAGGCGGCGCAGGGCGTAGGGGCGGCTTTCGTCGAATGGCAGGTGCAGGTCGCGCAGGGCCTGTTCCACTTCGCGTTGCGCAGTCTTGGCGCCGAGCGGCTTGGCCAGTTGTGCGGCAAAGTCCTGCGGTGACACGGCGACCAGCTCGCGCCTTTGCGGGCGGCGCACGTTGTCCACCGCGCAGGCTTCGGCGGCGCTCTTCTCCTCCGGGCTGGCCTCGGTGAACAGCGACACCAGGGTGAACATCAGCACGTTGGCCGCCAGTGAGGCGATGGCCGCCAGGTGCCAGCTGGCATCGTCGAGCACATAGATGACGTTGAACAGCGGCAGGTAGAAACCTTCCAGATTGCCCAGCAGCGGCAGCAGCATGGTCAGTGCCCAGACGCTGATGCCGGCCAGCAGGCCGGCGAGGAAACCGCGGCGATTGGCCGTCTGCCAATACAGCACCGACAGTACGCCGGGCAGGAACTGCAAGGTGGCGACGAAGGCGACGATGCCCAGGTTGGCCAGATCCTGTTGGGCGCCGAGCAGCAGGTAGAAGCCATAGCCGGCCATGATGATGGCCACGATCAGCGCGCGCCGCGTCCACTTCAGCCAGCGGTAGATGTTGCCTTCGGCTGGCGGCTGGTACAGCGGCAGCACCAGGTGATTCAGCGCCATGCCGGACAGCGCCAGGGTCGAGACGATGATCAGGCCGCTGGAGGCTGACAGGCCGCCGACATAGGCGAGCAGGGCCAGGGTTTCGCTGTTGACCGCGATACCCAGGCCCAGGGTGAAGTATTCGGGGTTGGTGGTCGCCCCGAGCTTGAGGCCGGCCCAGAGAATCAGTGGCACGGCCAGGCTCATCAGCAGCAGGAACAGTGGCAGGCCCCAGCTGGCGCTGACCATGGCGCGCGGGTTGAGGTTCTCGGTGAAAGTCATGTGGTACATGTGCGGCATGACGATGGCCGAGGCGAAGAACACCAGCAGCAGGGTGCGCCATGGGCCTTCCTGCAGCGGCGTATGCAGCGTGGCCAGCGCCGCCTGGTTCTGCACCAGCCATAGCTCAAGCTCACGTGGGCCGCCGAACACCTGATACAGCGCGTACCAGCCGATCACGCCGAGGGCGACCAGCTTGACCAGCGACTCGAAGGCGATGGCGAACACCAGGCCCTCGTGCTTCTCGCGCGTGGCGATATGGCGCGCGCCGAACAGAATGGTGAACAGGATGATCAGGCCGCAGTAGCTCAGCGCGACCTTTTCCTGCAGCGGCTCGCGGCTGAGGATGCCGATGGAGTCGGCCACCGCCTGAATCTGCAGGGCCAACAGCGGCAGCACACCGATCAGCATGAACAGGGTCGTCAGTGCGCCGGCCCAGGTGCTGCGAAAACGGAAGGCGAACAGATCGGCCAGCGATGACAGCTGGTAGGTGCGGGTGATGCGCAGGATCGGGTAGAGCAGCACGGGTGCCAGCAGAAAGGCCCCGGACACCCCAAGATAGCTGGCGAGGAAGCCGTAACCGTACTGGTAGGCCAGGCCGACCGTGCCGTAGAAGGCCCAGGCACTCGCGTACACGCCCAGCGACAGGGTGTAGGTCAGCGGGTGGCGGATGATCCAGCGTGGGATAAGACCGTGTTCACTGACCCAGGCGACGCCGAACAGCACCAGCAGATAGCCGGCGCTGATCAGGATCAGTTCGCTCAGGCTAAAGCTCGTCAGCATCGCGTTGGCTCTGAAGGATGAAGGTAACGACGATCAGGATCAGCCACAGCAGATAAGGCCGATACCAGGCGCCATTGGGGTCGATCCACCAGTCCATGATGGCCGGTGAGAACAGGTAGATCCCCACTACCAGGATCAGAACCAGTCGGTAGATATACATGTGACATCTCGTCGAAAGATGCCGAGATGGTAAAGGAAGCTGCGCGCTTCAAGCCACAAACTTGAGGCTTGCCGTAGGGTGCGCTGTGCGCACCGGGACCGTACAAGGTTCGCTTGGTGGTCAACAGTGCGCGCGGCGCGCGCTATCTCAATTGCGTTTCGGCCAGGGTGCGGCTGCGCGGAATGCGTGTGGCGTCCCAGTTGGCGATGCCCCAGGCCAGCAGCTCGGCAGATGCCGCGCCTTGCAATTCGGCGGGTGGTTGTTGCCCCAGCGCGCGCAGGGCGCGTAGTAGCAGAGGCCCGGCCTGATCGGCGGGCAGGGGCGGCGAGCGGTAGCTCTTGCCCAGCTTGTGGCCGTCCGGCTGGATGATCAGCGGCACGTGCAGGTAGCGTGGCTGCGGCAGTCCGAGCAGCTCCTGCAGGTAGAGCTGGCGAGGGGTGGAGTCGAGTAGGTCGGCTCCGCGTACCACGTCGGTCACCCCCTGCCAGGCATCGTCCAACACCACGGCGAGCTGATAGGCGAACAATCCATCACGCCGTCGGATCACGAAGTCGCCCACTTCACGGCCCAACTGCTGGCGAAATTCGCCCTGCACCCGGTCGATGAAGTGATAGTCCAGCTCTGGCACGCGCAGGCGGATGGCCGCGTCGTGGTCAGGGTGGCAGGCATTACGGCAGAACCCCGGGTAAATGCCGGCGTGGCCTTCGAGCTGCTTGCGCGAGCAGATGCAGGCGTAGGCCAGGCCCTGGCTGAATAGCCGGGCGATCACCGCTGTGTATTCGGCGTGGCGCTCGCTCTGGCGTACCAACTCGCCGTCCCACTCGAAACCGTAGGTTTCCAGTGTGCGCAGGATCGCATCCTGGGCGCCAGGCACTTCTCGTGGCGGGTCGAGGTCCTCCATGCGCAGCAGCCAGCGACCGCCAACGGCGCGGGCATCGAGGTAGGAGGCGAGAGCGGCGACCAGCGAGCCGAAGTGCAGATAGCCGCTGGGCGTGGGGGCGAAGCGCCCGATATAGGCTGTGTTCATGGAGCTAGGGCCAGAAACAGAGCGGGGCGCCTAAGCGCCCCGTTGTCAGATCAGGAACCGACCTGCTTTTCCTTGATTTCCGCCAGGGTCTTGCAGTCGATGCACAGCGTGGCGGTCGGGCGGGCTTCGAGGCGGCGAATGCCGATCTCTACACCGCAGGAGTCGCACCAGCCGTAATCGTTGTCTTCGATCAGCTGCAGGGTTTCATCGATCTTCTTGATCAGCTTACGCTCGCGGTCACGGGCACGCAGTTCCAGGCTGAATTCTTCTTCCTGGCTGGCGCGGTCGGCCGGATCCGGGAAGTTGGCCGCTTCGTCCTGCATGTGGTGCACGGTACGGTCGACTTCCTGCATCAGCTCCAGCTTCCACTTATTGAGGATGCCGGTGAAGTGAGCGCGCATCGGCTCGCTCATGTATTCCTCGCCCTTCTTCTCCGGATAAGGCTCGAAACCACGAATCAGCTGGCTGGTGCTTTTGGCTTTTTCTTTTGTGGGCATGGATGACGCCTCTCACTCTTTCAAATCCATCGCGCAGGTTATTCCATTGCCAGGCGTTTGTCCGGCCCTGCGACTGCAAGCCGGCGAACTTACCAGATCAAATCGGGGCGCGCTACTCCCGGTTGTCTCTGCCTTGTCCGGGGTGTGAGCGAAATCCGCAAGGGACTGCTTTGCAAGCGTAGCGGCGCTTTGGCGCCCTTGCCGTGGCCTTGAGCTGCCCTGCTAGAATCCGCGCCTCGCAACCCTGAAGACAGACCCATGGCTCAGCTCTACAGCGCGCGCAGTCGCGCCATCGAACCCTTCCACGTGATGGCCTTGCTGGCACGTGCCAATGAACTGCAGGCGGCCGGCCACGACGTCATCCACTTGGAGATCGGCGAGCCGGACTTCACAACCGCCGAGCCGATCATCCGTGCCGGTCAGGCCGCGTTGGCCGCCGGGCACACGCGCTACACTGCGGCCCGCGGCCTGCCGCAGCTGCGTGAAGCCATCGCCGGCTTCTACGCCGAGCGCTACCGGCTGAGTATCGATCCGCAGCGCATTCTGGTTACACCGGGCGGCTCCGGTGCACTGCTGCTGGCCGCCAGCCTGTTGGTCGACCCGGGCAAGCACTGGTTGCTGGCCGACCCGGGCTACCCGTGCAATCGCCATTTCCTGCGCCTGGTCGAAGGCGCTGCGCAGCTGGTGCCGGTCGGCCCGGACGTGCGTTACCAGCTGACTCCGCAACTGGTGGAGCGGCACTGGGATACCGACAGCGTCGGCGCCCTGGTCGCCTCGCCGGCCAATCCGACTGGAACGCTACTGCACAAGGATGAGCTGGCGGCGCTGTCGACCTGCCTCAAGCAGCGTGGCGGTCATCTGGTGGTGGACGAGATCTACCATGGCCTGACCTACGGCTGCGATGCGCCGAGCGTGCTGGAAGTGGACGACGATGCCTTTGTCCTCAATAGTTTCTCCAAATATTTCGGCATGACCGGCTGGCGCCTGGGTTGGCTGGTGGCGCCTGAAGCGGCGGTGCCTGAGCTGGAGAAGCTGGCGCAGAATCTCTATATCAGTGCGCCGAGCATGGCCCAGCATGCCGCGCTGGCCTGCTTCGAACCGGCCACGCTGGCGATCCTCGAAGAGCGGCGCCATGAATTTCAGCGTCGTCGCGACTACCTGCTGCCGGTGTTGCGCGAGCTGGGCTTTGGTATCGCCGTGGAGCCTGAAGGTGCCTTCTATTTATATGCAGACATCAGCGCCTTCGGTGGCGACGCCTTCGCTTTCTGCCGGCACTTCATCGAAACCGAGCATGTGGCCTTCACCCCGGGTCTGGATTTCGGCCGTTACCAGGCTGGGCACCATGTGCGCTTCGCCTATACGCAGAACGTCGAGCGTCTGCAGCAGGCGGTCGAGCGTATCGCGCGCGGCCTGAAGAGCTGGAAGCCCGATGCGCTTTGATCCGCCGCTGGAGGAAGGGCGGCTGTTGCGCCGCTACAAGCGCTTTCTCGCCGATATCGAGACGGCCAGCGGCGAGCAGATGACCATCCACTGCGCCAACACCGGCTCGATGCTCAACTGCATGAGTGAAAGCTGTCGGGTGTGGTTCAGCCGCAGCAACGATCCCAAGCGCAAGTTGCCGGGCAGTTGGGAAATCAGCGAGACGCCGCAAGGGCGGCTGGCCTGCGTCAATACCGCGAGGGCCAATGCGCTGGTGGAGGAGGCGCTGCGTGCCGGGCTGATCACCGAGCTGGCTGGCTTTACCGCGCTCAAGCGCGAGGTGGCTTACGGGGTGGAGAACAGCCGCGCCGATTTTCGTCTGGATTACCCGGACGGGCCTGCCTTTGTCGAGGTCAAGAGC
Source organism: Pseudomonas sp. NY15364 (assembly GCF_048068235.1). Classification (NCBI taxonomy): domain Bacteria; kingdom Pseudomonadati; phylum Pseudomonadota; class Gammaproteobacteria; order Pseudomonadales; family Pseudomonadaceae; genus Pseudomonas; species Pseudomonas sp. NY15364. The sequence goes on along the minus strand of NZ_JBLUPX010000015.1, from coordinate 42,077 downwards.
GTGACGCTGGGCTTCGATGGCAGTGATGTGGCGGCTTTTCCTGATGCAGTGACGCAGCGCGGTGCCAAGCACCTGCGCGAGCTGGCCGCGCTGGCGCGTGCCGGTGTGCGCACGGTGCAGCTGTATTGCGTGAACCTCTCCGGCATTCGCGCCGTAAGGGCGGCGGAGGAGATCGATCCTGCCTACGCGGCGGGATTGCGTGATGCCAAGGCTGCGGGGGTGGAGGTGCTGGCCTACGGCGCCGAGCTCAGCCCCGAAGGGATCACCCTGGTTCGCCGGCTGGACGTGCTGACTTGACCCCTACGCAGCGATCCAGATTCCCTCGGTATCTTCCCGACATTCCAGCATCTGCAGCGACTGCCCCTCGCAAGGCCCCGCCACGCATTCGCCGCTCTCGATGAGAAACAGCGCGCCGTGGGTGGCGCAGCGAATCAGGCTGCCGCTGTCGTCAAGGAAGCGATCCTTCTGCCACTCTAGGGCGATGCCGCGGTGCGGGCAGCGGTTGAGGTAGGCGTGGACCTGGCCGTCGCGACGTACGACCAGCAGGTTCAACTGGTCGATCACAAAGCCGAGGCTTTGACCTTCGGCCAGCTCACTTGGGGCGCATAGGCGGATCATCGCGGTCTCCGTTTCAGATGGCGCGATTATCCCGCAAGAAGGAGGAGGGCGCATCCATGCGCCAAGTGGAACTCAGAACTGCCAGGAGGCCGACACGCGGAAGGTGCGACCCGGCTCGCTGTAGTAGTCGACCGGTTGAGGCGTGGTGCGGCCGCCAATGCTGGGCACATTGAGGGCGTTCCAGTACTTCTTGTCGAACAGGTTGAACAGACCGGCCTGCAGCCGGACGCCATCCAGCGCTGCCGGTTGCCAGTAACCGGTGAGGTCGACCACGCCATAGCCGGGGGCCTTGAAGTCGCTGTCGCTCTCGACCTTGTCGCGACGGCGGGCGGCGGTCAGCATCAGGTCCGCACCATAGTGCTGCTGGGTGTAGCTGAGGCCGAGGGTGCCGGTCAGTGGGGCGACCGAATTCAGGTGCTGTTTGGTTTCGCGGTCCTTGCCCACGGCCCAGGCGACCGAGCTCCAGGCTTGCCAGGAGGGTGCGAACTGCCAGTGCGCGGTGCCTTCGGCGCCGTAGATGCGCACCTTGTCGCGGTTCTCCATCACCTCGAAGAAGGTCGGGAATTCTCCGGCCTGGAAGCCATAGTCCTCTTCGTTGGCGGTGATGCTGTCGATGAAGTTCTTGTAGCGGTTGTCGAACAGGCTGATGGAGCCGCCTAGATGCTTGTCGCCCAGGCGCGCGCCGACTTCGTAGCCGGTGCTTTCTTCGGGCTTGAGGTTGGGATTGCCGACGCGCGCGTAGCCCATGCCGGAGTTGGTGAAGGTGCTGTACAGCTCGTTGACGTCCGGTGCCTTGAAGCCTTGCGCCCACTGTGCGTAGAGGGTCGCCAGCTCGTGCGCCTGCCAGGTCAGCAGCAGGCTGCCGGACCACTTGGAATCCTTGTTTTCGGTGAGCATCACGCTGTCACCGGCCAGCACGTAACCGCTGGTGTCGCTCTTGGGTTTGTACTCGTAGCGGTCATAGCGCACGCCTGGCGTCAGGGTCAGTGTGTCGCTGAGGGCGATGTCGTCTTTCAGGTAGAGGCCATACAGGTTGCCCGGCGTCTTCGGCATCTCGGCCTGATTGGTGTGCAGGTTGATGCAGGAAAAGTAGATGCCGGCCGGCGTGCTGTCTGGGCGCGGCGGGAAGGGCGGTACCAGTACGCTGGGGCAGGCATCGTAGCCGCCGCTGTACTGCTCGGCCTCGATGCGGCTCCACTCCGCGCCAAGGGTCAGATTGTGCTGCCCCAGTTGCTTACCCAAGCTGCCGTTGATGCCGTATTGGGTTTTCTCTATCTCGTTGTTACGGCCGAACGGGCCGGCGAGGGTTCCGGCGCGAGTGGCGTCCACTTCGTCTTCGCGACGCAGCTTCTGCCAGTAGACGATGGTGTCGACCCAATCCAGCAGGCTGTCGCTGCTCTCGGCACGGTACTGGTGGTCGAAGGACAAGCGCTTGCGTTCGTTGCTCTCGCGGGTTTCATAATGCCGCGGATAGTTGGCGGTGCCCTGGTTGATGCGGCTGTCCATATCCTCGGTACGCTCGAACAGTTCGGCGGTCACACCGACGCGGTGTCCGCCGGCAAGTTTCTGTTGAACCTTGAGCAGCAGGCTGTGCTGATCGGTGTCACTGGGGTTGGCTTCGGTGCGCTGGCTGCCCGGAACATCACGGTTGCCCTGGTTATCGAGCTCGTGCCCCTTGCGCCCGCCAGCCTGGAGCAGCCAGGAGGTGTCGTTGAAGCGGCCAGCCAGCGCGGCATTGAGCCCCCAGCTGCGGTCGGCGCTGTCGTAGTCGTTCTTGATCATGCCGGCGAACTCGTCCTTGTCGCCCAGCAGGTCGTCCGGGTTCAGCGTGCGCAATTGCAGCGCTCCGCCGAGGGCGCCTGAGCCAACCTGGCTGGAGTTGGCGCCGCGCACCACGTCGATGGAGGACAGACCCTGGAAGTCGATGCTATTGAGGCCGCCATTGACGTCGCGCACGGCGTCGTTCAGCCAGGGCATGCGAATACCGTCGAGGGTGGTGAGCACGCGGTCGCGGTCCAGACCACGGATGTTGATGCTGTTGTTGCTGCGGTTGTAGTTCAGTCCCGGCTCGGCACGGCGTGACAGGTCATCGAAGCTGCGAATCTGTCGGCGTTCCAGCGTCTGGGCGTCGGTCTGGGTTGTGGTCGGCAGCGGTTGCTTGGCCGCCATTCCAGTGACCTCGACAGCGGGTAGCTCGGCCGGCGTTTCAGCCAGAGCCAGTGAAGGGCACAGCAACAGCAGCGCGAGCCAGGAGCGGCGAGCGAAGGGCGGGCGAACGTGCATGGTGATACTCCGGTGCATGCGTGGCAGCTCTGCGACTGCCTGGTTGGCGACGGCGCAAGACGTTAACCAGATTACTTATTTGATGCAAATAGTTCTCAGGTAGATTATCGTTCTCTCAAATTGCACTGCCGTGTCGGTACGCGCTCGCGTCGCCGACGGTGTTGGTAACTGCCCGTGAGAGAGGAAATCCCGATGAGTACCGCAAATAACTTGGCAGCCCCGGCTGCCGGTCTTTACCAGGCCTGGCAAAGGCTGCGTGATGAGCAACCCCGTCTGCGCGCCCGCGAAGCAGCGGCGCAGCTAGGTGTCAGCGAGGCCGAGTTGACCGCCAGCCGCCTGGGCATCGACGCGCAGCGCCTGCGCCCGGATTGGGCTGCGCTGCTGCCGGCGCTTGGCGAGCTCGGTCGGGTCATGGTGCTGACGCGTAACGAGCATTGCGTCCATGAGCGCAAGGGGTTGTACCGTGAAGTGAGCGTTGCCGCATCCGGGCAGATGGGTCTGGTGGTTTCTGCCGACATCGACCTGCGCCTGTTCCTCGGTGGTTGGGCCAGCGTGTTCGCCATCGCCGAGGAAACCGCCAAGGGCACCCAACGCAGCATCCAGGTGTTCGACCAGCAGGGCGTCGCCGTGCACAAGGTCTACCTGACCGAGCGCAGCGAGCTGGAAGCCTGGCAGCCGCTGGTCGAGCGTTTCGCCGGCGAGCAGAATGCCGAGCTGCAATTGCTGCCACCGCCAGCCGCACCAGCGCGCAAGGCCGATGCGGAGGTCGACAGCCAGGCGCTGCGTGAGGGCTGGTCGACACTGCAGGACACCCACCATTTCTTCGCCCTGCTGAAAAAGCATGAAGTCGCGCGTACCCAGGCGTTGCGCCTGGCGGGGGAACAATGGGCGCAGCCGCTGGCGACCTCCGAACTGACGGTGCTGATGGAGCAGGCCGCTGCCCGTGCAGTGCCGATCATGGTGTTCGTCGGTAACCGTCACTGCATTCAGATCCACACCGGCCCGGTGCACAACCTGCGCTGGATGGACAGCTGGTTCAACGTACTCGACCCCGACTTCAACCTGCACCTGCAGACCCGTGGTGTGGTCGAGCTGTGGCGCGTGCGCAAGCCCAGCGTCGATGGCGTGATCACTAGCCTGGAAGCCTTCGATGCCGACGGCGAGCTGGTCGTCCAGCTGTTCGGCGCACGCAAGCCTGGCATGGCCGAGCGTGATGACTGGCGTGAGCTGGCTGAGTCACTGCCGGTGCTGGCCTGATCCGTGCCGGTTCCCAGTGGGGGCCGGTCGATGTCCCGTTCGAGGAGTCGAGACCATGCGTCTTGCCAATATTCTGGGCGGCCTGGCGGCTGTCCTGCTGTTTCCCAATCTGGCGCTTGCAGAGCCATTGCCGCAGCGCTGGGTGAGTTCCGGTGGTGCCCTGAGTGAGTGGGTGGTGTTGCTGGGTGGCGAGAGCAAACTGGTGGGTGTCGATACCACCAGTCGTCATCCGGCGTCGCTGACCAAGCTGCCCAGCGTCGGTTATCAACGGCAACTGGCTGCTGAGGGCATTCTCGCCCTGCGCCCGGACCTGCTGCTGGGCAGCGAGGAGATGGGCCCGCCACCAGTGCTAGAACAACTGGCTGCAGCCGGCGTGCGTATCGAACGTCTGACGGCGCGCGCGGAGCTGGACAGCCTGCAGGCCAACCTGAAACGTCTGGGCCAGTTGCTCGGGGATGAAGCGGCAGCGCAACGCGCCTTCGCCGATTACCAGGCGCGCCTGCAGACTCAGCAGCAGTGGGTCGAGCAGGCCCAGCGCAGCCAGGAAGCGCCCGGTGTGTTGCTGTTGCTCGGGCACGCCGGTGGCAGCCCGTTGGTGGGCGGCGTCGATACGGCGGCCGACTGGCTGATCAGTCGCGCCGGTGGGCGCAACCTGGCCAGTCACAATGGCTACAAGGCGCTGTCCAGCGAAGCACTGCTGGCGCTAGACCCACAGGTCGTGGTGGTCGCTGATCGCGCCCTTGAAGGCGATGCCGCGAGGCAGGCCCTGCTGCAGCAGAACCCGGCCCTGGCCGGTACGCGTGCGGCGCGTGAGGGGCGTTTGCTGGCGCTCGACCCGACCCTGCTGGTGGGCGGTCTTGGACCGCGTGTGCCGGATGGGCTGGCGATGCTCGGCGCAGGCTTTTATCCTGCCAGCCACTCTCTGACAGCTGAAGCCAAACGCGCGCCATGACCTCACCTCTTTCGACGCGCCCATTGTTCATCGCACTGGGCCTGCTGCTCGTGCTCGCGCTGTGGCTCTCGCTGGCGCTCGGCCCGGTCAGCCTGCCGCTGGGCGACACTCTGCGTGCCGCGCTGCGTCTGCTGGGCGTGCCGCTTGCAGCTGATGCGTCGGTGCAGAAGGCGGAACTGATCCTGGTGCAGATTCGCATGCCGCGCACGCTGCTCGGGCTCGCCGTGGGCATGGTGCTAGCGCTCTGTGGTGTGGCAATGCAGGGGCTGTTTCGCAACCCTCTGGCGGACCCTGGCCTGGTCGGCGTCTCCAGCGGTGCCGCGCTGGGCGCTGCGGTGGCCATCGTTGGCGGCGCCGCGTTAGGCGGTTTGCCCGAAGCCTTCGCGCCTTATCTGCTGTCGGCCTGCGCCTTCGTTGGTGGCCTGCTGGTCACGGCGCTGGTCTACCGTCTGGGCCGGCGTGATGGGCAGACCCACGTGGCGACCATGTTGCTGGCCGGCATCGCGTTGACTGCGCTGGCGGGTGCGGCCATCGGCCTGTTCACTTACCTGGCGGACGATGCAACGTTACGTACCCTGACGTTCTGGAACCTGGGCAGTCTCAATGGCGCCAGCTACGCACGGCTCTGGCCGTTGTTGCTGGCAACGCTGGCCGTGGCGCTGTGGTTGCCGCGACGGGCACGGGCGCTGAACGCGCTGCTGCTGGGCGAGTCGGAGGCGCGCCACCTCGGTTTCGATGTGGAGCGCTTCAAACGCGAGCTGGTGTTCTGTACGGCGCTGGGTGTCGGCGCTGCGGTAGCCGCCGCCGGCCTGATCGGCTTTATCGGGCTGGTGGTTCCGCACCTGATGCGTCTGTTGGTTGGCCCCGATCATCGCTTGCTGTTACCGGCATCTGCACTGGCCGGTGCCAGCCTGCTGCTGCTGGCTGATCTGGTTGCACGCTTGGCGTTGGCACCTGCCGAGTTGCCGATCGGCATCGTCACGGCGCTGATCGGCGCTCCGTTCTTTCTTTATCTGCTGGTGCGGGGGTGAAGCTGATGCTGCAGGTCGAACGGCTGGAGGTCCGCCGCGGGCCCTGTGTGGTGCTTAGTGGCATCGATCTGCAGCTGCGCCCAGGCGAAGTACTGGGTGTGCTGGGGCCGAACGGCGCGGGCAAGAGCACCTTGCTGGCAGCGCTGACCGGCGAGTTGCCGGCCAGTGCCGGGCAGGTGACGTTGGAGCAGCGCGCGCTCGATGAATGGTCGGGGCCGGAACGTGCCCGGCGGCTTGCAGTGCTACCGCAGAGTTCGAGCCTGAATTTCGCCTTCCGCGTCGAGGAGGTGGTCGCCATGGGCCGTCTGCCTCACGACAGCGGTCGCGTGCGCGATGCGCAGATCGTCCAGGAAGCGCTGCACGCAGCTGATGCGGCGCACTTGGCCGGGCGCAGCTATCTTGCCCTGTCCGGCGGTGAGCGTCAGCGCGTGCACCTGGCGCGAGTGCTGGCGCAGCTGTGGCCGGGCGGCGAGGGGCAGATTCTGCTGCTCGACGAGCCAACCTCGATGCTCGACCCCCTGCATCAGCACACCTGCCTGCAGGCGGTTCGTCGTTTGGCTGAATCCGGTGCGGCCGTGCTGGTGATCCTCCACGACCTCAATCTGGCTGCGCGTTACTGTGATCGCCTGTTGTTGCTGGAGCAGGGCAGGGCGCATGCACTGGGTACGCCTGTCGAAGTATTGCGGGCCGAGCCGCTGCAGGCCGTTTTCGGCCTGGAGGTGCTGGTGCAGATTCACCCTGAGCGCGGCCATCCCCTGATCGTCGCACGCTGAGCCTTGGAGAGTTCGATGCGAGTGGTTCTGCTGAGTTGTCTGATGCTGCTGGCCGCCTGCCAGAGTCGATATGTGCTACCGCCCCCGGCGCCCCTCGCTCCGCTAGGCCGCGAGCACACTGACCTGGGCCGTATTGTCGATCTTGCCAGTGGGCAAACCATCAGTCCTGAGCAGTTGCTGAGTCGCCTGGCGCCGGCCCAGCGGGTGTTGGTCGGCGAGCAGCATGACAATCCCGATCACCATGCCGTGCAGCTCTGGCTGTCGCGTGAGCTATCCCGGCAACGCCCGCAGGGCAGTGTGCTGATGGAGATGCTCAATCCCGATCAGCAGAGCAGGGTCGATCAGGCCCAGGCCGCTGCACGCCCAGGGCAGGTGCCTGCAGATCCGTTCGACGCGCTGGCCTGGCAGTCGGGATGGGACTGGTCGCTGTACGGGCCGCTGGTGCTGCATCAGTTGCGTCAACCTTATCCCCTGCTCGCGGCCAATCTGGACCGTGCCGAGATCATGCAGATCTACCGCCAGCGTCCGACCTTGCAGGGCGAGCGTTCCAGCGCAGGCGAGGTGCAGGCACGTTTGCTGGCGGATATCCGCGAGTCGCATTGCGGCCTGCTGCCGGACAGCCAGTTGCCGGCGCTGCTCGCTGTGCAGCAGCAGCGCGACCGGCGCATGGCCGAGGTCCTGTTGGCCGCACCACAACCAAGCCTGCTGCTGGCTGGAGCCTTCCACGTGCGCAAGGACCTCGGCGTGCCGCTGCACCTGGATGATCTCGATGCGCAGACCGGCAATGCGGTGCTGATACTGGCCGAGGTCGGCCGTGCTGTGGACGCGTCCATGGCTGACTACGTCTGGTTCACCGCCGCGCAGCCTGCGCAGGATCACTGCGCCAAACTGCGACCCTAGCCGCCTTTCGCAGGCAGGCCGCAAGGTATCCTCGGCGCTTTGCCGTTCTGGAGCCTGCCCTATGTCCACTGACGTTCGCGACCTGCTGCAAGGTTATTTCAACGCCCTCAATGATCGGGATATTCGCGCCTGCCTGGCACGGGTCAGTGACGAGCTGATTCTGGAGCCCAATCAGGGGTTCGCCGAGCACGGGCGCGACGCCTTCGCCGCTTTTCTCGAGCGGCAACAGCATTGCTATCGCGAAACTGTCGATGCATTGGTGATTCTGGCCGAACCACAGGGGCAGCATGCTGCCTGCGAGTACCGCGTCATTGGCGAGTACCTGGCGACCGACGATGGGCTGCCGGAGGCCTGCGGGCAGCGATACGAGATACGGGTGGGCGCGTTCTTCGAAATCGGCAATGGGCTGATCACGCGCATCAGCCTGCACTTCAACCTGCCGGACTGGCTGGCACAGGTCGACGATTAAATCCGGCTAGGAGCATCGACTGCAGACAGCAGGACAGACTTTCGTCCAGGCAAAACCGGATAGGTGAACTATCGCTTGAGGAAGGGTGAACTATTGCTAGTGCTTTTGCATGCGAGGGTGGCTGAGGCCGGGCGTGACTTGGCTTTGGAGTCGACGTTCTATCGTGCCCTGCATGCGGCCGATCAGAAGCGTCGCCGTGCTCGCAGCCAGCCATCGCGCACGGTGAAGGCACCCACCACTGGCTCGCACCGCTACCAGGTCTGGTCGTGGGGTGTCATCTATCTGCCGACGGCGGTACGCGGCCAGTATTTCTACCTGTACCTGATTGAGGGCATCTACAGCCGCAAGGCCGTGGGCAGGGAGGTCCATGAACAGGAAAGCGGCGAGCTGGGCGCCCAGCTGCTGCGCAGCGTGCTCAGCGAGCAGTGCCTGCTCAGGCCGTCGGTACTGAACTCGGACAATGGTGCGCCGCTGCAGTCGGCGACCATGCTGCAGAAGATGTACGACCTGGGCGTCACACCCTCGCACAGCCGTCCGAGGGTCAGGGACTTCATCCGCTGGTACAACCACGAGCACCGGCACAGCCGCATCGGCTTCGTGACACCAGCAGAGCGTCACCGGGGCGAGAATCATGCTGTGCTGGCTCGCCGTTATGGGCTGTACCAAGAGGCCCGTAACCGAATGCCGGAGCGCTGGTCAGGTGCGACACGAAATTGGACACCCACGGGGGCGGTGGCATTCAACCCCGAACGGGAGCAGGAATCCACTGCGCCACCTCAGCCCTGTTCCCAGAAAAGCCCCAGCTCATGGCCGGGGCTTTTCTGGGTCAACCGCCCAACTTATTCAGATCCACCGTTCCATTCGCAATGTCCCGCTCGGCGCTCGCACGCTTTTCAAGGGCCACCTCCAGTTGGTTCTGCCAGCGCTTTCTGGCCTCATCGGAGATGCCATTGTGGCTCATCGCCTTAGTGATGTGCGCGATCTCCCGCCCAAGCATGGCGTCATACTTGACGTACTCCAGCGAGTGGCCATACCGGGAGAACAGCCATACGATCCCACTTGCAACCAGTGCCACAACCACGCTGCTTGCTGAGAACCAAATGCCCTGCCACTCACCGTCCACCAGCTTCGCGATGCAGGCATTACTGAAGGTGCCCAAACCACCATACCAAAACGCCATCGTACCGATCTGAGCAGCCGACTTCCCTTTCTCAGCCATGACTTCCCTCTGCAGCACGTCGATCATCAATCGCCATCAGCTTCTCAATGAGTGAGTCCGTCGCCGTGACGGTGGTCTCACGCACCTGCCCATCAGCACCCTTGACTCGGATGACAATCGTTCCTGTGCGGACGTAGCGGGCCATCAGCCAGCGCACGATTAGGCTACCCAGCTTCCAGAAGCCAGGCAGCAGAAACAGGAATGACCCGATGATCAGCAGGTTCAGAATCTGTTCCGTCTGCAGCATAACCATCACCTCAAGTCAGGCGGCGATCCTTGCCGGCAAAGTGGCGATCAACGGACTTGATTACACGCTTGTAATCAGAGCGGCTCGCACTGGAACTCTTGATCTCTTCCAGCGTCACCTCAAACAGGTCACCTTTCAAAAACGCCTGCTGCTTGCCCTGTACCTTCTTGAGAAAGGTGTCATCTGCCATCTCGACAGCGTAATCATCGTCCCCAGCTCCAATGACCGCACGCCACCCTTTGGGGCTATCGAAGTTCACCTGGGTGAAACACACAGTCGCCTTCTCGGTCTTGCTCTCCACTTCCTTCAGGCTTGCAGCGGGTACAGTGCTGTACTGATGAGCATCCTCTTCCTTGACCGCAACCAAAACCTCGGTCTTCGTCTCGTCCACTGGGTCAGTCTTCAGAACCTTGAACACCCCACCCTCAGCACCGCTGATCGGCACCTGAATGACGGCATGCAGTGCATCCCGGGTTTTCTTGTCAGTGGCCAGCCGAGCAACAGCCTTGGAGCACTCGATAACTTCGACTTGCTGCCCTTGCTCAGACTGTACCGAGATCTTTGCGGTTCCTGTCGCCTCATCGATGTCAACCTGAGTCACCTTCCGCGACCTCATCTGACGCACTACTTCCATCAGGCCGCCACCGGCTGTAGCGCCACCCGCAACGAAGCCGAGCGTTTTCAGGAGCGTCAGTGGCTCCAGGCTGGCAGCCATCAGGATGAACTCAACGACCAGCGAGCCTTCCTTCGGCGCTGCAGCTACCGAAACCTCGATCTTCGAACCCTTGCCGAGTTGGCTGTGCGCAGCGTTCAGCAGGTCATGCACGGCGAGAATCGCCTGGCCGAGGGTCTTGGCGTCCATCACATGACGGCTCAGATCGCCCTCTTTGTCGTCATAAGAAATGGAAAATGCTTCCTTGTATACTTTCTCTTCCATAGCGCGCCCGAGCCAGAAAAAATCATGGCCAGGGTCAAGGCCCCGGCCATCTCAATGTAGGCGGAATCCGCCTACCACGTCCGGCGAATCTTCCCACAACGCTCCGTTTTTGACAGCCACCATTCGGCTAGCAGTTGCTAACGGCTAACGCCCCTGCCCCATGCCCACACGTTGAAGCGAACTGAAGGTATGTATGAGGTCTGTGATGGACGGGCAGTCGTGGCCTGTAAGCAAGAAAACGGCCGTTTTCTTTACACCTTCGGCGTTACCTCAAATGTCATTTTCAGAAGACGACTGCACCAGTTGATTGGGCGTAATGGCTGTTGTGCAGCCAGCTCCTGACAGTTCAATATCAGAAGTGATCTGCACCAATCTCGACTATGCTCAATACTCGTGTGCACCAAAGCGAGGTGAGCATGGCGACGGAGGCTCTGTTGCAAAGATTGGCGGCAGTCAGAGGTAGGCTGTCGCTCTGCGCCGATCAGGCGGCTGCTGCGAAATGGTGGTTGAGCATGCCCATGGGCTCTGTTGCAAAGATTGGCGGCAGTCAGAGGTAGGCTGTCGCTCTGCGCCGATCAGGCGGCTGCTGCGAAATGGTGGTTGAGCATGCCCATGGCCTCCGTCAGCGCCGAGGGCCCAATGCCAAAAGCTCTCTCCACAAGGCGCACCTCGCCCCTGATGCCGGGCTGCAGGCACCAGGGGCGAGCCTGTCCTTTGCGCAGGGCTCGCATGACTTCGAATCCCTTGATCGTGGCATAGGCCGTGGGGATCGATTTGAAACCGCGCACCGGCTTGATCAGTATCTTGAGCTTTCCGTGATCGGCCTCGATCACGTTATTGAGATACTTCACCTGCCGGTGGGCCGTCTCCCGGTCCAGCTTTCCTTCGCGCTTCAATTCGGTGATCGCTGCACCATAGCTCGGCGCTTTGTCGGTATTGAGCGTGGCAGGCTTTTCCCAGTGCTTCAGGCCTCGCAGGGCCTTGCCCAGGAACCGCTTCGCTGCCTTGGCGCTGCGGGTCGGCGACAGGTAGAAATCGATCGTGTCGCCCCGCTTGTCGACTGCCCGGTACAGGTAGGTCCACTTGCCCCGCACCTTGACGTAGGTTTCATCCAGGCGCCAGCTCGGATCAAAGCCACGCCGCCAGAACCAGCGCAGCCGCTTCTCCATCTCCGGGGCGTAGCACTGGACCCAGCGATAGATCGTCGTATGGTCGACCGAAATGCCGCGTTCCGCCAGCATTTCCTCAAGGTCGCGATAGCTGATCGGATAGCGACAATACCAGCGCACCGCCCACAGGATCACATCACCCTGGAAATGGCGCCACTTGAAATCCGTCATCGTTCCGTCCGTCCAATCTCCGCCAAGCATGCTCAAGCTTCACGATTTTTGCAACAGAGCCCTAGGCATGATCTAACCCTCGGTCTCTGGCGTCGCGACTGCGAAATTTCGCGAGGGTTTCCGAGAAGGTGATTGCGCTTCGCAGATCTCCAGGCGCGTGGGTGCGGACGTAGTCAGCGCCATTGCCGATCGCGTGAAGTTCCGCCGCAAGGCTCGCTGGACCCAGATCCTTTACAGGAAGGCCAACGGTGGCGCCCAAGAAGGATTTCCGCGACACCGAGACCAATAGCGGAAGCCCCAACGCCGACTTCAGCTTTTGAAGGTTCGACAGCACGTGCAGCGATGTTTCCGGTGCGGGGCTCAAGAAAAATCCCATCCCCGGATCGAGGATGAGCCGGTCGGCAGCGACCCCGCTCCGTCGCAAGGCGGAAACCCGCGCCTCGAAGAACCGCACAATCTCGTCGAGCGCGTCTTCGGGTCGAAGGTGACCGGTGCGGGTGGCGATGCCATCCCGCTGCGCTGAGTGCATAACCACCAGCCTGCAGTCCGCCTCAGCAATATCGGGATAGAGCGCAGGGTCAGGAAATCCTTGGATATCGTTCAGGTAGCCCACGCCGCGCTTGAGCGCATAGCGCTGGGTTTCCGGTTGGAAGCTGTCGATTGAAACACGGTGCATCTGATCGGACAGGGCGTCTAAGAGCGGCGCAATACGTCTGATCTCATCGGCCGGCGATACAGGCCTCGCGTCCGGATGGCTGGCGGCCGGTCCGACATCCACGACGTCTGATCCGACTCGCAGCATTTCGATCGCCGCGGTGACAGCGCCGGCGGGGTCTAGCCGCCGGCTCTCATCGAAGAAGGAGTCCTCGGTGAGATTCAGAATGCCGAACACCGTCACCATGGCGTCGGCCTCCGCAGCGACTTCCACGATGGGGATCGGGCGAGCAAAAAGGCAGCAATTATGAGCCCCATACCTACAAAGCCCCACGCATCAAGCTTTTGCCCATGAAGCAACCAGGCAATGGCTGTAATTATGACGACGCCGAGTCCCGACCAGACTGCATAAGCAACACCGACAGGGATGGATTTCAGAACCAGAGAAAGAAAATAAAATGCGATGCCATAACCGATTATGACAACGGCGGAAGGGGCAAGCTTAGTAAAGCCCTCGCTAGATTTTAATGCGGATGTTGCGATTACTTCGCCAACTATTGCGATAACAAGAAAAAGCCAGCCTTTCATGATATATCTCCCAATTTGTGTAGGGCTTATTATGCACGCTTAAAAATAATAAAAGCAGACTTGACCTGATAGTTTGGCTGTGAGCAATTATGTGCTTAGTGCATCTAACGCTTGAGTTAAGCCGCGCCGCGAAGCGGCGTCGGCTTGAACGAATTGTTAGACATTATTTGCCGACTACCTTGGTGATCTCGCCTTTCACGTAGTGAACAAATTCTTCCAACTGATCTGCGCGCGAGGCCAAGCGATCTTCTTCTTGTCCAAGATAAGCCTGTCTAGCTTCAAGTATGACGGGCTGATACTGGGCCGGCAGGCGCTCCATTGCCCAGTCGGCAGCGACATCCTTCGGCGCGATTTTGCCGGTTACTGCGCTGTACCAAATGCGGGACAACGTAAGCACTACATTTCGCTCATCGCCAGCCCAGTCGGGCGGCGAGTTCCATAGCGTTAAGGTTTCATTTAGCGCCTCAAATAGATCCTGTTCAGGAACCGGATCAAAGAGTTCCTCCGCCGCTGGACCTACCAAGGCAACGCTATGTTCTCTTGCTTTTGTCAGCAAGATAGCCAGATCAATGTCGATCGTGGCTGGCTCGAAGATACCTGCAAGAATGTCATTGCGCTGCCATTCTCCAAATTGCAGTTCGCGCTTAGCTGGATAACGCCACGGAATGATGTCGTCGTGCACAACAATGGTGACTTCTACAGCGCGGAGAATCTCGCTCTCTCCAGGGGAAGCCGAAGTTTCCAAAAGGTCGTTGATCAAAGCTCGCCGCGTTGTTTCATCAAGCCTTACGGTCACCGTAACCAGCAAATCAATATCACTGTGTGGCTTCAGGCCGCCATCCACTGCGGAGCCGTACAAATGTACGGCCAGCAACGTCGGTTCGAGATGGCGCTCGATGACGCCAACTACCTCTGATAGTTGAGTCGATACTTCGGCGATCACCACTTCCCTCATGATGTTTAACGCCTGAGTTGAGGGGCTTTTGCGAAGCAGGCGCAGCCTGTGTAGCAAAAGTCCCTCTCCAACGATTTGTTGGGCAGCAACGCGCCCCAGCACACTGCGTTTCACTATGCCAGGCGCCGACCTTTGTCTCACGCATTACCGCCAGCAAGGCGCAAGCGGACGCCGTGCTGCAGGAAGGCCGCCGCGATGAGGGCCAGGCTTTCAAACACCAGTAGCTGGTTGGCCAGCGTGTTGGGTTGCCCATCCAGCAGCAGGCTGGAGACTCGCCCGGCCACCAGGCCGCCGAGAAAGGCGGCACAAAACCACAGTGCATGGCGCGTCAGGCCGGAGATCAGCGCACCCGCCAGCATCATGCAGCCGAAGCTGAAATGCATGCCGCCGTAGATGGAGCGGATCTCGTTGGATGCCGTCACGGTCCGGGGCGAAAGATCCAGGGCGGCCATGGCCGCCCCCGGATCCAGCGTCGTGTTGATGCCGATGAACATGAACGCGACGGCGTTGAGGATCAGAAAAACCTTGGCCGCGGTTTTCATCGAACCATCACTTCATCATGCCGTTCGACGGTCCAGGTATGGATGGGCTGGTGGCCCTCGCGTTGCCAGGCCGGCGGCTTCCAGAAGTGCTTCAGCCGCTCACCGATCGGCCCGGGCGCCATCGCGTCGCGAAACATGTCAACGAACTCGTGCGTGTTCAACACCCACCAGTTGTGGCTCTTGATCTGCCGCGGGGTGCCGTATTCCACTTTTTCCTGCTCGGGCTCGTAGCTGCCGAACAAGTGGTCATACAGCATGATCACGCCGCCGTAGTTCTTGTCGATGTACTGCGCGTTGCGCCCGTGGTGCACGCGGTGGTTGGAGGGCGTGTTGATCCACCATTCGACCCAGGGGTGCAACCTGGGCACCGATTCGGTGTGCACGAACCACTGGAAGGCGAGGTTGGCGCCGAGCAGGCCGAGCATCAGCTCCGGGGTGAAGCCCGCCAGGACGGCCGGCACATAGAACATCCAGGTGCCGACGATGCCGTTCAGGATGCTCTGCCGCGCGGCGGTCGACATGTTCATGATCTCGCCGGTGTGGTGCGAGACGTGCTGGGTCCAGAACCAGCGCACGCGATGGGCGGTGCGGTGATACCAGTAGTAGCACAGCTCCTGGACGAAGAAGGCCAGGATGATGGTGCCGACGTTGATCGGGATGGTATAGAAACGGTGGTCCCAGACCACCGTGAACAGGGCGGCAACGAACAGCAGGTTCATCAGGCCGCCGGATACGTAGTAGCCCACGCCGAGCGAGAAATTCGCCAGCACCTCGCGCGTCCAGAATGGCTGCCCCTGCCCGGTGTTCCAGCTGCCAGTTTTGCGGCGGAAATACAGCCATTCGAACAGGAATGCACTGCCGAAGACGGGGATCATCGGGATCAGAATCATCTCGTTCATGGTGGGCGGGCGACCGAACAGGGCCGTCATGGCTGCTACGACCGGCTGAAATACTGTTTCCATAAGGGTTTCCTCGTACCTGTTACCACTTGCTTCAGAGGTGGGATGGCGAGGATTTTGTGCTTTTGACTGGTTATGGTCTTGACAGTCGCCTACTATTTTTTGACATGGCGTGCCAAGAGTTTCGGCAATGAGTCACAGCGTTCTGGTTTTCGCGAGGATCGCCCACATCCTGACCCGCTTCATGGAGGCGGAGGGTGTTGCCTGCGCGCCGTTGCAGTACAAGCTGAATGCGGCGACCCGGGCCGAGCGCATCCCCATCGAGCAGTGGTGGGAACTGCTGGAGCAACTGGCCGAGACCAGCGGCGATCCCCTGGTCGGCCTGCGCGTCGGTCGTCACGCCAGGTTGCAGGACGCTGGCGTGCTCGGCTATCTGGCGGCCTCCTGCGCGACGCTGGGTGAGGCCTTGCAGCGCATGCAGCATTATCAGGCCCTGCTGCAGAATCTGTCCTTTGTCTGGCTGCGCGCGGACGGCCCCCATCTGCATCTGGGCTGGGCCGGCGATAAAGGCCCCTCGACCGATGCGTCGAATGATGTGCTGGTGTCCGGCATGCTGACCGTGCTGGATACCCTGGTATCACCACACCGGGTTCGGCCGGTGCAGATCGAATTCCCCAGGCCGGCGACCGCAAACCGGACAATCCACGAGCGAGCACTGGGCTGCCGGGTGCATTTTGGCGGTGACACCCTGGCCATTACCATCCGGCTTGCGGATCTGGGCTTGCCGATCAACAGCCAGGACGCGCATTTGCGTCAGCTGCTGGATCAGCAGGCAGCCGCGATGCTGGAAAGCCTGGCCCACCCCGATGCGTTCCTGATCGAATTCCAGCGCGCCATGATGCGGGGGCTGGAGGAGGGCGCGCTGAGCATGCAGTGGCTGTCGCGGCAGCAGCAAACACCGGTTCGTTCGCTGTACCGCGCCCTGCGGCAACGTGACAGAACCTACAAGGGCATGCTGGATGAGCTGCGCCAGCAACTGGCCAAACAGTACCTGGCCGACCCGGCCTTGTCGCTGAGCGAGATTGCGCTGATGCTTGGCTATTCGGAACAAAGCGCGTTCAGCCGCGCCTTCCGGGGCTGGTACGGGGAGACGCCGCTGCGCTACCGAAAGAAGCCGACGGGCGGAAAGTGCTGAAAGCGCCCACCTGTTTGAGTTACCGCATCAGCTGGTCAGTCGCGATTGCCGTTGCGCCGCAGCCAATTTGGTGACGTGAACTTTCACCATCGTGACGCCCAACGCCGCCATAAACGGCGACAGGGTGGCGCGCCTATTGCGCATAAAATGGCGAAGCCATGCGCAACAGGCGCGGAATCTCTGGCGTCCGGTTTGATGGCTTTGTTATGCAAAGGACTAGTCTTCAATGACGTGTAAACCACGGCGCTTTAAGTCCTCTAACGAATCCAACATTCCCCTTATTAATTCAACAGGATGCCCCTCCCAGTCTTCAACAACGCCAACAATTCTCAAGGGTTCGCAGGTTCTATAGGACTGTGTTGGATTACCGGGAAATTTTTTGTTCGTAAGATTCGGATCGTCTTCGAACGGTCCTGTTGGCTCAACTATGTATATGTAGCCGCGACCCTCGAGGCCAGACAGTGACATAGCAAGTTCAGCTCCCCAAACTGCTGGCTCCATCAAGGCTGAAAAGTAGATGTGCTTAAGAATACGACCGTCCTCGAAATGAGAGATGAACCCTGTGGTTAGCAAGTCACCAATCGCCAAATTGGCTTTGGTTCCATGATAGAACGGTCCTTGCACCTGCTTGTAATTATCATGAGAGATGGGAATCCAATCTTTTACCATTTTAAGACCCTTAATTGTTGGGATTTGGCTGCATAACGCCCGCTTAAGTGGTGAGCAACGCTACCACAACACTCAATTATTACACCGTAAATACAAAAGCCAATTCAAACTAAAACCGCCAAACGTTGCGAATCCGTCTTAAAGCGTTTGTTATGTGCGTAGCCGAATCTTGCGCTTAGTCAGGAACAATGATTACCCCTAATTGCTCCAGTAACTGTTCCTGTTGCCACGAGCATATTTTTACACCCGTAAGATCAATCTTTCGAGGATCTAAACCATAAAGCTCTGAATGGCTTAAATCACAGCCTTGTACTCTAAACTGTTCCCAGCAGTCTTCCGAAAAAACACCACGGCTTAAATCTGATTCTTTAAATGAAGCGTCTCGAAGATTTGCACCAATCCATCTATTTTCGAACAGGTCACATTTTTCAATAAGCTGCTGCTCAAAATTGGCATAGGATAAGTTACAACCTGTTATGTATGCAGAACAAAAGTACATTTTATTCGAAACCTGATTTACAAAACTAACTTGACTAAAATTTGCTCCTTTAAGATCACAATCTCTCAGTTCAATACCAAAGCAATTTGCCCCCTTAAAATGGGACATTGAAAGCTGACAGTTTTTAAATGAAGCATCTCGAAGATCAGCATAAGAAAAATCGCACCCTTCCAATGCCCCCTGCTCTATGAAAGTACAGTTAATGAACTGTGTATCTCGGAGGTTTGAGCGCTTAAAATTACAATGTATAAAAGTACAATTGCTAAAGATATGTTCTTGCAAGTCCTGATGTGAGAAGTTCACTTGATTATATAATTGCTTTGATTTTTCCATGCTGTGGCTCCAAAAAACATTTGATTTGAAGACTATCATTTACCTGAAAGTTCTCAACAAAAACAAAACCAATAAAAACAGAAACTTAAAACACCCCGTTTTAGCCAAAATAAGGCATCAAAACGGCATTTTAAAGGTGGCTAATTCGAAACGACCGATGCGGCCAGCCAGAAGAAAGTTTCAGTGAATCTGGCTTGTTTTAGAGAAAGCACATAACTTTGTTTTAGGGCGACTGCCCTGCTGCGTAACATCGTTGCTGCTCCATAACATCAAACATCGACCCACGGCGTAACGCGCTTGCTGCTTGGATGCCCGAGGCATAGACTGTACAAAAAAACAGTCATAACAAGCCATGAAAACCGCCACTGCGCCGTTACCACCGCTGCGTTCGGTCAAGGTTCTGGACCAGTTGCGTGAGCGCATACGCTACTTGCATTACAGCTTACGAACCGAACAGGCTTATGTCCACTGGGTTCGTGCCTTCATCCGTTTCCACGGTGTGCGTCACCCGGCAACCTTGGGCAGCAGCGAAGTCGAGGCATTTCTGTCCTGGCTGGCGAACGAGCGCAAGGTTTCGGTCTCCACGCATCGTCAGGCATTGGCGGCCTTGCTGTTCTTCTACGGCAAGGTGCTGTGCACGGATCTGCCCTGGCTTCAGGAGATCGGAAGACCTCGGCCGTCGCGGCGCTTGCCGGTGGTGCTGACCCCGGATGAAGTGGTTCGCATCCTCGGTTTTCTGGAAGGCGAGCATCGTTTGTTCGCCCAGCTTCTGTATGGAACGGGCATGCGGATCAGTGAGGGTTTGCAACTGCGGGTCAAGGATCTGGATTTCGATCACGGCACGATCATCGTGCGGGAGGGCAAGGGCTCCAAGGATCGGGCCTTGATGTTACCCGAGAGCTTGGCACCCAGCCTGCGCGAGCAGCTGTCGCGTGCACGGGCATGGTGGCTGAAGGACCAGGCCGAGGGCCGCAGCGGCGTTGCGCTTCCCGACGCCCTTGAGCGGAAGTATCCGCGCGCCGGGCATTCCTGGCCGTGGTTCTGGGTTTTTGCGCAGCACACGCATTCGACCGATCCACGGAGCGGTGTCGTGCGTCGCCATCACATGTATGACCAGACCTTTCAGCGCGCCTTCAAACGTGCCGTAGAACAAGCAGGCATCACGAAGCCCGCCACACCGCACACCCTCCGCCACTCGTTCGCGACGGCCTTGCTCCGCAGCGGTTACGACATTCGAACCGTGCAGGATCTGCTCGGCCATTCCGACGTCTCTACGACGATGATTTACACGCATGTGCTGAAAGTTGGCGGTGCCGGAGTGCGCTCACCGCTTGATGCGCTGCCGCCCCTCACTAGTGAGAGGTAGGGCAGCGCAAGTCAATCCTGGCGGATTCACTACCCCTGCGCGAAGGCCATCGGTGCCGCATCGAACGGCCGGTTGCGGAAAGTCCTCCCTGCGTCCGCTGATGGCCGGCAGCAGCCCGTCGTTGCCTGATGGATCCAACCCCTCCGCTGCTATAGTGCAGTCGGCTTCTGACGTTCAGTGCAGCCGTCTTCTGAAAACGACATCAAAACCACCCCTGATCGGCTTGCTCAAGCGTAAGAAATGACGTAAAACAATCAACGTACACATAAGGTACGTTTTATGATCATTGGCTACGCACGAGTCAGCACCCAAGACCAGAATCCGCAGCTCCAGCTGGATGCGCTCGGAGCGGCCGGCTGTGAGCAGGTGTTTCATGAGAAGGCCACCGGCAAGCTGCGCGAGCGTGTCGAGCTGACAGCCTGTCTGCGATCCATGCGCAAGGGCGATACCCTGGTGGTCTGGAAGCTCGACCGGCTTGCCCGGTCGCTCAAGGATCTGGTCGAGATCATCCATGACCTCGATAAGCGTGAGATCGGCTTCCGCTCTCTCACCGAGTCGATAGACACGACCAGCGCAGGCGGTCGGCTGGTGTTCCACCTGTTCGGTGCTCTGGCCGAGTTCGAGCATGCGCTGATTCAGGAGCGCACCAAGGCCGGACTGGCAGCGGCCCGAGCCAGGGGACGCAAGGGAGGCAGAAAGCCGTCCCTCTCCCCGACCGATGTCCGCAAGGCCGCTGCCATGCTGGCAGACCCGTTGATTACCAAGACCGAGGTCGCCAGCCACTTTGGCGTCTCCCGCGTCACCCTCAATGCCGCCCTGGCCCGTGATGGCTACAGCGGACTTCCTGGCACCGACAGCGGCGCAGCAGGGAAAACCACGAAACGCAGAAGCAAGGCAAAGGATCAAGCTGATGACCAGTGAAGAGTTCAAGAAGACGCTGTGGGATGCAGCCAACAAGCTGCGTGGTTCGGTGTCGGCGGCGGAATACAAGTACCCCGTGCTGGGCTTGGTGTTCCTCAAGTATGTGTCCGACCTGTACGACGCCCAGGCCGATGTGATCCGTGAGCGCCTGGCCGATCCGTCGTCGGAGCTGTACATTGAAGACGAGGAACTGCGTGCCGAGAGTGCTGCTGTCTTCATCGAGGACAAGACCTTCTTCACCCAGGACAACGTGTTCTGGGTGCCGGCAGAGGCCAAGTTCAGCAAGCTGCTGGAAAAGGCAGCAGCGGCCGACTTCCCGCAGCAACTCGACAAGGCCATGGCGCTGATCGAGGCGGAGAACCCCAGCCTTAAAGGCGTGCTGTACCGCGAGTTCTCACGGCTGGAGCTGGAGCCTGGCAAGCTCGGCGAGCTGTTCCAGTTGATCGCCAAGCTGAAGTTTGACCCCAAGCAGCACGGCAGCCGGGATGTTTTCGGCGAGGTCTACGAATACTTCCTTGGCCAGTTCGCCTTGAACGAGGGTGCCCGTGCCGGCGAGTTCTACACGCCCAAGAGCTTGGTCTCCCTGCTGGTGGAAATCCTCGCGCCGTTCAAGGGCACCATCTACGACCCGGCCTGTGGTTCAGGCGGGATGTTCGTGCAGTCGACCAAGTTCAAGGATGCCCACGCCAAGCAGCTTGGCTCTTCGGGTGATCTGCCGATCTATGGTCAGGAGAAGATGGCCGAAACCCGCCGCCTGTGCCTGATGAACCTGGCTGTGCATGGCCTGGAAGGCAACATTGGCCAGACTTACGGCTCGACCTTCACCAACGACCAGCACAAGACGCTGCGTGCCGACTACATCCTGGCCAACCCGCCGTTCAACATCTCAGATTGGGAGGCCGAGAAGCTGCAAGACGACCCGCGCTGGGTGCATGGCATTCCGCCCAAGGGCAATGCCAACTACGCCTGGTTGCAACACATGCTGGCCCGCCTCTCCAGTCGCGGTCGCGCGGGCGTCGTGCTGGCGAATGGCTCGATGTCTTCGCAGCAGTCCGCCGAGAGCGAGATTCGCCAGGACATGATCATCAAGGATGTAGTGGAGTGCATGGTCGCCCTGCCAGGGCAGCTGTTCTCCAACACCCAGATTCCCGCGTGCCTATGGTTCCTCTCCAGGGACAAGCGTATAGGCCCGAACGGCAAGGCGGATCGCAGCAACCAGATTCTCTTCATCGATGCCCGCAAGTCGGCCTCCAGCCGCATCTCGCGTACCCAGGTCGAGTTCACTGACGCTGACATGACGCGCATCGCACAGACCTACCACCGCTGGCGGAATACTGTGTTCAGCGATGGGGAGCCCTACGAGGATGTGCCGGGCTTCTGCTACTCGGCCAGCTATGAAGATGTGCAAAAGCATGGCTTCTTGCTGACGCCGGGCCGTTATGTCGGTGCCGAGGAGGTGGAAGGTGATGACGAGCCTTTCGGTGAGAAGATGGACCGTCTGACCGAGCAGCTTGTTTCTCAGATTGCTGAGCGTAACGCGATTGAGCAGGTGATCCTGCAACGGCTGAAGGGGATGGGCTATGAGTTCTGAGTGGCAATCCACAACCCTTGGTGCGATCTGTAACGCTCAGGGGGGAGCAATTCAGACTGGTCCTTTCGGCAGTCAGCTCCACACCTCAGATTATAAAGAGCATGGCGTGCCTGTCGTTATGCCTACCAATATTGGTGATGGCGGAATTAGTGAGATCGGAATTGCCAGGATTGATGACTCAGACGTTGAAAGGCTTTCTCAGCACAAGCTCCACTTGGGTGATATTGTCTTCAGTCGTCGTGGTGATGTGACTAAAAATGCACTAATTCAGCCGCATGAAGTGGGATGGCTATGTGGTACTGGGTGCTTAAAGGTAAGGCTTGGTGATAAGAGCGTTGCAGATGAAAGATTCATTTCTTACCACCTGCGCTCTCCTAGAACAAAGGAGTGGCTAGTTCGTCATGCGGTGGGCGCGACGATGCCCAACTTGAATACAGGCATACTTGCTTCAGTCCCCATCATGCTTCCTCCATTGCACGTCCAGCTCAGAATCGGAGAGATTCTTGGCTCGCTGGACGATTGCATTGCCATCTTGCGCGAAACCAACGCCACCCTAGAGGCCATGGCCCAAGCCATCTTCAAGTCGTGGTTCGTCGATTTTGAGCCGGTGCGCGCGAAGGCTGAGGGCCGGCAACCCGAGCGCATGGATGCTGCTACAGCGGCACTTTTTCCTGACAGCTTTGAGGATTCCGAACAAGGGATGGTTCCAAAGAGATGGAGGGTTGGAAAAGTTGAAGACCTGATGGAGTTGGCTTATGGAAAAGCACTGAAGTCTACTGATCGGGTTGATGGCCAGGTCCCAGTTTATGGGTCCGGCGGAATTACTGGTTATCACAATCAGGCTTTGGTTGCAGGGCCTTCAGTCGTGGTTGGACGGAAAGGAACAGTCGGCAGTATTTACTGGGAGGATCGTCCGTTCTTTCCTATCGACACTGTTTTTTTCGTTAAGACGGATAAGCCTCTGACGTATTGCTACTATCTTCTGAAAACGCTTGGCCTTGAGGAAATGAATACTGATGCGGCGGTGCCTGGCTTGAATCGGGGGAATGCCTACAGGCTGCCGGTAGTAATTGCTGATGAATATGTATTCAGAGCCTTCGATGATCTTGTTTCAGGATGGCGATCAGAAATTTTCGCAAATTGTAAACAAGTGCAAGTCTTAACAAAGATTCGCGACGCCCTGCTGCCCAAGCTGATTTCCGGCGAGATTCGTCTTCCCGAAGCCGAATCCATTGTCAGGAGCGTTGTGAATGCATAACTACCCTCTCCACGCTGTGGAGACAGATTTTCTGCTCCACGATGGCGATCTGCTCGTGGAGCTGGCTCGCTGGCCGGGCGTCGAGATCCTGCCGCTGCTCAAGGGCCGGCTTGCCGGCCTTCTAAAGCCGGAGATCACCTCGATCAGCATTGCCGACGATGGCCTGGTCAGGGTGCTGAGCACTGAGCTGGATCTCAGCGAATGTGGCGGCGAGCCACCGTTCGCAAGCATGCAGCCTGTACAGCGCACGGCGCTGAATCTCTTCGAGGCGGTAACGCTGCCGCGCAGTGTGAGAGCGAACATTGACCCAGCCCCAGGCCTCAGCCCCGCGATGCTTGAATGGGCCGCGCAGGCCTGCCTGGAGCCGTCCGTGGCCATGTCGTTGCGACTGGTCGATGCGGCGGCCTTGCCACTGCTGGAGGCTTGCAGCGCAGCGGATGAGCTGGAGGCTGAGCTGGATGAGCATAAAACTGCCGTCAAGCTGCTACTCGACATGGGCAACGCCTTTGCGGAGCTGCTGCTGCCCACGCTGGATCGCAAGGTCATCGAGGCATCGATTCAGAAGTTGAGCGGAATGCCGCCCTTTGGCTTCGTAGACGGCTGCGATTCCTACTGGGCGGAAATCTGTGTACTCGACACGGGTTTCATGTTTGCAGAGCAGGTAGCTGCCGATGTGCGGGCCAAGGCCGAAGAAGCGCTGGCGGAGCTAAGCGCAGAAGAGCGCCTGGCACTCCTGCTGAGCAAGCAGGACTGCGATGACTGGCTGCATGACCGCATCGGGGACCAAAACACGCCGGAGCACATCCAGCTTCTTGAGCAGTACCTGGATACCGACCTGCTGCTGAGCGACCTGGTTGAGGGCGTTCTTCATGAAGCCGCTGGCCAGGGCGCTCTGCGAGCCTCTGGGCAAGGCGAATTGTTTTCCTAGGGTGATCCTGCAACCATCAGCACTTTGCCATTCGGCGCCCGCTGTAGAGCCTTTGGCCGCAGGGGGCGCTATCTGCCGAAGGACGATGTGCGGGAATGAACGAAAACCATCTGGAGCAAGCGTGCCTGGGGTGGCTGGAGAGCCTGGAGTTCACCAGCCTGAAAGGCGAAGTCGTCTCCCCAGGCGGCACGGAAGGCGGGCGCGAGAAGTATTCCGAGGTGGTGCTGCAAAACCGCCTGCGCGATGCCATCGAAAGGCTGAACCCTGGGATCAGCACTGCGGAAGCTGATGCCGCGGTTTCCAGGCTGGTCCTCTACAGCGCGCAGTCGATGGTGGACGGCAACCGAGAGGTCTACGGCTGGATACGCGATGGCGTACCTGTCGAGCGCATCGAGAGTGATGGGACGCGAACCTTCCCACGGGTTCAGGTGATCGACTTTGCCGGCCCGAACGACCTGCTGGCTGTTCAGCAGTTCACTGTGCATGGTCAGCAGGTCAGGCGGCCGGATATCGTTCTGTTCGTGAATGGCCTGCCGCTGGTGGTGGTCGAGCTGAAGAATCCGGCCGACCCGAACGCTGACATCCAGTCTGCCTTCAATCAGATTCAGACCTACAAGACCGACATCCCGCAGCTGTTCTACTTCAACCTGCTCAACATCATTTCCGATGGCGTCGTGGCCCGCTATGGCTCGCTGACGGCCGATTTCAACCGCTTCTCGCGCTGGCGACTGCTCGGCGATAAAGTCGCGCCCAAGTCGCTTCTGGAGCTGGAAGTGATGGTGCGCGGCCTGCTCAACGCCGAGACGCTGATGACGTTCTTCCGGGGCTTCGTCGCCTACGGCGGCACCGATGGCGGCACGTCCTTCAAGATCATTGCCCAGTGGCACCAGTACAGCGGTGTGCTCAAGGCCGTGGAGCGTGCCGTGGGTGCGCTACTGGAGCGTCACGATGGCAAGGGCGGCGTGATCTGGTTTACCCAGGGCTCCGGCAAGTCGCTGCTGGCCCTGTTCTATGTGATGGCGCTACGCGACAGACCGGAGTTCAAGAACCCTACGGTCGTGCTGGTAACCGACCGTAACGACCTGGATGGGCAACTCTTCGAGACCTTCGCTGACTGTAGGTGGTCTCTACGAGCTACGCCCAAGCAGGCCGACAGCCGGGACGATCTCCGCGACCTGCTTTCGTCTGTCGAGGCCGGTGGCATCTTCTTCACCACGATCAACAAGTTTGCCCCGGAGCGCGGGCAGACCAGCGCTCCCAAGCTGTGCGAACGCTCCAACGTGATCGTGATCGCCGACGAGGCGCACCGCACCCAATACGGCTTCAAGGCCTCGCTGGACACCAAGAGCGGCACCACCAAGTACGGACTGGCCAAGTACATGCGCGACGCGCTGCCCAATGCCATTTACCTGGGCATGACCGGCACCCCCGTCAGCGACGATGACCGGGATACCGAGGATGTGTTCGGCACCTGCGTTGATATCTACGACATGATTGCCGCACAGGAAGACGAGGCCGTCGTTCCGGTCAGCTACGAGTCGCGGATTATCGAGCTGCGCTTCAACGAGGCCGAAAAGCAGGATCTCTTGGAGGAATTCCTGGAGGCGACCGAGACCGAGGACGAGAGCGAGCAGAATAAGACGGCCAGCCGCCTGACGCGGCTGGAAGCACTAGCCATGGCCGATGGCCGCCTCACTACCCTGGCCGAGGATTTCGTCGCGCACTGGGAGGCTCGTAAGGAAGCCATTGCCGGCAAGGCCATGATGGTGGCCATCTCGCGTGAAGCGGCCGTTCGCCTGTTCGAGGAGATCGTCAAGCTGCGCCCTGAGTGGGAGGGCAATGACCTCAACTCCGGGCGGATCAAGATCATCATGACCGGCTCCTCGGCTGATCCCGAGGAGTACCAGAAGCATAGGACGAGCCCGCTCCAGCGAAAGCAGCTCGGCAAGCGCTTCAAGGACGAGAATGACCCCTTAGAGATCGTCATTGTCCGCGACATGTGGCTGACCGGCTTCGACGCTCCGCCCGTCCACACACTGTACGTTGACAAGCCGATGCAGGGGCATGGACTGATGCAGGCCATCGCCCGTACCAACCGCATCTGGAAGGACAAGCCAGGTGGCCTGGTAGTGGACTACATCGGCATCGGGCATGAGCTGCGCGAGGCCATCAGGCGTTACACCAAGGCTACCGGCGATGACCGTGAGCCTGTCGATATCAGCGGCCAGGCTCTCAAGATCCTGCTCGACACTCTGGACGTGATCCGCCGCGAGTTCTTCGCCAAGTTCGACTACGGCGGCTTTGAGGACCCTATGAAGGCCCTGGCGCTGCTTGGCGGTGCAATGGAGCATCTGCTCAAGCTCAACCCGGAAGCTGACGAGAAGGGTCGCAACAAGGGCGTGCGGGCCTATCTGGATCAGGTCGTCAAGCTCACCAAGGCGCAGGCTCTGGCTGGCACATCGGCGCAGGCGATGGCGGTACGCGAAGAGATCGCCTTCTTCCAGGCCGTGCGTGTTTGCCTGATGAAGCTGACCCGCTCCGGCGAAATGCGCTCGCAGCTGGAAAAGGAGGCCGCGCTGCGTCAGCTGGTGGCCAAGGGCGTGCTGGTCGATGGGGTCAAGGACATCTTCGCCACGCTGGGCATGAGCAAGCCTGACATCTCGCTATTGGATGAGGATTTCCTGGCGCAGATTCGGAAAATGCCCACCAAGAACCTGGCCGCTGAGCTGCTGAGCCGCTTGGTGGCCGATCAGGTCAAGGCGCGGGGGCAGAAGAACGCTACCCAGGCGAAGCTGTTCACCAAGCGCCTGGAAGAGGCGATCAACCGCTACCAGACCCGTGGCCTGACAACCGCCGAAGTCATCGAGGAACTGATCAAGCTCGCCCAGGAGATCAACTCGGCCAAGCCCCCGGAGGGCTTGAGCGAGGAGGAGTTCGCGTTCTACCAGGCGCTTTCCGAGAACGAGTCGGCGGTTCGCGAGCTGGGGCATCCGGTGCTGAAAGCTCTGGCTCTGGAGCTAACCGACAAGCTGCGGAAATCGGCCACGATCAACTGGCAGAACCGCCAGTCGGCGCGGGCCAGGATGCTGGCAATGGTCAAGGTGCTGCTGGCCAAGCATCGCTACCCGCCGGACAAGGCGCTTGAGGCGACCGAGAAAGTGATTGCGCAGGCTGAGCTGTTGGCCGATGCCTGGGCATTCGAGCATCCCTGACTGCCATGCCAATCCTTTGCTATGAAATCACGGGTTCGGCATCCCCGAACCCGCGCAGTACAACTGGGGCCGAGGACGGCCAGCTCTCCGCAGTTCTCAAGGTTGACCACGAAGCTGCCACCGCGCAGGTCTACTCCGAGCTTGTGGCGAACCGCCTGGCGATGTTTCTCGGCATTCCTGTGGTGGTTGGCGTGCCTGCGCGTGCTGCCACGGATGAGCGCCTGCGCTTTGCTGCCTTGCGCGCAGCGGAGGCCAGCCTGAACGTGTACGACTTCACCGATGACGATCACGCTGACCCTGATGCGGACGAGTATGCCGAGGTGGTTTTACCAGAGGGCATGCACACCCAGTCGGGGCATGCCTACGCCATCAAGAGCCTATGCGAGAAGTACCCGTTGGAGACTGCACAGATTGCCGTGTTCGACCTCTGGATCGGCAATGAAGATCGAGCGCTCAACTTCAAGGCCGAGCTGTCCAATCAGGACCGTGGAGTCATTTTCGCACTTGATCAGGGATCGTCTCTGCTGGCGTGTCGCCGAGGAATTGATGAGTCTCTCGCCTGCCTGGAGCGCGACGATCAGCCGACTTTCCATCCCTTCCAGAAGCTGGTCAACGCCCGTTACTGCGGTGCGATGGTCGAGCGGATCATGTCCATGCCGGACTGGGCGATCCTCTCTGCGACGACCTATGACGACACGGTGGGCAACGTCATGCTGCATGAGCAGTTCGCCACCTATGAGGTGCTACTGCGGCGGAAAAAGCTGCTGGGCGATCTCGTCGATCGGGTGCTGCTCTGACCAAAGGCGGGCCAGGGTCCGCTTGTAGGCTGCGGGGAGGCGTTTGACCTGCAGCTCCACCTGGCGAGCCTCTCGCTGGCTGGGAAAGGGCTTGGCGGCAATGAGGCCTTGCGGTGAGTCGAGCTTGGTGAACAGTGCGCCCTGGCCCTTCTGGTGGGCCAGGATGCGCTGATCCAGGCGAGGGGTGACCCCTGTATAGATTCGCTTGCTACGACATTCCAGCATGTAGACGAACCATGTTGCGTCAGTCATCGGCTGTGCCCAGGATGTGCTTGTTACGCTTCTTGATGAACTCAGGATCAAGGCGGCAATGAATGTCGGCAGACAGCAGCTTTTCCAGTTGCACGAGGTGCGGCATCGAAACGCCCATGGCGTGGTGTAATGTTACGCGATCAAGGTTTCCACGCATCATGGCGGAGAAGATGGCCGAGTTTCGCAGGATGCGTGTTTTTCCTTGGAACGCCTTGTCAATGAAATATGGTTGTGCCGGGATGTGTTTGGCAAACAGCTTTATCAGTGACCGCTCTTTGGGTGGGGTCTCTGCCCAATCTGGCTTTATTTCAGAAAGGACTTCAAGGAGTATCCTTTCAATGCTCTTGGGGACGGAAAGCCACGCCCGAGCAGGTTTGATCACGATATGGCCATTTTCGTGAATTTCAACACAGTCGAGGTTGAGCTTCAAGGCTGCGGTCGCTGTCATGCCCATTCGGCATACAAGCCATGCAACAAGATACTCGGCGTCTGTTGTGCGTGAACGGATCTCTGCGAGAAACCGATTAAGATCATCGGGCATCATCAGCTGGAAGTTGTAAGGCGGCTTGGTGGAAGGCTTCGATTTTTTCCTGCCACGGCCATCTTGGAATTTTTGCCGGGTATCAATGAATCGATAAAATCGAAATATTGGCCTGACTTCTTCTTTAGCGCAATTTTCAAAGAAATCAACGATATCCCGTTTTTTCACCGCACCCCAATCGATGATTCCGTTGGCATGAAGGTAATGTGCGAGGCGTATCGGACCTCCCAGCTCTCTGACTACATACTTGTCAGAACGAGTGTGACCTTTCCTTATTAATATACTATATCGCCTTTCGAGCTTCCTCTTGTAGGCATTAAGTTTTCCCCGGAGCCCTTCGGGGAGCTCTTCAGGAATTGATCTATCCTTCAGCGGGACTCTGATTTCTATGGATGGCAAGAGGGAAAGCTGCTTTGCGAGATATATCGAGAGCTCTGCAGATGCCCGTTTAAGCAAGATGTGCCGCTCTTCGGGGAATAGATCGGCAAGATACTCTTGCACTTTGGATTCGGACTGATCGTGTGCATGACCAAGACCCGCCAGCAGGCTGATGAAGTGCGTCATCTCATTTCCCGAAGGTTTCCGGGAGCGTAGAGACTCTGCACACATTTTCAGCAGGCTGCCATCAGGTTGATTGCTCCAGCACTCGCTTGAGCGCTCTACATTGGAACGCATGCAGTGGTCAGGGGCAGGACCGCACCAAACCGCGCGCTGAAAGCGACCGCCACAAAGCTTGCAGTCCACGATAAGCGGCGGGCGCTTAGTCGTTCTTGATTTTTCCTGCATGGAGGTGCGATACCTTGGGGCCTACAATTTCTTCATCTGCGATGTTTTTGAGCTGCTTTGCACGGGAGGGCTTTGTGCGCTTGCCTTCACTCGGTACAGAGACAGCACCGTCGGAAGGCCGCTCCTCCACAACATCACTCCCTTGCCGTTGAAGTCGAATGACACCGTATCTGAACGGTTGTAGACGGCTTCTAAGCTCCTCGACAAACTCCTCAGATGCATCGGTGACATTGGTCTCAAAGAGATCGCCAGGGAGGCACTGCAATTCATTGCAGATAGCCTCTATCATCGAAAGACTCAGCGAAACATCGTCGGATCGAAATTTTCGACTGAGGGCGGTTCTGGTAATTTGCCATCCCTGGTTTTCAGTGAGCCGCTGAGCCATTTCCTCGAAGGTGTTTATGCCTGAGTCCTTCATCAGGACTTCCAAGCGATTGCCCAGCTTTATTTTCATTTATTTTCAATCCTCATCATCAAAAAAGCTGCTGAACAGGTTGAGCGGGGCATTTGCCTCGTTCGCGGCATCCAGCGGCGCAGGGTGGTAGTACCCTAGCGTTGTGTAGAGGTTTTTGTGTCGCATATATTTCTGCGCCACCTCTGCCGAGAAGACGCCAACCATATTGGTGCAGCCGGTATGCCTGAGAATATGCGGTGTCAGCTTATGGTGCATGAGCCCAGCTTTGACCGCCATGCTGTTAAGGCGAGTTCGGAAAGCGTTGGGGTTGATGACGCCACCGCGCTCACTGGGGAAAAGGAGATTGACAGTCGCATACTCTTTGTCGTCGTAGCGGCATAGCCCGTTCCCAGAATTTTTCCGGCGGAGGAGAATTTTTTGCCGAATGCTTGACAGATACCACATGAGCAGTTCGTAGATCTCAGGTTCACGCATCGGGATAGTTCCAGTGGAATCATTTTTCCCGGTGATGGTAAGAGTTCCGAAGTTCTGGAATGCCTTCATTCTCGGATCGTAGCTGGCCTTGAAATCATGCAGCTGAATGGTAACCAACTCTGATACGCGTAGAGCAAAATGGATTGCTATATGAAACATCACGCGATCACGTTGCAGCGGCAGGAGGGACTTACTGCGACTCGCATATGCTGCCTTGATATCGAAGGCAAACTGTTGGTCGATAGCATCAATTTCAGTCGGCGTCAGAGCCCAGGCTTTGGGACGGGCAGCATTTAATTTATGCCGCTTGACTGCAATACCATTTTCTTCTGTTACGAACTTGACTGGGCGGACCTTGAAGGTCGCCTGGATTTCATTGACCCGCTCCATATCGAGCATATAGGCCTGGAAGGAGCGCCAACCCGCACAGTAGACAGCCACCGTGGAAGGGGCCAGCTGCTGGCCGTCCTTGCTCATGCGCGACTCGAAGAAGCGGCTGACGTGGACGGGCTTGAGTTCCCAGGGGGCGACCTGAGCGTGGTTCAGCAAGCGGAAGAGATTGGAGGAGTGAGACTCGACGC
The DNA here is from genome assembly GCF_048068235.1 of Pseudomonas sp. NY15364. Classification (NCBI taxonomy): domain Bacteria; kingdom Pseudomonadati; phylum Pseudomonadota; class Gammaproteobacteria; order Pseudomonadales; family Pseudomonadaceae; genus Pseudomonas; species Pseudomonas sp. NY15364. The sequence continues at coordinate 10,595 of NZ_JBLUPX010000015.1, read as the reverse complement.
TTTTCTTCTTCAATCCGTCCAGATGGAGGAGCTGGGCCTCCCAGTCACGGATCAGGTTGGTAGCGTACACCAGTGCTTCGCCGCCCAAGAAGCTCAGGCTGCGGGCATTGCCGACTGTTCGGCCACTCTGCTTAGTGGCTGAACTATTGGCTGTGCGCTTTAGGTTCACTACGTTCTCCATGCGCACAAACGTAGCCTAAGCGGCTCATTCGTGCAAGATTTGCACGAACAAATTTTAGCTCGGCTCGCTTCAGCTCATGGATTTTTGGAAAAAGCTCCTGAGCGTGCAAATCCTGCACGATAATAGTGGTGATATTGGATATAAAAAAAGACCCGGCAAGAGCCGGGTCAATAACCGTGATTAGCCTGATGAGGAGATAATCTGAAGAGTCCGACTGAATGGTCTCTTTAGCTTATCGGCTGATCTCGCGACCAGTTGAGGTAATAATAACAATTCTCATTTCATAGTCAACGCCCTTTTGAGAATTTTTCTCAGAAAGTTTTTGCCGGGCTCAGAAATGCAAAACCCCGGCGATGGCCGGGGTTGGTCGAGAACAAATGAAGGCTCAGGATTCGCCGGGCAGGCGCAGCTGAGTCACTTCCTTGTTCAGCAGGTCGATGCGTCGGGCCATGCTCTCGATCAGGCTGTGAGCGATGCGCGGGTTGCTCTGCATCAGGCTGAGGAACTGCTCCTTGGGGATGACCATGACCGTGCAAGGTTCGCTGGCGACCACCGTGGCGCTGCGCTTTTCGCGCGTGAACACTGCCATGGCACCGAAGATTTCGTCCTTCTGCACGTCACCGACCTTCTGGCCGTCGACGTAGGCCTCGGCGTGGCCCTCGATGATGATGAACACGTGGTCGGCTTCATCGCCCTGGTGGATCAGTTCCTCGCCGGCCGCAAAATGCTGGAAGCCAGTCGCCGGACGGATCTCCGGTTGTTTCAGGCGCGCCAGTGCGTCGGACAGCAGGGCAGTATGGCCGATCAGGTATTGAATGAACTGTTCCTGGCGCTGCTCGCTGGCATAGATGTGTTGGAACACTTCACTGCGCGAATAGGGAATCAGGCTGATGGGTTCTTCACTGCTGTAGCGGCAGGACGGCAGGTCGATGCCTTGGCGCAGGCCGACCAGATCGCCTTCCTGCAGATAGAACAACGGGCGCTCGTCGACCAGCGCATGCAACAAGCCGTTCTCGATGATGAATAGCTGATTGCCAGGCAGTGCCTGGGCCAGGTCATCGACACGTTCCAGGCGCAGTGGCTCACCCGCGGGTTGCAGCCCTTCCAGCAGCTGAGTGGGGATACTCTGTAGGCGATTGATCAACTGATCGGCGTAGGCCGGTTGCTCCCCGAGTAAATACATAACCGTAATTCCTTGAACTGGCTGGGCTGGCTGACCACACGAAGGTCCCTGAAACAATAGGCTGTGCGGCTCTTCGAGTAAATCACCTTGCACTGGTGTTGTGAGCTAGCTCTTGTTGTGGCTCTGGGCTTCGTCCAGCTTGCCGTTCAGTTCGGCCTTGTGCGCCGCTGGCAACTTACTCCAATGCACATCGAGCAGCGCGCCCTCGATGGCGTAAAGCAGCACCTTTGAGGCACGAAAGCCACGCGCCCTGACCGCGCGATAGGCGCCGACAGCGCCGTAGCGGCGCAAGTCGTTAGCGCTGTGAATACCCACAGCGTGCAGCCACTGTGCCGAGGTCTTGCCCAGGTTCTTCAGGTGTTGCAGTTCGTCGTTCATCGGGCCTCCATGCGTGCGGGTGAAAGGTTCACGTTGGCGTGCCTGCCAAAAAGCGTAGCGGCCAATTGCCTGGACCTGAGTGGCGCATACCGTGGTGTGTGCGCTGCTACTTGGTGCGATAACGCAGGCGCGTGCCGAAATTCACCGACATGAGAATTTCATCGGCGGTCAGTTCGACGGGAAAGTAGGCGCCGGAGATCTGTGCGTGGGCCAGGCTGGCGCCTTCGATCTTGGCGTTACGGAAGTCCAGGCCGCGCAGGTCGGCGCCGCGAAAATAGGCGTCGATGAAGTTGATCGCGTCGGTGTCCATATTGCGCAGGTCGAGCCCGCGAAAGTCGCCGCCAGACAGGTCGACTTCGACCCCCTTGGGCTTCTGCGCATTGAAGCCCTTCACGTCGTCGTTATGCAGGAGGTGGTAGAGCGGATGATCAAGCTGGCGTGGCTGGCTCATGGCAGATACCGGTGGTGGTCTCACCGGCAGTATAGAAGCCCTGCCAGGGTTTGCCTGGCAGGCTGAAGACATGGGTCAAGGGTGCGACGATGCTCAGATCCCTGGCAGGCGCTGGCGAATACGTTCGACCAGGCTGTCCAGGCTTGCACTGTCATGCGTGTCGACGCGCTTGCTGTGGCTCTGCTCCTCGTCGTCGAGCGGTTCGCGGCTGGTTTGCTGGGCCTGGATCACGTCCAGCGTCGCATCGGACGGGTCCTTGCCTTCGTTCTGGCGCTGCTCCAGCCAACTGGCAATGACGGCTTGCGGCGCATGGCAGTCGAGAATCAGGAACGGCACACCAGTCTCTTCGGCGACTTCGCTGGCAGCCTGGCGTTGAGCTGACTTGAGATAGGTTGCGTCGATAACCACGGGAAAGCCTGCCAGTAGTGCCTGGCGCGCCAGTTGGTGCAGGCGCTGGTAAGTCGCCTGGCTGGCGTCGGTGCTGTAGATGCCGGCGCTTAACTGGTCCTTGGCTTCGGCACTTTGCTCGCCGAACAGGCGCTTGCGCTCGATGTCGGAGCGCAGGCGAATGGTGCCCAGCGCTTCGACCAGGCGCATGGCGACATGGCTTTTACCTACAGCCGATACGCCATGGGTGATGGCCAGGAAGGGCGATGGAATGGCGCTGTAGCTCTCCGCCAGAGCGGCGTAGCCACGGTACTGGCGCAGGATCACCGCTCGCTGCACCGAGTCCTGTTCCTGACCCAGGCGGAACAACGCGACTTTGCCACGAACCATGGCGCGGTAGGCCTTGTAGAAATTCAGCAGTTGCAGGGCTGCATAGTCGCCGGTGCGCTCCAGCCAGCCGCTGATGAAGCGGCGTGCCAGGCACTTGAGGCCGCGGTCTTCTAGGTCCATCGCGAGGAAGGCGATATCGGCGGTGACGTCGGTAAAACGGAAGGGTTCGTTGAACTCGATGCAGTCGAACAGCACTACGTGACCGTCGATCTGAGCGGCGTTGCCCAGGTGAATATCACCGTGGCATTCGCGGATGAAACCCTGTGTCTTGCGTTCGTTCAGCAGTGGTTGCAGGCGTTCGTAGCTGGACTGAGCCCAGGCCTCGAGGGCGTCGAGTTGCTGCAGGTCTGCCTGCTCGCTGAGCATCGGACGAATCTGCTCGAAATTTTGTTGTACCGGAACCATTACCGCTTCGGCAGTGCCCAGCGGATGATCCTGCGGTACCTTCGGTGCGTTCAGGTGAAAAGTGGCGATCTGCTCGGCCAGGGCGTCGATATGGGCGTCGTTCAGTTCGCCGCGGGCCTGAATAGCGCTGAGCAGTTGCTCCTGCGGGAACTGACGCATTTTCAGCGCATATTCGATGGCAGGCGTACCGCGGTCGAGGCTGGGTGCGTCTTCACTGCCGCTGATCGGCAACACGTCCAGATACAAATCCTTGGCCAATCGCTGGTTGAGGCGCAGCTCTTCTTTGCAGAAATGACGGCGTGCATCGAGCTCGGTGAAATCGAGAAAACCGAAGTTGACCGGTTTTTTGATCTTGTAGGCGTATGGGCCAGTGAGCAAAACCCAGGAAATGTGGGTCTCAATGACCTGAAACCCATCCACAGGGTGCGGATACAGGGCCGGGTTCTGCAATGCGGCAATCAGGGCTTGGCTCACGTTCGATCCTTGTTCTAGACGCTGTTCGAGCTGGGCATTATGGCCGCTGTGAGCTGCTCTGCAAACCATCCGGGCGGCCTGCTGGCCCCTATGTAAAGTGCGTATAATCCCGCCATGACTCGAAAACGCTCCCCCCGCTCAAACAAAAAATCCCGCTCGTCCGGCATGCGTCCCTGGCTTGCATGGGGCCTCAAGCTCGGTCTGGTTGGCCTGGTGATCCTTGCTGGATTCGCCGTTTACCTCGATGCCGTGGTGCAGGAAAAATTCTCCGGCAAGCGCTGGACCGTGCCCGCAAAAGTCTACGCCAGACCGCTGGAGCTCTTCGTGGGCCAGAAATTGGCCAAGGATGACTTCCTGCGCGAACTCGACGCCCTGGGCTATCGCCGTGAAAGCACGGTCAATGGACCTGGCGCGGTATCGGTGGCGGGTAACAACATCGAACTTAACAGTCGCGGCTTTCAGTTCTACGAGGGCGCCGAGCCCGCACGGAAAGTCCGGGTGCGCTTCTCTGGCGATTATGTGGCCGGGCTTACCCAGGCCGATGGCAGCAATCTGGCGGTGGCGCGGCTTGAACCGATGCTGATTGGCGGGCTTTACCCGGCGCACCAGGAAGATCGCATTCTGATCAAGCTGGATCAGGTGCCGGCCTATCTGATCGATGCATTGGTGGCGGTCGAGGATCGCGACTATTTCGAACACTTCGGCGTATCGCCCAAGGGTATTGCCCGCGCGCTGTGGATCAACGCCTCCTCCGGTCGCCTGGTGCAGGGCGGCAGCACCCTGACCCAGCAGTTGGTGAAGAACTTCTACCTGACCAACGAGCGTACCCTGCTGCGTAAGGGCACCGAAGCGATGATGGCGGTGCTGCTGGAGCTGCATTACGACAAGCGCGAGATTCTCGAAGCCTATATGAACGAGGTGTTCCTCGGTCAGGACGGTCAGCGCGCCGTGCATGGCTTCGGTCTCGCCAGCCAGTACTTCTTCAGTCAGCCGGTATCCGAACTGAAGCTGGAGCAGGTCGCGTTGCTGGTGGGCATGGTCAAAGGCCCCACCTACTTCAACCCGCGGCGCAATCCCGAGCGTGCGCTGGCGCGCCGCAATCTGGTACTCGACCTGCTTGCCGAACAAGGCTCGATCACCCCCGAAGAAGCCGCGACGGCCAAACAGAAGCCGCTCGGCGTGAGCGCGCGCGGCAGCATGGCTGACAGCTCGTTCCCGGCGTTCCTCGACCTGGTCAAGCGTCAGTTGCGTGAGGATTATCGTGAGCAGGATCTGACCGAAGAAGGCCTGCGCATCTTCACCAGTTTCGATCCGATTCTGCAGCTCAAGGCTGAAGAGGCGCTGGCCGAGACGCTCAAGCGCCTGGCCGGACGCAAAGGCGTAGATGAAGTGCAGGCCGGTATGGTCGTGACCAACCCCGAGACCGGGGAAATTCAGGCATTGATTGGCAGCCGTCAGCCGCGGTTTGCTGGCTTCAACCGAGCGCTGGACGCCGTGCGGCCGATAGGTTCGCTGATCAAACCGGCGATCTACCTGTCGGCGCTGGAGCGTCCCAGCCAGTACACCCTGACCAGTTGGCTGGAGGATGAACCCTTCTCCATCAAGGGGCAGGACGGCCAGGTCTGGACGCCGCAGAACTATGACCGCAAGGCTCACGGCACCATCTACCTGTATCAGGGGCTGGCGCACTCCTACAACCTGTCTACGGCCAAGCTCGGCCTGGAGATCGGCGTGCCCAATGTGCTCAAGACTCTCGAGCGATTGGGCGTCGAGCGCAAGTGGCCGGCCTATCCGTCGATGCTGCTCGGTGCTGGGGCTCTGACGCCGATGGAAGTGGCAGGCATGTACCAGACCCTGGCCAATGGTGGTTTCAACACGCCGTTGCGCGGCATTCGCAGCGTATTGACTGCTGACGGCGAGCCGCTCGGGCGCTATCCATTCAAGATCCAGCAACGTTTTGATCCGGGAGCCATTTACCTGGTGCAGAACGCCATGCAGCGCACCATGCGTGAAGGCACGGGGCGTTCGGTGTACAGCCAACTGCCCAGCTCGCTGAATCTGGCGGGCAAGACCGGCACCAGTAACGACTCGCGTGACAGCTGGTTCGCTGGCTTCAGTCAGGATCTGCTGTCGGTGGTGTGGCTGGGGCGCGATGACAATGGCCCAACCCCGCTGACCGGTGCGACCGGTGCGCTGCAGGTCTGGACCGGCTTTATGCGCAAGGCTGATCCCCTGCCGCTGGATATGCCGATGCCGGACAACGTCACCCAGGCTTGGGTGGATCGTCAGACGGGTCTGGGCTCGGCTTCGGGCTGCCCGAATGCGGTACAGATGCCTTATATTCGCGGCAGTGAACCTGCCCCGGGCTCCGCTTGCGGTATCCAGGCACCCGTCGAGTCGGTGATGGATTGGGTCAAGGGTTGGTTGGAATAACGGCCGAGTCGAGTGGCTCGGTGTTACCTGAAGAGGATTGGATGTGAACAAGAAGTGGCTTGCCACGATGCTGGCAACAGCGGTTCTGAGTGGTTGCAGTACGGTGCCGCAGGGTTCGATTCCGGTGATCGATGCCGGCTCTCCGCTATCGTCGGGTGGTTCTGGTCCGTCGACCAGCCAAGCCCCCGCAGCTACGCCGCAGCGTATTGAGGAAGACTCCGGGGTTGTCGTGATGGTGCCGCAGGGTGCGGTCTCCACGCCGCTGCAGACAGACTCACAGCCGATCACCTCCAGTGGCGGCCTGACCTTTGATCCACCCGTGAGCAGTCAACCTTCTGCGCCGAGCCAAGGCAGTTTTGGTTCCTCGGCACCGAGCGTGCCCAGTGGCATTCCCAGCGGCGGTGGCCTGGCGGCCGACGAGCAACTGGATGGACCGGTTCTCGCGCTGCTGACCACTGCTCAACAGCAGCAGGGCGGTGGCGATCTGAATGGTGCCGCCTCCAGCCTGGAGCGTGCCCAGCGCATCGCACCGCGTGAGCCGCAGGTGCTCTACCGCCTTGCCGAGGTACGTATGGCTCAAGGCGATGCAGCGCAGGCCGAGCAACTGGCACGTCGTGGTCTGACTCAAGCCAGTGGCCGCCCGGCACTGCAGGCCAGCCTGTGGGATCTGATTGCCCGCGCTCGCGAGGGGCAGGGTGATCCCGCTGGTGCTGCCCAGGCCCGTGAGCGCGCACGAGTCAATCTCTGATGGATGCTCGCGTGAGCGCACTGGCCGAACACTTGCTGCTGATCGAGCGTGAGTTGCGTGTGCTGGGTTGGTGGCAGGAGGAAGCGCCCAGCGCCGAGGCCCTTGCCAGCCCGGAGCCGTTCTGTGTCGATACGCTGACGTTCGAGCAATGGCTGCAGTGGATTTTTCTGCCGCGAATGAAAGTGCTACTGGAAAGCGGCGCTGCCTTGCCGTCGGTGTCGGGTATTCAGGCGATGGCCGAGATGGTCTATCAGCAGCAGCCGGGCATTGCGCGCCGGCTGCTTGAACTCCTCGGCGAGTTCGATCGACTGATCACGCGCACGCCCTGATGGCGTGCACGTAGTCCATTACTTGCAGCTTTCCGTGATGGACTTCTTCAGCTCCGCGATGCGCTCCTGGCGCTCATCTTCGCCAATACGGCGCAGCTCGCCACCATCTTCAATCCTGACTCGTGGATTGTTTTCCAGCTGAGCCAGATTGGTGCGTGCTGTCTCGCAGTACTGCTTACGCTCGGCTTCCTGCTTCGCCACATCTTCCTTGACCTTCTTGTCGATAGCCGCCTGTTCGGGGTCGAGCTGTTCATCGAAACTGGGTGCCGGCTCACTGGGTGCCGGTCGGGGAGGTGGTGCTGCAGTATTGATGGTCGTGGCCTGTTGGCCCTGCGGAGGTTGCGCGCCAAAGTGGGGCACGCCTTTGTCATCTACCCACTTGTACACCTGGCTGGCCATGGCGGACGTGCTCAACGCGAGCATCAAGGTGCCAGTAAGAATCATGTGGCGCATGCTGTTTCCTTTATCGAGAGCGGCGGTGCTGATGGTTACTATAACCAAAAGCCGGCAATCTTCATCCTGCGCTGCGTCACAGCAGCAGGTTGAATAATAGGTTAGCCATCGCTTGACTTGCCCTCGCCGAACCCGAACAATTCAGCCTGCCCCCGTAGTGGAGTCCGCCGCAAGCGTCCTTCAGCTCGGGGAAAAGAGGCGCTACCCGCGCCGAACCGTGACACCCGCTACGCGTTACCTCGCGCTGGGAGGGCCAGCCCCGCAAGACCATGGGCTGCTCCGTTACTCGTCAAGCTGATGTTTCGAATCCACGATCACCGTCGTGCGTGTCCGCTGACAGTAAGAACCTACTTAGGGCTGCCCGTTGGCGGGTGGCATACTGGCGTTCAAGAGGTGAACAACGTGGAGCTTTTATCCGGCGCTGAAATGGTCGTCCGCTTCCTGCGTGACGAAGGCGTTAAGCATATCTATGGGTACCCTGGCGGTGCTCTCCTGCACATTTACGATGCCCTGTTCAAAGAACCGGAAGTGACTCACATCCTGGTGCGTCATGAACAGGCAGCGACCCATATGGCTGACGGCTATGCCCGCGCCACCGGCAAGGCCGGTGTGGTGCTGGTGACCTCTGGCCCTGGCGCGACCAATGCCATCACCGGTATTGCGACTGCCTACATGGATTCCATTCCGATGGTGGTGATCTCCGGCCAGGTGCCGAGCGCCATGGTCGGCACCGATGCCTTCCAGGAAACCGACATGGTCGGTATTTCCCGCCCGATCGTGAAGCACAGCTTCATCATCAAGCACCCGTCGGAAATCCCCGAGGTGCTGAAGAAGGCGTTCTATCTCGCCGAGTCCGGTCGTCCCGGTCCGGTCGTGGTCGACATTCCGAAAGACATGGGCGATCCGACCCAGAAGTTCGAATACGTCTATCCGAAGAAGGTCAAGCTGCGCTCCTACAGCCCGGCGGTACGTGGTCACTCCGGCCAGATCCGCAAGGCGGCCGAGATGCTGCTGGCCGCGAAGCGTCCGGTCATGTACTCCGGCGGTGGCGTGATCATGGGCGGTGCCTCTGCGCCGCTTACCGAGCTGGCGCAGATGCTCAACCTGCCGGTGACCAACACCCTGATGGGCCTCGGTGGCTATCCGGGTACCGACCGCCAGTTCATCGGCATGCTCGGCATGCACGGCAGCTACACCGCCAACCTGACCATGCACCATGCTGACGTGATTCTGGCCGTCGGTGCGCGCTTCGATGACCGCGTGATCAACGGTGCGGCCAAGTTCTGCCCCAACGCCAAGATCATTCACATCGACATCGATCCGGCTTCGATCTCCAAGACCATCAAGGCTGACATCCCGATCGTTGGCCCGGTGGACAGTGTGCTGAGCGAAATGGTCGCCATCCTCAAGGAAATCGGCGAAACCCCGAACAAGGACACCGTTGCCAGCTGGTGGAAGCAGATCGAAGAATGGCGCGGTAGCGGCCGTTTGTTCCCTTACAACGAGGGCGACGGTTCGATCATCAAGCCGCAGACCGTGATCGAAACCCTGTGCGACGTGACCAAGGGCGATGCTTTCATCACCTCCGATGTGGGTCAGCACCAGATGTTCGCGGCGCAGTACTACCGCTTCAACAAGCCCAATCGCTGGATCAACTCCGGCGGCCTGGGCACCATGGGCTTTGGTTTCCCGGCTGCGATGGGCATCAAGCTGAACTTCCCGGATGCTGATGTGGCGTGCGTCACTGGCGAGGGCAGCATCCAGATGAACATCCAGGAGCTGTCGACCTGCCTGCAGTACGACCTGCCGGTTAAGATCGTTAACCTGAACAACGGTGCTCTCGGCATGGTCCGCCAATGGCAGGACATGCAGTACAACAGCCGTTATTCGCACTCCTACATGGAGTCGCTGCCGGACTTCGTCAAACTGGCCGAGGCTTATGGCCACGTCGGCATGCGCATCACTTCGCTGAAGGACCTCAAGCCCAAGCTGGAGGAAGCCTTTGCCTTGAAGAATCGCCTGGTGTTCCTCGACATCGCGGTGGATTCCAGCGAGCACGTCTATCCGATGCAGATCAGAGACGGTGCGATGCGTGACATGTGGCTGAGCAAGACGGAGCGGACCTAAGATGCGACACATCATTTCCCTGCTGCTGGAAAACGAGCCGGGCGCCCTGTCGCGCGTGGTTGGTCTGTTCTCCCAGCGTAACTACAACATCGAAAGCCTCACCGTTGCGCCAACCGAGGATCCGACGCTGTCGCGCCTGACCCTCACCACCGTTGGGCAGGATGAGGTGATCGAGCAGATCACCAAGAACCTCAACAAACTGGTCGAGGTAGTCAAGCTGGTCAACCTGTCGGAAAGCGCCCATATCGAGCGCGAGCTGATGCTGGTCAAGATCAAGGCCACTGGCGCTCAGCGTGCCGAGGTCAAGCGTACTACCGACATCTTCCGCGGCCAGATCGTGGATGTGACCAGTAGCGTCTACACCGTGCAGTTGACCGGTACCAGCGACAAGCTGGATAGCTTTATCCAGGCCGTTGGCACTGCATCGATCCTGGAAACTGTACGCAGTGGCGTCACCGGTATCGCGCGTGGCGACAAGGTACTGAGTATCTGATCGTCATGGTGAAAAAAGCCGCCTGAACCAGAGCGTGTGAAAACGCACTGATGCCAGAAAAATCCAACGCCCCGACTGGTTCGGGGCGTTGGTGTTTTTGATGCTTGGAAATGGAAAGCGGGATTTACCCCAACAGCTCGATCAACCGACGGGCACCCATCAC